>CALDSX010000009.1 GCA_937924445.1 uncultured Chthoniobacterales bacterium
TCGAGGCTCTCGTGAACTTCTGCCGCATCCGCGGCTACGTCTCCACGGCACGCAAGAACGACCTCAACGCTTTGGAGGCGTTGCAGCGCGTGTTCCTCGGCACCCCCTTCGTGCCAGCGGTCAACACCTCGTGAGTCTCGCTCATGCGTCAGGTGCGTGCGCCCCGCCATTCACTCACAGGTGGCCGCCTCAAGGCGGGCGGCTACCTGAGCAGTTACTCCCATTCATTCGGGAACTGCCCCCGTGAGCTGCACCTCGTCGAGCTGGAGCTTCCCCCCGCCGGTCTGGACGACGACGATCACGTATTCAAAGCCGGTTCCGAAATCCACGGGAAATCGGAACGTCTGCCAATCACCGCCGGGATTCGGGAGTTGCGCCGATGTCCGCTTTCCCTTGATACACGCGTCGTCACGGCGATCGCTCGATAGCTGCTTTCTTACCCAAAATCTCCCGCAGCCGTCGCTGGTCAAATTTTGGTGTCCGGGCAAAATACGTGATGCCATTTTGTTCCTGAAACGTGTCGGTCAACTGCGTGTAGCAAAATCCGAAGACGTTCGGGTTGTCCATCAGCGCATGGCAAAGCCCTTGGAAACGTGCGTAGAATTCTTCCAAGGTTTTCGGCGGGGAGCCGTAGCCCCACGACGCGTCACCGTCCGCCTCGGATTCCGGATTCCACTTGATGCCGCCAAATTCGCTGACAAAGAACGGTTGCCCCTGGTAGCTGGTGCCGGCGTTGGGGTCTTCGTGAGGCACTTGGTTTTCTGCGAGCCCGGCATAGCTCGCGGCAAATTTCTCGGGGTCTTGCTCGTAATCGTGAACATCATACACGTCGGTTTCGCGCACCGCATGCACATGACCGGAAACATCCAGAGCCGGACGGGACGGGTCGTTGGCCTTCGCGGCGAGGAACATCCCGAGCTGCAAGTCGTCGAGGGCAACCATGCGGTCTTCCTTTTGCCGTCCCTCTTCGTTGAGCCCGCACCAGCCGATGATCGACGGATGCGAGTAGTCGCGTTTGATGGCTTCCAGCCACTGCGTCATCGCAGCCGCGTAGGCATGATGATAGTAGGGAGAGCAACGCCGGTCGATTCCCCACATCCCCCAATTTCCGAATTCCCCCCAGACCAAGTAGCCGAGCCGGTCGGCATGATACAAAAACCGCTCCTCGAAAACTTTCTCGTGAAGCCGTGCGCAATTGAATCCGCCCTCCATCGCCAGCTCGATGTCACGACGCAGCGCGTCATCACTCGGGGCGGTAAGAATGCCGTCCGGATAATAACCCTGGTCGAGAATCTGCCGCTGGAAAACCGGCTGGCCGTTGATCAAGACCTTGCGCCCATCGATGGCGATTCCACGCAGCCCCGCATAACTCGAAATCGCGTCCACCACGGCCCCATCGGAGCCGATGAGTTGGAAATCGAGATCGTAAAGATTTGGCTGCCCGGGCCCCCAAAGGCGAACCTCGCCCTCCGGCAATTCGAGGACGACGCGAGGCGAAAGGTCATGCGAACATTCAGCGGTGGCGACGGCCAACTCGCGCCCTTCCCAAGAAACGGCGACACGCGCGCGGAAGCCGGGCTTGCTCTGGCTCATCGGCATTTCGACGACGAAGCGTCGGCCCGCGACGTCAGGCGTGATGCGCGGACGGCGGAAATGCACCGGCGGGACGGGCTCGAGCCAGACCGTCTGCCAAATGCCCGTGGTGCGCGTGTAAAAACAACCGTAATTGGAATACCTGTCGGATTGCTTGCCCTCCGGCTTCGGGTCGCGCGGGTAGTCGCGGGCCCGCACGACGATCGTCGCGTTTTCCCCGGGCGAAACTGCGTCGCTGATGTCGCAGCAAAACGAGGTGAACCCGCCGCGATGCCGCTTGACCTCCTGGCCATTGACCCAGACGGTCGTTTCATAATCGACCGCGCCGAAGTGCAAAATCAGACGATTGCCTGCCCAATCCGCCGGGATGCAGACCTCCCGGCGATACCAGACGACGGGATGAAAATCCGTGTCGCCGATGCCGGACAATGAGGACTCCGGGCAAAACGGGACGGTGATCGAACCCGTCAACGGTCGCTCGTGCAACCCGCGCTCGAACCCCGAGTCGCCGGGATCAAACTCAAATTCCCACGTTCCGTTGAGACACAGCCAACGCTCGCGTTGAAATTGCGGACGCGGATATTCGCCGCGAGGGACATTCTGATTTGATGGGGTCATATTTTTTTTTTGATGTTTGGGGCAAAGTCTTACTAGGTCGCATCTGCCGGATTGCCATCGAAGCAGTCGATCATTCTCCGATGCGCCTTCGCGTTCACGGGGCCACCGCGCCGGTGAGCTGCACTTCGTCGAGCAGGAGCTTCCCCCCGCCGGTCTGGACGACGACGATCACGTATTCAAAGCCGGTTCCGAAATCCACGGGAAATCGGAACGTCTGCCAATCGCCGCCGGGAGTTGCCCCAATGTCCGCTTCGAGCAACCTTTCCCCGACGGCTTCGACGCTATCGAGGCGCATCGGGCCGCGGTGGGTTCCACGTTCCCCGAGTGCCAGCCGGAAAGGCGTCTCGTTCGCTCCAAAAACATACACGCGCGGCGTCTCGCCCACGATGCTCTCGCTCTTGGCCCACACGGCAAGCTGCTGCATCCCCCGGCAGCGGCCTTGGTCATGCACGATCTGCGCGATGCAGAAGCCCCATCCGTCGGCGAGCGATTCGACGACCCCACTTTCCGCATCGTGCCGCCAGCGCCCATGCTCCCGGACGTTCAACCAGCCGGGCGTCCAGGTGTTCGAGTTGACCCACGAATCCACCGACTCGGCCAACGGCTCAGAGAAGTCGGAGTTCACCAGAATATTTTCGCCGTCCGGTTCGACGATCACTGACGTGAACGCCCGCACCTCGGGATTGCCGCCATCGATGGCCGCAAGCGCGAAGAGATACTCGCCCGGCGCGTCGAGCACTACCGAGGTCTCGGCTTGGTCCGGACGTTCGATGACCACGTTGGCGCCGGACGGCTGACGCTGAACCGACCACCGGGCGACCGGCTTCGAGTCGGGATCGGAAATGCTGCCGCGCAGGGTGAGCTTCGCATCCGGCAATCGCGCCCGTTGACTCTCGCCTGCATCAACCTTGCTCGGCGCGCTCTCCAGCCGCCCCCAATCGAGCCCCAACACATCCACCGGACGGTCCCCGCGGGATTGCAACCGCACGGCATGCAGTCCCTTGGTCAGCCCCTTGGCGAGGCCCGTGGCGGTAGTGCTATCGTTCCCTTCGAGGACGACTTCATTGCCGTCGAGAAATAGCGCGAAGTCCGCCGGGTGAGCCAGGGTGATCTGGAAAAAATAATCGCCCGATTGCGGAGCGATGATGTTCCAGGAAAGGAGCCCTCCCCGCTTCCCGATGGCACCCGTCGTTTTGTCGGTCGCGACGCCCCACAGCGCCTTTTCAACCGGCAGGCTGCCCGGCGGCAGGCCAAAATCGGCTTCGGTGGCGGGCTCGGCCTGCACGTCGTCCCACGCCTTCACCCGCTGATAATTCGTTGCCACATGATAGTCGTAGGTCGGCACGGTGAGGTTGAGCGTATAGTCGCATTGGACGCGCGCGCCGAGCGTGTCGTAAAAGCGCTGGATGTCGCGCTCGATCCCACGAATCGGCTCGCCATGCATCGAGAAATACAGCTGGATCGGCGTCCGCTCCCAGTCCCCGCCCGGATACCACCCGCCTTCGTAAATCCCAGCGTGTAGGCCGTAGGCTTGCCCATAGAAGTATTGCTTGCGCTTGGCATCAAACCACTCCGCGACCGCCGTCTCACCCGTGGCGCGTCCGCTCGATGGGATGCTGCTCTTGCCAAAGGCACCGACGCTGGCCAGCCGGATGTCATCAACAAAAACGACATTCTCCGGCGAGGCTGCCGTGCCCGCGAATCGAATTTTTACCTTGCCCGATGCCCGGAAAGGCGCACTGCCCCAGACCTGATACGACACCGTGCTCCGCGCAAAATCACCGTGCGCGTTCGGCCCGGTGCCGGGTTCGATGCTGTCCCGGCTGGCCATCGTGATGCGCTCCTCGACCCCATCCCCCCGCACAAGGAACATATCGAGCGGATTGGGCAGCGTATCCTCGAATCCCTTGCCATCCGGTTTCACGCCGCGCTGGTCGCGGATTTGGGCGAGTTGATAGCGAATGGCATACACATCCTCTCCCGGTAGATCGAGGTCGAGCGTGGCGGTCGATTGGCCTGCGAGAAAGATGCCCTGGCTCCCTTCGGGCGCGTCATACGCAAACCCCAAGTCAACGCGCGCATCGCCCTTCTCGCCGACAATCCCCTCACTCGCCACCGCGATCTCGCTCGCATTCTCAAAACGATATCCCCTCCCCGGCTCGAGCAGCAGCGGAAATCTGCGGTCTTCGACAACAAAAAAGACAAACTGCCCAGCCGGTCGCCGACCATCCTGCAGCTTGCGCCGCATCACGCGTTTGTTCTCCGCGAGATCAATGACATCCACCGTCTCCTTGCCTTTGCCAAAAAATTCATAGACCGCCTCGACTTTGTCCCCGGCGGTGTAGGTTTCGCCGGGCGCGATGCGCTTCCGAGCGGCGTTGCGGTAAATCCCCGCGAGGCCCTCGAATTTCCAGCCGGGCACGTTGTCCGGAGCGACCGACGCCTGCCCATCGGCGAGCGCGGGGCTCTCCGCGTCGGCATTCGGCCAATGGAAATCTTGCAGCAGCCCATAAGGATTGTCGCTGCCGTAGTAAGACGCCGCGCCATAGGACCACAGGTAATAATTCACCGGGCGCGGGTCGGCGACATGCTGGCCGGTGGCGTTGTTGAAGTAGGCATCCAGAAAATGCAGCGTGTGCAAGGGAATGCGCGGGTTGGCGTATTGGCCCATCATCACGGGGCGAATGCGCGGCTCCCGGCTCGTCAGCGGCATGTTTTCATCCCCCCACACCTCCCGGAAAATCTCGCTAATGCGCCGGACGCGCAGACCGACGTAACGGGTGGCGCGCAATCCTGGGTCGGTGGCTTGCCCGTCAAAATTGATGATCTTACCCGTCTCCGTCCCGTTGGCGACTTCCCACTCCGCGCGCTGCGTCAGCCATCCGCTTTGCGGAAACTGCCCGGCGTGATTCCACGGCACCTCGTTCGAGAACTCCACATAGACATTCAAGTTCGGGTTCAGCCCAGGGAATGCCGGATTTTTCTGAAAGCTGTCGTAAGGACGTCCGCGTGCGTCGCAGCCGTAGCGCAGGAGCTTGGCCATGTTGCGCACATACTCGTCGTTCTTTCCTTCGGTTTCTCCCCCGATCACATGATGCGGCACCTGCACCCACAGATCGGAGCCTGTCTCGTTCGCAAAGAGCACCTTGAGCGCGTGTTTGAGCCCTTCTCCGTCTCCCCACGGTGCGAGGCAGGTGCTCGTGGTGTGATCGTCGGGGTCCTTGAGCTTGGCGGCGTTGATATCCGTCCACCGGGTCGTGGTGAACCGTTCCCAGAGCGACTTCACCGCCCGGCTGAACCACTCGCCCGCCTCATGCGGCGTATCGGCAAAGGGATGCACGGGTTTTTGCACCCAGATTTCGGTGAGCCCGTCGCGCTCGGGCTCCCCATCGGCACCAAACTCGCCGTCCCGGTCGGTGTTGAGAAAGTGGAAGGTGACGCCCGTGCTCTCTGGCGACGCGACGAAGAGCGCCTCGGTGGTGTTGGTCGCCTGGTCGTAGCCGTCCCCGTTGCTGCTGGACTTCAACTCATTCCCAAAGTTTGTCGTCCGGTCAACCGAAAGAAATTCACCTTTCCCCTGCACGCTCACGTCGGCGCGCCCTGCGAAACGCAGCAGATACGTGCCCGGCACATGATGATTGCCGGAATAATGGACGATGAACTGGAAGTCCTCGGCGGGCCAGCCCTCGGCGCAGCGCTTGAGCTTCTCTTCCCGCCGTGGGCTCGGAATCACATACCAACTCCCCTCGTAGGCGTTGGCCATCAGCGCAGGGCGTTTCGGCGAGTCCATCCCGAGGCTCGTCACGGCCTCGACCGTCTCGCGCGGAAAGGACGCCCCTTCCCACGAGAGATGCACCTTCGCAGGGCCGCCGCTCTGCCGGTATTCGAGCCGCATCTCGTAGGTGCGCCCGGCTTCAATAGGAAACTCGCCCACATGCAGGCCGGGGCTCTTCCACCCTTCGATCACCGGCGTCCATTTTTCCTCGCCCTCCGGACGCAGGAACAGCCGCGCCCCGTCGTCGGCTTCGACCACAAACCGATAAGTCTCCGTGAATCGGGAAAACAACCGCCCCGTCCAGCGAACCGAAAACCCGTTGCGAGACACCCGCCGATACGCGGGCGAAACCGAACCGCCGGGCGTCAGCTCCTCCCCCCAATCAAACGCAATCCGCGGCTCCCGCCGCGTAAATTCGGGTTCACCGCCGAGGTCGGTATTGGCGAAATACTCCCCGACCACCCCGGCGTTCAAAATGCCCCCGCCCGCATTCCAATCCAGACGGTTTCCTGCGGGCACCTCGCCCCACGCCACCGAGGCCATGAGGATGCAGAGTGCGGGTAAGAGAGCAGTGGATCGTAGTCTTTGGTAGTAGGTGGGTTTCATTGTTTTCTGGGGGATTAAGAACTCTGGCGGGTGGGCTCGCTTCGCGCAATAAAAAGTGGCGCGCATCGGCCCGCACGGGTGGAAGCGGGCAAGATGCCCGCGCTCCTTTACCAAGCCCGCAGCAACTCAAATTCGCCCGCGTTTGCGGCGGCGGCAAAGTCGCGGCTCCATGCCTCCGCTGTATTCGTCGCGCAGGTATGCACGATCCGGCAGCCGGAGGTCAGCCGTTCGGCCTCCCGCCACGGCATCTGCGGACATTCGAGATTGTAAAAAACGCGGTCGTCGGGAAGACGGCGGAAATACTCGGGCAAATCCGCGCTCGCGTCGTCGTTAACCTGTAGAACCTTCAGCTCGTCGAAGTGTTGCCACGCGGGAATGAGCTGTGTGTAGAACCCGCACAGGTGCATGAAACCTCCCCGGGGGAATAACGCGAGCACCTCGCGCTCATACGGCATCACAAACTCCAGATACTGCTCCTCGGAGAGCATCGTGGCGCTGCACCTGCACAAATGCCCAAACCCCGGTGGCGTGACGCGTCCGATGGCCGCCGCCTGCCGCTGCCGCCAAGGCACTCGCTCGATATACCACCCATGGATGCCAAGCATCAGGTCGGTGATCACTCGCATGTCGTGATGGGCGGCCTCGGGCTCTTCGAGCAGCGCCATCAGAAATTCCTGACCGTAAAGATTGATCGCGATATTCAGCGGACTGCTGATGCAGGGCGTCTCAAAGACCACACTGCCCGGCGCGTGCTCGACAAAAAACTCGGCCGCCCTGGCTGCGGTCTGCCAAGCGGGATGCTGGGCCCAGTTGGGCAACTCGAGCGTGCCGACGGCCGTGGTCAGCGTATGCACCTGCCAGTTGCCCGTGCCATCCAGGTCAAAGACCTCGGCCCCGAGCAAAACGTCCATGAAATGCACGCCATAAAGTCCGACGCCCGTGATCCCCGGCCGGAAAACCGCGCCGCATTTCAGCTTGTCGAGTTCGACCGTCGCCAACGACACAAGCTGCTCGGCGATGCAATCCTCGGGATGCGTGAACGAATTCGAGGTAGCCGTTCCCCACACGCCGCTCAGCCCGAACGGACGTTCAAGCAGCTCGCCGGCGTAAAGGCAGTCGAGGCGGTCAAAGTGCGTATCGACGACCGTGCGCAGGTCGTCGCCTTTGAGAATCCGGATGGCTTCGTCCAGCTTGGCGTTGTTCATAGTTGCGAGGTTCTTTCTAGCGAGGCGTGGCCTCAGACCATTTTGACCACGGATTTCAGGCATGACCACGGATAAAAACCAGAGTGATCCGTGTGAATCCGTGTAATCCGTGGTTAAACTCTTTCTGAGAAACTTGACTCATTCACGCTGAATTTCGGTTTCAAGGACTCGAGACGAAGGAAGCTGTTGACCGAGGCGATGGGCGGCTGCGCGGGATCGAGTGCCGCCGTCATCAGATGTTCGAGCGCGGCGCGTTCCAAACGGCACCGCACGGCTTGCCCCTCGGGCACATGCGCGAGGTTCTCATACTCACCGGGGTCCTTCTCCAAATCGTAAAGCTCGACCGTTCCCGAGACCTGGTTGATCGAGAGCCGCCAGCGCCCATCGTCGGCGATCAGCAACCCCGCATGAAACGAAAAAAGCAGCTCGTGCCCGCCATCGGCCAGCGATTGACGCAGATCGCGCCCGTCGCACCGCGCGGGCACCTCGACGCCAACCATGCGACACACCGTCGGCAGAATGTCGAGCAGGCTCACGCGTGCGTCGCTCGGTTGGCCTTGGGCCGCATGGCCGACAAAAACCGGCCCGGACGCGAGAAACGGCACCTTGATCACTTCTTCATACGCGCAAAACCCCTTCCCCCACAGCCGGTGCGCACCCATCATGTCCCCATGGTCCGAGGTGAGTATCACATCGAGGTTCGCCCCAAATTTCTCCCGTGCGGCGGCAAGCACCTCGCCGACCGCATCATCAATCAAGGCGACGTTGGCAAGGTAATGCCGCTGGATTTCTTTCCACTCGTCGTCGGTGTAGCGCGAGGAGCCGCCAGGATTGCTGCCGCCTTCGCAGCGCGCAGGCGGCGCTTCCTCTTCCAGCGGACGCCGGAAGCTCCGGCAATGCGCTTTGTCGCCGCCGTCAAACTCCCCCTCACGCCAGCGCAGCAACGGCAGCTGGCTCTCGTCCACGCGGTCGAGGTAGCGCCGGGGCGGGTCGTGCGGATAATGCGGGCCGGGAAAGGAAACCCACAGCAGCAGCGGACGCTCGGCGTCGTGCGCCTCCAGATACTCGACCGCCTGCCGCCCAGTCCAAGCGTCCGTATGCCATTCCTCAGGCCCCGGAAACAAAAGCGCCTGCGCGGGCTGCCCATGAAAAGCGACCTTCTCAAAAAGCCCGGCTTCTTTCAGCCCCCTGCTGTATTCGTCCCAAAACCAAAACGTCCCGACCTTGCCATCGCACAGCGCGAGATGATCGAGCCCGAGCGAAAGCAGATAGTCGCGAATCGCCTCGCCATCGAATGGCTTCCCATACGTAAGCTGCGCGTAGGGCGTCGCGGTGAAATGGCATTTTCCCGTCAGCGCAGTCGTCCATCCGGCGCTCTTGGCGAGATTGAAAAGATTCGGCGTCTCGGGCGCGAGCAGCCGGTCCACGGTGTTCGAGACCATCCCCGTGCGGTGGGGATATTGCCCGGAGAGCAACGCGCAACGCGCAGGCAGGCAGACGGGTGACGGCGTCAGCGCGCGATCAAACCGAATGCCCGACGCCGCGAGCGCGTCCATGTGCGGGGTGGCGATGGCGCGTCCGCCGTAGCACGAGAGCGCGTCGTAGCGACACTCGTCCATGGTAAAAAGAAGGATGCAACGGGACATAATGGGTGTTTGGGGCAATTTCGGTGTCGCGGTCGGTTGGAATGCGGAGGAAGGTTGACCTGTCACCAAGCCGATGGAAAAGCAAACGGGGCAGCTTGGCAATAACACGCTCAAGCCGCCCCGATTGGACGATCGTTAACTATGAAGAGCTAAGCAGCCGTGGACAATTTAGAATCTCCGGCGGCGAAGCAACAGCAACGTGCCGACCCCGGAGAGCATCATCACGAAGGCCGACGGCTCGGGGACGAGCGTCAACGTCGAACCTGTCACCAAGAAATCCGTCGCGCTGAAGGCTATTCCTCCGAGGGCGCTCTTGCTCTGCCCGTTCCAGAGAAGTCTGTTGTCATTCCACCAGGTTTCGTAGCTGGATGAGGTGTAGCCGTTGATGGTGAGAGCGCCACCCGTGCCAGTCAGGAAATCGATTTTTGATTGATTAGCAGGACCCCCGAAGTTGAAAGTAGTGATGCTTAGGGTTCCATTCCCAGCACCGAACGTCAATTTTGAGTTGTGGTCGGTTCGATTAGCACCAAGATTAAATGTCCCGACGGAAGTGGAACCCCCGGTGACGTTCAAATACCCGGTGTCCGCTTTCCAAGTCTCATGTCCCAGCGTGAGCGTGGTGATTGAGAAGTTGCCGCCTTGGAGGTTGATGGTTCCATTATTAGTTGTTCTGAGGTGCGATCCGTCAAGGATCGATCCGCTGATGAGGTTGATTTTGGCGTTGGCTCCCTGCGCATCAATGTACCCTCGTAATAAGTTATCGCCCGTCTCCGTCCCCAGCGCACCGCCATTGACGTTGAGGGTTCCGTTGTTTTGGACAAACAGCCGACGCGTAAAAGTGGCGTTGTTCTCCCGATGGATCAAAGAGCCGCCGATGAGGTTATATATGCCGTTTATAGCGAAGGCGCCGCCGGGATTGACTGCTTTGACCGTGAGCCCCTGTTGATTGACGGTTGCGTTGGCGTTTATCGTCCCGCTGCTCCACAGCGGATTCCCAGTGCCACTTCCCGCGCCGCCGATCTGGTAGGTGTGGTTACCCGAGGCTGTGGGGTTGCTGTCGTTCGGATTCCAGTTTGCGTTTGTCTGAAGCGTCGCATTGTCGGTATTGCTGTTCCAGACATATGCGGCCGCTTTGAGGGATTGCGCTCCGGGAAACAGGAGAGCGCCGAGAGCCGCAGCGACTGCGGCGGTTTTTTGGTAGTGCAGTTTCATAGTTTGATCGGGTTCTGGATTTAAGGTTTGGTATTGGGGAACGCATGCGAATTACAGCTCGCGCTCATGATCAGCTTTTACGACACCGCAAAGGAACGCGCAAGAAAAAAAATAAAAAAATTTCTACAGCGTTGTAGTTTTTTTGGGGATTGATTTTGCCTTGGCCTGTTCTTGGCCTTTGATCACTCTCGATCATTCTCGCGGATCCACCCCCGCGTCTCCGTCACCAAGCCCCAGGGCGGCAAAGGAATTGCCGCAGTCCAAGGGCGCTTCGCGCGTCCAGCAAATGAAGTCCCCCTCATCAATCGGCGCTTCGCGCGTCCACCCACCGCCCCTCTTTTTCAAAAATCGTCCCAAACGTTAAGATGGTCTGACCCAAATCGGGAAACCGACTGAGCTAATCCAGAGGAAGCATGAGTTATGAACCATCGGTAGCTCGACCACGGATACTGCTCGGCTGTGGCAACCAACCCATGTTTGACCGGATTCTGATGAATGTAGTTCAGTCTCTCAAGATACGATGTTTGATGGGATTGATGGGATATTAGAGAGTCCCTGTAGTTCATCCAGACCCTTCTCCGGGGGCTTTTGTCGATCTCGTTGACTTTTCCGGCGGTGGTTCGGTGAAAATCACAAAGCCAGATACCAAGCGACTCGCCGCCCACTTCGGGAGAATGCACCAACATATGGTAGTGGTTGCTCAAAATGACCCAAGCCCTCATTTGCCATCCATGGCTCGCGGCACTATCAAGCATGATCCCCTGCACCACATCACGTTTTTCGTCGGTCGAGAGAAGAGATTCTCTGTGGTAGGTGGATGCCGTGATAAAATAGTGTCCGGGACTGAAAACCCAATGGGGAGGAGCGTGCGGCCAAGGGTCAGGCATACTTCATTCTGTCCCATCGAGAAGAACACCTTTCAACCATTTTCTGCCCCTGCCATGAACGCCGAAGGCTCTTGGACTGCTGGGATTCCTTCCCAGCCCTCGAACGTCAGCGCAGCGGACCGGACATCCCTCGCCACCGGCGTAACGAATCCACTCCTGCGTCTCCGTCCCCAAGCCCCAGGGCGGCAAAGGAATTGCCGCAGTCCAAGGGCGCTTCGCGCGTCCAGCAACGCACTATAAATCGAGACACCTTCTATCACACGAGCTTGAAGTTAGAGAGGAAAATTCTCTTACGGAGTGGGTGCCTTTTTCTGGGGCGATGAATTCGAAGTCAGACTTTCTATTTTGGCAAAGTGCGGATTAGCAATTGACTGGGAGCGACAGAACGGTCGGAAGCACCCCGCTAGAAGCCCCGCTAAGGGACATGAAGTTAGTTAAAACTTTCCTGCGGCCAAGTCTACGAGCTCGACTCTTCGATTTTGGGCACGGCCTTCTTCGGTTTTGTTTGTCGCCACAGGGGCCGCAAAGCTCACTCCCACAGGGAAGAGCCGATTTGCCAATACTCCCCGCTCGACCAGGGCGGTTTTCACCGAGTCGGCCCTCTCTTGGGAAAGTTTTTTGTTGAAATCGAAGCTGCCAACAGCGTCCGTGTGTCCGACGACCAAAATTTGCAGCTCCGGTTTTTCCTGAAGCAGTTTGGCAATTTCATTGAGAGTAGCGGCTGAAGCAGTCTGGATTTTGGAGGAGTTGAAGTCGAAAAGGATGCCATAGAGGGCAATCCGTCCGTTGAGCGAAATTTCCCCCGCCATTTTCTCGCTTGTGACAAACTCCATCCGTTGTTCGCGGGGTTTAACTTCGCAAACATCGAGCCTGACCAGTGTTCGTCCGACCGGGAGTTTTCCTAGCCAATTCTGGTGGGTATTTGCCACTATGTAGAGACTGGCATAGGTTTCACCGGATTCATCGCGCTTGCGGGCAGCGATGTAACTTGCAGTTTTTTCGTCATTCTGCTGGAAAGGCCATTGAGCCTTTTCCTCGGGGGTGCCATAAGTTCCGGTCATTTTGAGAATTTCTTGGGCGATCTGGTTGCCATAGCTGGGTGTTTCAACTTCGTCACCCTGACCGGAGAAAAGAATTTCGAAGCCTTGTTCCTTTAGCTCCTGTTCGTAACTTCGAAAAGCCTCGAACACACTAATACCCTCCGGTATCATGTAATAATTAGTCAAGCGTTGGCCTTCCACGGTGGTGCTTTCGTAGGGTTTCAGAGCCATTTCCGCCCCACTCCATTCGAGCTTGCTCAAAGCGAGTTTCAGACGATCAAATTCCGATTTGCTTGAAAAGAAAATCTCGGAGCCTTTCACACGTTTGAGAAGCGGATGGTCCGAGCTGTTTGGAAAATCCTGGCCCCGAAGATTTATTTGGCATGCCAAGGTAGATATGGCGATCAGTGCGGCGACTGTGAATCTATAGGTGCTTCTGACCAAGCCGAATTCTAAACAAAGAGCGCGTTTCATAATGCGAATAGGAGACTCTCCTCCTACACGGCCCAAGGCACCTGAGTCAAGAAAAACTAGTTTAAATGCGATCCTTAGAATGCCGCTCCAATTCTTTCTGGGTCTTTATGATATTCAACGACCTCACCTGCGTTTCTCACACCTGTTCTCCTGCGGCCTGTTCTTTCCCGTCGTGGCGGTGGTGCGCTTGCTCTGGCTCCTCGGGCAGGAGCTTGTCCCTACAGCCTTTCGTCCCAAGCCGCGCGCGCTTTGCCACACCGAAAAATCCTTGCGCCTCGTCACGAAAAGCGTGAGAAATGTCGCCTGGTTGGAAAAACTGTTTTGGAGCGAA
This sequence comes from uncultured Chthoniobacterales bacterium, assembly GCA_937924445.1. GTDB lineage: Bacteria > Verrucomicrobiota > Verrucomicrobiia > Chthoniobacterales > CALDSX01 > CALDSX01. Next base: position 13,388 of record CALDSX010000009.1, read on the forward strand.
TACCAAGTGTAACCTTGATGAGAGGTCACCAGTGAGAAAGTTCAGGAGCGACTTCTGGATTTATCTTCACTCCCAGGCCAGGCGAATCGCTGGGTTGTATGTGACCATTGACAGGCTGTGGTTCTCCGAGGAAGAGAGGCGGCTGGCTCGAAAGCTGATCCTTTGCCCACACTGGAATTGTCAGTACTTCCACCATCCGGCAATTTGGTAAAGTTGAAAAGACATGGAGAGTAGGGGAGCCTAGTGCGTGGGGTACGACTTCGAGTCCTGCTGCTTGCGCAAGAGCAGCGATCTTTCGAACCTCTGAAATACCTCCGGCCCGATAGACATCAGGTTGCAGCATGTGAGCGGCTTTGCGTCTGATGATGTTTTGAAACCCCCAACGGGTTGCCTCATTTTCTCCGTGAGCGACGGGGACAGGGCTGAGTGTGCATAGTTCGGCATAGGCATCTATTTCATCGGGAAGAAGTGGTTCCTCAATCCAGCCAAGACGGAAGGGTGCCAGCTCGCGAACCATCTGACAGGCAAAACGAAAGTCCCAACCCATGTAGGCATCGGCCATAAGATCCACATCCATTCCAACTGCATTGCGGATCGCCTCTACTCGCTCCAAGTTCATGCGAACTCCTTCGGAACCATGTCGTGGACTGCCGGGCATTCTCATTTTCATACCGCGATAGCCTTCCGCCACGTAGGCCTTTGCCTCTTCGATAAATTTCTCCATTGCAACGGGTTGGAGGTGGCTTGCATAAGCGGGTAATTGATCGTGAACTTTGCCTCCGAGCAGTTCGTAAACAGGTTTACCTAAGACTTTGCCTTTCAAATCCCAGAGTGCGATATCGACCGCGCTGAGAGCCATCAATGCAGCTCCACGACGTCCGTAAGGTATTGAGCTGCGGTAGAGAATGTCCCAGATTTTCTCAATGTTTCGAGCATCCTGTCCAATGAGTAACTGACGAAAGTGCGAGTCCAAAATTCCGGAAGAGGCTCCTGTTCCATCTTCTGCCCAACCTACACCAGTGGCTCCGGACTCTGTGCAAATACGGACGAGAACCTGAGCCTGAGGCCACCACCAACTCTCGAGGGAATGGCAATAGGCATCGTGCCGAGAGAGGGGGGTTGCGCTGGGGGCGTGCTTTTGAGCGTCCCAAAATGCTCCCCAGAGTGAAAGTGGTTTTCTGACGACATCAATCGATTTGATTTTCATATTTGGCTTAGGCTCAGCGGACAATTCCGCGGTGTGTATCACACTGGAGGAAACTTTGCACTTCGGCCGCGTCAACCCAGTTGAAATCGCCCTCGATACTATGTGCGAGGGCTCCTGCTGCGGCAGCAAACGCGATGGCATCCGCACCCTCCGCTGAATCGTTTTCCAAAGTTGCATGAATATAACCTGCAGCAAACGCATCCCCTGTTCCGAGACGATCGGCCACCCGTCGAATGTCGTATGGTGAAAAATTTCCGTTTTCAAGAGAGGGAGCGAGCCAAAACCTGCCGGAGGTTGTTTCGTAAAGCAAGCCGCCGATGCGCGAATGGTCCGGGCTAACGGTTTCACGGTGAGAGAAGACAATCCGTTCGAGCCGGGGATATCTTGAGGCAAGCGTTTGCATTAACCTTTTTGCTTCGGACAGTCTTTTTTCTCCATTGAGTTCAGCTTCAATCCCGAAAGCATCCGAGACCTGACCGTCAGAGGCAATTAAGGTTGAAATAAGTGGTAGAAGCTCCTGTAAACAACGCTGCATTAGCTGGCGAGGAGATTCGTTAGGCGACCAGCGCCAGAGCTGTGACCGGAGGTTTAGGTCGAGGGAGACAGGTATGCCCTTGGCTTGCCCTAACTTTGCAAGAGCCAGGCAGGATTTAAAACCTTGCCGACTGATCGCGGGCGTGATTCCACTGAGATGAATCCAACTGACTCCGGTGACGGCCTCTTCCATTGGGTAATCGCTCGGAGCAGACAGGGCTGTTGCGCTCCCGTCACGGTCGTAAATGACTTTTCCGGGGCGAGGGTCGGCTGCTGGTTCGTAATAGAACAGTCCGAGCCGCGTGCCGGGTTTGCGCAGAAGATAGGCAGTATCAATGCCGCCAGTCTGAAGGGCAGCGGCTGCGGCGGAACCGAGATCGTTGTCAGGAATTGCACCAAGAAAACGAGCGTTTGTTCCAAATTGGGATAAAGCAAAGGCGACATTTGCCTCGGCCCCAGCAAAAGTGGCGGCTAATTCTCCAGGGAGGCATTGGCGGAGCCGCTTGCCTTTGGCCGGAGCGATTCGCAAAAGTATTTCTCCAAAACAAAGAACTATTTTTTTCATGGTATTAGATAGAGCAATACGCGGCGGCTTCGGCGGTGTAGGCGGCACGCAAAATGCGGAGAACAGCCATGGCGTTATCAGCCGAAACCGCAGGTTCAGAGAGCCCTTCGACAACATCGAGAAAGTGTCCCATTTGGCGCTCGAAACTCGAGGAGAAAGGAGCAGGTTCAGCGAGGCTGCTCCATCCTTTACTTGCTCCGGCGGGTGCCTCGGGGTGTTCCGAAAAAAGTGTTACTCCGCCCCGCGGACAAAGCTCATATTTTACCGATCCGAGCGTCCCTGTGACCTGGATACTCAGCGCATAGCCCTCTGGCCAGTCTGAGAGATAGCCTGGCTGTTTGTGACCGTAGCTTGCAAATATTTGGCCGAGAGCACCCGAGCTAAATCGCAGATTCAAAAGAGCGTGATCCTCACCCTCCATTTCGCTTCGCGCCAGTTTCCCCGTGAGACATTGGATGGCTTCGATTTGCCCGACCAAGGCCATAAGGCTGTAGATAAGGTGACTCCCTGTATCCATCCAAACACCCCCGCCTGTTTCCGACACCCGCTTGCGAAAGTCCCAAGGACGAAACCCTAGCCAGCCTGCAGATTCTGCCCGGACACTGGTTATTTTACCAATCCATCCGAATTCTATAATTTCGTGCGTTCGAAGAAAATCTGGGTGGTAGAGCCCGTTGTGGCCGACAAGCAAACGTGCTCCCGATTGGCGCACTTCGGCGACAATTCTCTCGCCCTCTTCTACGGAAAGGGCGAGCGGTTTCTCTAACAGAATAGGCTTCTGAGCTGCAATACACCGGCGGATGGCTTCCAGGCGGGCATGGTGCGGCAAAAGCAGGAGCAGAGCGTCGGGAGAGCACGAAGCAAGAAGCGCCTCAACCGAGTCAAAACCGGGAACATTCCATTGCTTTGAACGTGCCAGACGCGCCTCTTCGCGGATTTCCGCAAAGCCGCATAGAACAGCACGGGATGGGAATCGAGAGATTGCCTGAAGGTGGACATCGGCCACCCGTCCGGCTCCCACCAGAGCGAGACGAATCGGTTTAGCCATTTGACATCTCCTTTCGAAGAGCGGCAACTTCTGCAGCAAGAAATCTCGCCGAACGATCCAGAGACCGGTTTCCGCATCCGGCGTCTGCGGAGCGTTGGTCCCCCAGCACTCCGTTTGCGAAACCAGCCACCACTCCTTCGGTCATGATCTTTTCCACCGGAGAAGTGAGAGGTTCTGAATTGAGCTCCTCAGCCAGGCGCATGTGAACGAGTGATGGCTCTAATGCAAGCATCATGGAAGTCTCGATTTCTCCAGCATCTGGGCCACCTTGAACGGCACTAAAGTTTTCTTCCTCCGCCAACTTGTCCCGAGTTACTGTGGTGTAATCAGCCAGACTGCGGAGCCCATCGATGCGACACCCTAGGTAGCGTGTCCTGAGGTTGGGGAGACATTCCTGTAAAACCGTGAAATTCTCTGCATGTGCGATCCAAAAATAAATCAGGCGAAAGTTTGCACGTACCGCGCTATCTACAACGTCTTCGATGAGTGTCTTCAGTGTTTCTTTGCGTAGCTGAATTGTTCCGGGAAAAGCCGCGTCTTGGGGTGCGTAGCCGAATGGAATGTCGGGGCCTACGAAAGTTTTGCCGAGAATTCGCGCTGCACGAAGACATGTTTCTCTTCCGAGAAGGATGTCCCTATTTAGAGGCAAAGCCGGGCCGTGTTGTCCGGTAGAAGCCAGAGCGATCAGCAGCGTGTTCCACCCTCGCAAAATCCATTTTTCAAGTTCCGGTGAAGGGATTTCGCTCATTAGTAGCGAAGGAGGTTCCTCCTGTTCTGTGGCATCGAGAAGTATAACGTTTTTTGAGTAACGCAAATGCAGTCGAAGCGCGTCGAGGTTTTTGATTTCTTGCCCATTAATCCTTATCCTCCGGAATTTGACGTTTTTGATGATTGATGATGGACTGTGTCCTCCAACCACCGACACGGTGTAACCGACGTTGAGAGCTTTCTGGGAGATATCAATATCTTCAAAGAGGATATTGTCGACCGAACCGAGTTCCTCTGGATGGCCATCAGAAAAAACAGAAGGTTCTATGCGCAGGTCAAAGAGTCTGTCGTAGTGGTGCTCGATCCGTATGTTCCGGTAAGTAATATTTTGAATAATTGCTTTCCCGCAGTTGTGTAACCCAAATACGGCCCCATAACCGTGCTTGGCCAAAATATCGCAATCTTCAAAAACAACATTGTTTATATGATCACAGGAGGTCTCGTGCCCAATCTCGAGTGCGTTTCCTGAACCGCGATTTAAGATTGTACATCCTCTGACCTGCACTCTTTCCACGTTGTGCCTCCAATATCCGATCCCATCTGCTGGTGTGTAGCTCCAGTTGGCGGCTTTTAAGGCCACGCAATCGTCGTTTGTTGCAAAAAAACAATTTTGGATCAAAACGTCTGACGAACCGATAATGTCCACGCCATCGGTGGAAAGCATCTCGCTCAGAGCGTGCAGCCAGGAAACCTGGGCCGTTTGACTCCCGCCCAGGACCGTTGTCATAAGCCGCGGATGAATAGAGGTTATTCCCTCAATATTTATCCCCTGACAATTATCAAACACCATGGCCATCCGATAGATCTCCTCCCGGACCCACGGAGCGTATCTGCCATCTAAAATGCCATGGCCATAGATGCGTATATTTTGTGCGTCCTTCGCCCTGACGCATCCGCGAACAATTGCACCCCCCTCGATGTATAACGTGCGACCGGATGAGAGCGTAATTTCGCCAACGTCATGAAACGTTCCAGAACGGAAGTAAATAACGGACGGGTCGTCTTCCAGAGGCGGTTTTTCTACGGCCGGGCATGGAAACAAAAAAAGCGGTGGAAGCACGCTGCCGCTTACCATCAACCCGGGAAGAGGCTCAGGGATATGACAGTGCAATTTCCATCCATCCGCCCGATAGTGCACCCTGTTAACGGGTGAAATGTTCAATTGCGATGCGTCGCGGCGGACGAAAAGTGAAATTTCAACCTCAAACGGACCTTCACCCGAGAAGATACAAATATCGGCAGAATCGGCAGATATAACCGTCTGCTGCATTCCGTTTACCACAACAAGGTAGTGTTGAGATTTTGGGATGTTGGGAGGATAACAATAATTCATCAACTGATACCCGGTAAGAAGAGGTAGGATTAAAAAATTCGTTTTCAAATCAGAAAACAAAAAAGCTTAAGGTAATTTAACTCATTTAACGAGAATCAAATAAAATTTTTTTCAGCACGTTAAGTTCGAATAAGGATAACCCTCGTAACTGCTCAGGTGGCCGCCCCAAGGCGGGCGGCTACCTGAGCAGTTACGAAATTTTTTCAGAAATGCCTCGGATCTCCAGTCAACCGGGCCCGGGAGGAGACCATAGCCGCGCTTTATGGAGGGCACAACTCTCGACGCGGTAAATGTCTCATACCCCTTGTTAAGGGCGACGTGTGCGACACATTGGGAAAAACATTGTTGGTAGTGGGTTGGCCTGCAACGGCTTTGAGGTGCACGATCTGGGTGTTATGGTCCCATGCGAGAAAATCCTCGCAGTGGCTCGCGAATGGGGAGCGGATGCGATCGGGCTTTTCGGCTTGATAACGCCATCGCTCGCTGAGATGGCGTATGTGGCCAAGGAAATGGAGAAACAGAAGTTCATGGTCCCCTTTTCGCTGGGCGCACTACCACCTCGGCTACCCACATGGCCATCAAGATCGCTCCACATTAGCTGGAAACCCTCCGCGATCCTTTTTTTAAGTCAGAAAGCCTCTCGACCTGGACGGCAAGTTAATAAGCGAGCATAACTGCGCGGATGAGCAAGGTTTTAAATGTCACAGATAGGTTGGTGCAATCGGGACAAATGTTCTCACCGAAACAGTCGTGACGATTGAGTTCAGACGGGTAGCTTACGCCCTTTTAGGCTACGGTCAGAGTCACTGCCTTTGACGACGAACCAGAAAGAGGAGACCAACTCCGGCAAGCGCCAGGGCGACGGTGGTTGGCTCAGGAACAAGTGTGAGCGTGGAACCTGTAACCAGGAAGTCTGTTTCGCTAAATGAGATATTACCCGAAGCAGTTTTGTTGTTCCCGTTCCAGAGAAGAACGTTTGTGTCCCATAAGAGGGAGTAATTTGCCGTCGAGTAGCCACTGATGGTCAAGGCTCCTCCAGTGCCTGTCTGGAAATTTATTGTTGAAAGATTTGAAGCATTTCTGACAAAGTTATTTACCGTCAGATTTCCACTTCCAGTTCCGAAGGTGACTCGCCCGATGGCATTTGGAAGTGTCTGGTGGCCTAGTCGGAACGTATCAATAGAGAGCGTGCCATTGGTAATGTTCAAGAATGAGGTTTGCCAGGTTACAGTTGAGTTCGAAAGAGAGAGGGAATTCATAGAGAAATTGCCGCCGTTTAAGTTAATAATCCCGCCCTCTTCAGCACGGAAATCCGTGCCAGCAATGATGGATCCGCTGAGGAGGGTTATGACGGCGTTGGCTCCAATGGCAGTGATCGTTCCTCGCCAGCCTTTGTTTCCCACTTCAGTCCCGAGTGTCCCGCCGTTCACGACGAGAACCGCATTACTTTGAATTCGTAGCGAACGCGAAGAATTGTCGTTTTCGCGGTAAATCAAAGTTCCACCGTTTAAATTCCAAGTACCATTAATTCGAGCGTGTTCGGTGTTTCGCACAGCTCTGACTGTGAGACCCTGCTGATCTATGGTTGCGTTTTGATTAATCACCGCTGTGTTGTTTGCCCACAAAGGGTCGCCTGTGCCGGTGGTGCCTATCACATAAGTGCCGACGGCCGGAGAGGTTGGGTTGCTTGTGCCGGTGCTCCAATTTGAGTCTAAATCCAGAGTTGCGTTGTGGGTGTTACTTGTCCAAAAGATTTGGGCATTGACGAAGGGTGCGGGTAAAAAAAGCAACCACACCAGTAGTGTTATTTCACGGATGGAATTTATGAAGTTGTAATTCATTTTTCTGGCTTATGATCTACAATAGGTCAAAGCTTGGCCTTAAGTAGGTGGGATATTGGCCAAGTTATTATTCACACTGAGCAAGAATCCTACAATTCTACACTACTGATAGTGAGGCAGGGGCGAATTTGTCAACAAAAAATGAGTGATTGGTAACTGTGCCCTTGCTGAAGTTTTTGGGTTTTAGAAGTCTGTTTTAGCCCTGGTGCTAATTTGTGAAAATCATCAGTTTTAGCAAGGAGGCTGGCTTTGCTAAAAACGCTTATTTTTTCGGAAGAGCTTGCTGCTCCACTAAATGAGCTAGTTTCGGCGGCGAGGTTTGAGAATAAGCGCAGTGCCAACTATGCAGAGAGTTAAAATTCCGCTCCAGAGGCTGGAGCTTTCAGGGATGACCAACAGCTCGCTGTCGGGAATAGCGAGATTAGAGAAGCGAATTTCGTCTAAAGTGCCAATGGTATTGTTCGCCATACCGTCCATTCTGTAGCCGATGATGACTTGTGGTTCGGAGCCAGTTGGCCCCCACCAGAGGCGGCGGTTGTCAGGTCCATCGTAGGATGCTCTCAGGATTCCATCTATGATTAGTTCGGCAAAACCGTTGGTATGGTTGTATCGAAAAGCGACATAATGCCAATTTCCGTCATTGACCGAACGATTGCTCGTTAATGTGTAGGAGGTGGGGCTTGATCCGTCCATATTGGAGACCCAGTAATTGACCCTCAGATTTTGGGGTTCAACAATCCGAAAGCCATTGCTGAGCGTACCGGTTTCGCCCGCTTCTGAAGTGTTTGTGCAGCGCGCAACAAAACCAGCCTCGTTTTCGGTTGTTCGGAGCCAGAACTCCACCGTTATACTATTAACGTCCAGTGTAGAGGAGTATGCTGCGGCTCCGTTTATGCCGTCAGCAGAGCTCCCATTGGTATAGGATCGCACGCTGCCGGTATTTGGGCGTCCGTCTAGAGGAATATAGGGTTGAAACAAGCTTGGCGCGTCTGTGACGATCAGAGCGTTACTGGAGACCATGTCTGGTTCCCCGGAAATTTCGTTAGGATTTCTTAATCCGGAAGCGCTGGGGTCGGTGTCTTCACCGGCTTCAAAGCGCCACCAACTGACGGTGGCGGCTGGGGCCGCCGGAAGACAGCCGATAAATAGCACAATCGCCACAGCAATTTTTGGGCAGAAAATTTTCATCGTCGTCGTAAATGGGCACCATAGACAGTAAACGAAGCAACTATCCACTGGGGATTGTAGACAATCTTTTGACTAAGAGCAATGCTAGACAAATAATAAACGACTGACGTTGATAAACAGATGCATTGTTCGAGTCATTGAAATCCGCCGGAACTGAAAAGTGGATACTGACAGTGGAATAGTATAAGGCGCGTTCAGTCAGAATGATGGATTTCCTTATCACGCATGGGACCGGAAGAAAGCAGCAAATCTAACCGTTCCCGCTCTTCAGGATAATACTTCGGGAGAGCACGCAGAGCGTTCTTAAGGGACTCGGCGATCTCTTGGCGTTCGGCAAGACGGATTTCCGCCAAAGGCCAGGCAGCAGGACCGTTTTCAGGGAAAGGGTGGAGAACCTTTTTGGCCCCTTCCAAATCACCAAAGCGAACGAGGAGAAGAGCCAGGGTGGAGGCTATTTCGGCGCTTTTGGGGAGTAACGTAGCAGCTTGCTGGGCCCAAAGAGTTGCTTCGGCAAGTTGAACATTGCAGAGGTAGCAAAAATATGCGGCATTATTTTGCACAACCGGATTGTCCGGTTCGAGTTCTCGATGTCGAAGAGAGATCCGGAGCATAGCCTTTGTGTCCCCTCGGTTTTCAAGAAAGGCATAAAGAGCCGCGATTTCTTTCGCCGTCGGTTTTTGGGTAAGCACACGTTGTTCAAGGGCAGCGACAATTCCTGCCTCCCAGCGCCAGGTCTCCGCAACATGAAGAAGATCAGAAATCCCGTTTTGGCGTTGGAGAGCCTGGTGGATGGCATTCCTCAGATTTTTTTCTGCCTCGGTGGTTCCCCATTGCAGACGAGCCAACGTGAATGACCGGAGGTGCTCTGCAGAGGGCCATGGCGTTGATTCAATTTTTGTGAGGGCGACAGCGAGTCGTTGGGGTGAGTTTAATGCCTCGGCCAGTGCGAATCCTGTGGGAAAAGACCAGAGATCGTCTGTCGGATGATTTTCTGCGAGAGTCCAGAGCAACTCCCTGCGGTTGACAGAGTTGAGCCATGCGATAAGACGTGCGAGGGAAGGCGGGGATGGTTTGCAACTCAACCATACAGTTCGAACTGTCTCTTCGGGGGGGGGGGCTCCAATGCGCGTGAGAGCTTCCAACGCCATCAAAAAGCCGGCGTGGTTTGAGGAAGTCTGCCGGAGCAGATCACCGCTCAGACGCCGGACGGTGTCGGTATCTTTTCGATGAATTGCGTTATTTAATAACGCATGAGAGGCCTCAAGGGCTGTATCAGGTTGTGCTGCCAGAGCGTTCAACTCGTGCCTGGCGGATTCTGCCTCGGGCCCGTATAGCCTGACCTTGGCCAAGTTCATTTTTGCAGGGAGCGAATTGGGCTGTGCGGCGGCCAGGCGGGAGGCGTGATATTCGGCTGTGGCCCAATCGCTTTTGGTAAAGGCTATTGCTAAAGCCGCGCGGTCGTAGGCGTTGCTTGAACGCTTTTCTTCAGGCCAATTGTCCAGGAAACTTTGGGCGAGAGTCACATTGCCCAGATCAAGGCAGGAGAGAATTCCGGCCACACGGTATTCCTCGTTATCGGGATCGAGACGTACAGCCTCTTGCCATGCGGAAATCGCCATTGGATTTCTGGCAAAGGCGAGAAGACTTGCGCGGGAGGCGACAGCGAAGGGAAGGTTGGGCGATTGGATCTCAAGTTCTTTAAGGACTTTGGCGGCTACATCGAAGTTTCCGTGCGACATCGCCCAGCGCATGGTTTTGAGGAGTTCTTTCTGGCGATTTACCCTAAAAAAAACAAAAAAGCCTCCGCTTATCATGCACAGTAGCAGAATGGCGGAAAGGAAAATAAAGACCTTGCGAGAGAAAATGGCACTCATTGTCGCTGTTGAAGAGTTGCGGAGAGAGTGTCTCATCGCAAACCGTCCTGGGGGTTTAAAAGTTAGTTTTAACAGATGCGCGGTGGAAGAGGATTATGTCCCGAAATCGCACAATGTTCAAAGCAACAGCTCTTTCACCATACTCCAGATTTGTTGTCTTTGGAGGGCGAGGCGGCAGATATCAATCTCTCCGGTGCAACAGGCTCCACGATGCCGAGGTTCACCGTGACCGGGTCGTCTGAGGGGTCATATAATCGGTTAACGTTTGTTATGTTAGACGCCACTTTTTTGAAACTGTTTAAACCTTTATGAAGTCGTTAATTGTCTGAACGCTCTCTAGGTTCGATCAAAGCTAAACCGCGCAGTGTTGCGTCGGTGACGGAGCGGAAGCGCCATTGACCTTGCCAGTCGCGATGCAAAATTTTATCGAGCCGATCCGATCCCCCGGAGACAGCTACCTCTTCGAGCAAAGGGGAGCCGACGTCGCGAAGCAAAGGCAAGCGGTCAGCGCTTGCCTTGACAAGGGCTTCAATAATTGCCGAGAGGAGATTCTCTCTGGTTGTGGCGAGGGTGATACCTGTGAAACATCCTTGACGTTGGCGGATACTTGTCCTTTCACCTGCCATGTAAGGCTCAAACGCCACTCCGGCGGAGGCGGCTGGGCCTTTTTTGCTCAGGCGATGGACCAGTTTGCGAAAGTCGGCGATTGGCAGCTCTGAGAAAAATTGATCTCGCGCCCAGTACACCGAGGAGGCTGCTGCAGCTAAAGTGCTCACAGCGAGCCATCGCTTGCCGATCCCGAGAGCGCGGGTAAGCAACTGCGGATGGGGTCTCGGATTACCGGTGCAGAGGGCGAGAACGTCAGTGGATCCCACCACATTAAACAATTGTCCCTCTCTAGCTCCGGCAAGGAGCATGCCGGCACTGCCATCCATAAGGCCGGTGAGCATTGGTGTTCCCTGATGAACACGTAGGATACGGGATCCTTCGGTATTGACTCTTCCGGCGATAACATCTGCGTCTAATATCTCGGGCAGGAGCGTCATTGGAACACCAGCGGCTTCACAAAGCTCAGGACTCCAGCCGTTGAGGTGGGTCGTTTGAAACAGACCAGTAAACGAGGCGTTGGAGGGATCTATAACCCTTGAGCCTGTAAATCGGCAATGAAGGAAAGTATTCAAATGACCGACGAGGTCGGCTCCGGCGAGCGCTCCTGGCTGATGCGTTTTGAACCAGCACCAGGTTGTGGAGCTGATGCCACCCGGAAAAGGGCGGTTGCCTGCGATTTGCAGATGTCGATCCGCTCCCACGCGGAATTCGAGTTCGATCGCTTCGGTCACACTTCGGCGATCCTGATGGGTGACAAGAGGTGTTAACGGTTGCCCGGTGCGGTCCATGACGACCCAGGCGGGGCACATCACGGCGAAATTGACGGCTTCGACAGCAAACGGGCCGCGACCGAGATTACCAACGGCTTTTTGAATCGCCGCTAGGATATCCTCCGGAGCCACTTCGACTTTTGGGCCGTCGCAACGGGATCGAAAGAATGCTCTGCCGGATTCCTTGAGCAGACGTCTTCCTTTGAGTATCCCTGCAATCACAGAGGAAGAACCAATATCAATCGCAAGAATCATAAAATCTAAGATTCAATTATAATAGCGCTCAAATTTTCATTTTCTACGCTCAACTCTGAGGATTACTTCATCAACAACCTGTCTTTTTGCCGACAGATCATTCGCCCCACGCCTCTTGGGGAGGAGGCGGTTTGGACAACCGATGTCGTCCGGGGGCATAATCCAGCTGCTCCTTCCCTTGGTGGTGACATTTGAGCTTCGGGCTGGTTCAGCTCGGGCGGTCGCTATCGAGAATGCGCAACCGGGTGGGATGACGCATTTTTCGCAGAGCCTTGGCCTCAATCTGTCGAATGCGTTCGCGGGTAACGCAGAACATACGGCCTACTTCCTCCAAGGTGCGGCATGAACCATCCGCGAGTCCGAAACGTTGTTCGAGCACTTGGCGTTCGCGCGGGCTGAGCGTTTCGAGAACGTCCCGAATTTTTTCCCGCATCAATGTCTTAGAGGTCAAATCGGCTGGGGATTCTGCCGCTTTGTCTTCGATGAAATCACCAAAAAGAGAATCCTCTCCGTCGCCTACGGGAGCCTGTAGAGAGATTGGCTGTTGCGCCATGCGGAGGATCGCACGCACTCGGTCGGCCGACAAATGGATTTCCTCAGCGACCTCTTCAGGAGTCGGCTCCCTCCCATATTCCTGGTGAAGCTGTTTTTGAACACGAACAAGCCGGTTAATAGTATCCATCATGTGGACAGGGATTCGGATGGTGCGACTTTGGTCAGCAATAGCGCGAGTGATCGATTGACGAATCCACCAGGTGGCGTAGGTGGAAAATTTGTAGCCGCGACGGTATTCAAATTTTTCGACAGCCCGCATGAGACCGACGTTCCCTTCCTGAATGAGGTCGAGGAAAGAGAGTCCTCGCCCGCTGTAATTTTTGGCAATGGCGATAACCAGACGGAGATTTGATTCAACCATCTGGTTTTTGGCTTCATGGGCTCGCGCGAGAGATAGCTTTAGAGAGTCGTGGACTTCAAGAAATTCATCGTGTGTTGCCCAGAGAAGTTGCTCGAACTCATAGAGTTTTTGCTGCGCGGAGAGAGGAGTTGCACCTTCTTTGCCTTGGTGGGTTGATTCGGCTGATGGGGGATCTTTCCTGGTGTTACCCTCCAGATCGGCTTGTTCCTTTAGAAGAACGAGAAGGCGACGATTGTTGTCGGCGATTTCGACGAATTGTTCATTGATAAGTTGTTTGAAGTTAAATTTCGGGTAGAGGCGACAGAGCGCTTTGTGGGAGGCATCAAATTTGGCACGCGCACGGGCAATAGCAGCAGGAGCTTTGAGGGCGGTCAGTTCGCGATAAGCTTGGGCCGTTTCCTCGGCGAGTGCGTCAACCTGTTTGATGAGGTTCGGCAAAGACCGTAGAAACTTGTCGCGACTTTCGATTTTTCGATCGAGTATTACGCGGTCGAATCGCTCCTGCCCATTAATGAGTTTGCGAGCAAGGTCGAGGTAAGCGCGTGCGGTAAACCCGAAACGTTCAAGGCAAGTTCGGACGTGATCTTGGGCTTCTTCAATCCGTCGGCAAATGGCTACTTCTTCCTGACGGGAAAGCAACTTTGCCCCGGCCATTTCCCGCAGGTATGTGCGGACAGGGTCTTCTCCCGGCTCGGAGGATTCTGACGCGGTATCTGCTTCCGAAAGTTCTGCTGCCGTTGATGGATCCTTGCGTGGCTCTGGGGGGGCGTCCACTTGGGAACTGTCGATGAGATTGATCTCTAACTCTCGAAGGCGATCAACGATCTCGTCCACACACGTTGGATTGCATAGATCAGGTGGCAATGCTTCATTGAGATCGTCGTAGGTAAGATACCCCTGCTCGCGACGTAACGAGACGAGATAGCGAACTCTTTCCTTTACGAGATCCTCCTCTTTGGTCGCCGTTTTCTCAACTGGCGGCGTGGTGGTGGGGGAGGAGGAATTTTTTTTGCCGTTGCCGTTTTCGAAGCTTCGCGATCTCACAGGGAGCACAGGTGAGGCTGTTATGCCAAGTAGGAGCGCATTGGTGACTGGTTAATGGGGGAAGATATGAGAAGAGTCCGATTTGATCGGCTCTGCTGGCCCCAATACTTAACCTTCGTCGGATTCAATGTTCTGAAGGTGCGCCAAAGCTTTGCGGTGGTCAACAATTTCTTTTGCAAGCCTTGAGAGTTCCGAGAAGTCGGGATTTTCCGAGGCAGCAATCCTGTCGCGTTTTGAGACGAGCTTCGCGATGGCGGAGCGGATCGTGATTTCGTGCCACCAGCGCTTGGCGATTTGGATTGAACCACGAGGCGGATTTGCATCTGCGAGAGAGGCCAGGTAGGCTGCAAGCCCCGGCCGGGATGCCGCATCGGCCAGTGGGGTGAGCGCTTTGTCTTCTCCTGCTCCGAGAATGAGTGCGAGTGGTTCGGGGTCCGTATCCATTTCAGAGAGGATGGTGCGCCAGTCTTGGTTCCTCAGCCATGTGCGAATCTCGGCGTTATGATAGGTGAGAATGCAAAGAATGTGGATTGGTTCTGAAGGGCGAATTTGGTTGCCTGCTTCTTTGAGAGGATTGTCCTGAGTTTGGGTTGGCTTTATGCCAAGGGAATTGGACTTGGGCACTTTTGGCAGGCGTTTTGCGAGAACGTTCACCGAGAACCCGAGCCCGGAGGCAGCTTTCATGAGCAAATCTTCGCGAACAACCGGATCGCTGGCAGCAGCGACCGCTGCGGCCGCCAGATCGGCTGCCTCCATGCGCCCTCGCGTGGTGGAGAGATCGTGTTCGCGACGAAGGCGCGCGACGAAAAATCTGATGAACTCCGGAGCGGCATCGAGAATTTTAACCAAATGCTCGGGCCCGTTTTTTAGAATGAAAGAGTCGGGATCTTCGCCGCTTGGTAAAAGGGCGACACGAACACTGAGACCGGCATCGGTCAGGATTGGAAAGGCGCGACAGGCGGCTTGCTGACCAGCCTCGTCTGAATCGAGACAAAGGATCACTTCTTCGGCATAACGTTTGATTAAACGCGCTTGTTCCGGCGTCAAGGCTGTGCCCTGAGGGGCGACGGTATTTAGGATTCCGGCGCGATGGCAGCGGATGAGGTCGATTTGTCCTTCGATAAGAATGGCAGTTTTCGCATCGAGAATGGCTTTGCGGGCTCGATCTAGGCCGAAAAGCACCCGGCTCTTTTTAAACAGTGAGGTCTCGGGTGAGTTTAGGTATTTCGGAGCGCTGGGATCTTCACGGAGAAGTCGTCCACTGAATGCCACCACTTCACCGATTTCATTGCGGATGGGAAACATTATTCTGCCCCGAAACCGGTCGTAAACTTCGCTTGGTGATGTTGCGTCTTTTGTCAGGACCAATCCCGATTCGAGAAGTTCCTCGGAGGTGTAACCTCTCGCGGATGCCCAATCGAACAGAGCGCGCCGCTGATCCAGCGCAAAACCGAGACGCCATAGCTTGGCCACATCCGAACTGAGTTCCCGTCTCTTCAAATATTCTCGCGCCACAGATGCCTCGGCGCTTTTGAGAAGAATTCTATGGAACCACTCGGTCGCCTCGGCGTGCAAGTTTTTCAGGCGATCTCTCCGCGTGCTTTCGGTGCGGGTTTCAAAACCCACCTCAGGTAGTGGGACGCCTGCCCGCTGGGCGAGTTTGCGAACCGCCGAAGGAAAATCAAGATTTTCATAATCCATTACAAAGCGGATGACTCCGCCCCCTTTTCCACAACCAAAACAATGGAAGGTTTGGCGTTGAGGGTTGACATGGAAGGAAGGGGTTTTCTCGTTGTGAAAAGGGCAGAGGGCGCGGAAGGAGGAGCCTGCTTTTTTGAGTGGCAGATAGCTGCCGATGATTTCAACGATGTCGTTGGCCTCGGCTACCCGGCGAATGGCTTCTTCTGGGATCATGAGATTGAAGAGGGAGGCAGAAGACGAACAGGGAGCATGTGAATTAAAAAGACAACTCAGCGATGTGAGTGGCCGGATCAAGGCAGTTCTTTTCCAGCTCTTGCAAGTCCAACTGCCGAAACCACGGTCGGGCGTTGAACCAAGTCATCTGACGTTTGGCGTATTTTCGAGTCGCCATGTTAATCTGACCGATGCAGTCCTGGAGGGAAAGTTCCCCATCGAGGTAAGCCCAAATTTCATTCAGACCAATCGGCGGCCGTGCGAGCGGGCGCTTGCCAAATGCTGCGACTTCCTCTGTAACTTCGGCATCAAACATCTCCGCTGTGCGTTGCGTGATAAGTGAGTGCAAAGAGGTCCGGTTGCGGACGAGGAGAAACGCTTTGATTTCAGCAGTTGGGGTGGCCTTCCACTGAGCGTCAGGTGGGGTGACCTGTCCGAGCATGGCTCGCTCCAGAGCGCGTTCCACCCTGCGGCGGTTGGCCAGATCAATCCGGGCTGCCCATGCGGGAGCGGTCGCGATGAGTTTCTGTTGCAGTTCCTTGTTACTCATCGTGGACAGCTCTCTGCGAATATCCGGCGAAGGCGGCGGTGCCGGGGCGAGACCTAAAGCGAGTGCTTGTAAATAAAGACCTGTTCCACCAACAATAATTGGGCGACGGCGTCTGGTGATGATTTCATCTATGACAACACGCGCCATTTCCATGTAGTCGAAGACAGAAATTCCCTGATTGGGTGGGAGGCACTGCACCAAATGATGTGGCACCATGCTCCGCGTTTTGGAATCTGGTGCTGCGGTGAGTATTGGAAACGCGTCATAAATCTGCCTTGCGTCCGCACCAACAACTTCCCCGTCGAGTAATTTTGCTAGACGCAATGCAATGATCGTTTTTCCCACAGCCGTCGGGCCTGCAAGAAATATGGGCGTTGACTTGGGCATAACCAACTTGGCCGTAAGCAAAAGGGCGCCCCACCGGAATGGCAGAACGCCCTGGGCATTAAAGGCGTGCGCTTCAGAGAGCGGTTAACCTTCCTTTTGTGCGTAACCCTCCGGCCGAGCCCCGCTGACAAGCAGTTTGCGGCCCATGAACTCTCTGTCGTGTAATTCAGCCACTGCTCGTTTTGCGTCGTCGATGCTTTGCATTTGCACAAATGCAAAACCTTTTGAGCGGTGGCTGTTCTTGTGGCTGACCACTTCAGCGTTCTGCACTTTTCCGACGCAATTAAAGAGCGCAAACAAGTCGCTCTCTGTCGCATCGTACGAGAGGTTCCCGACGTAAAGCCGCGGGGATGTAACTTCTAGGCAGACAGGTGGGCGTGGCGTTCGGACAGGTTGATACGCGGCTGCCTCGGCTATCGGTTTCCGGGTGGGTGATGTTTCATTGGGTTGAGACGCCTTGGCCGAGGATTTTTGGCCTGTCGTCGCGGAGGATTTGCTGCCGCTCAACAGGTTGGAGATGAAGGTCGTAATCCGTTGCAGAACACTCTGCTGAGCGACGGCCATCCGTCGCTGTTTGGAAAAAGCATAATGTCTTCGAGATTTCGACCCGGAGAAACCGCGTTTACGGCGTCGGGATTTGCCGCCGCTGCGGGCGGTCGTCGTGTCATTCATGGATGTTGTATCAACGATTGTTGTATGCAACGGGCTCTCCTCAGTGCTTGCCTGTGCGAAAACAAACAATGGCAGGAGACGGCTCTTTAGCCACCACGCAAAGCAGCGGAGGATGGCCCGCGATCTGTTATTTTTGATATTTTCGGGGCAGCCCACAAACGAGCACAAGCCCGCTCGTAGCACGCCACCGATGTCCTCTGTTTTTTGACTGTGCTCTTGCTGGTTTTGCGGGTGAATACTGCCGCCGCCTATTTGCCATGTCGCGCAGGGGGACCATGGAGAGAATTCAGCGAGAGAACACAAGCGCAGGAGGGGCTCTGCCCAAAAATTTGGGCGATCAAAGACATAGAGTTGATTTGAAAAAGCTCCTCTTAACACACATGTGAAGATACACTTGGCGCGCCTGATGGCAAGAGGCTGGAATTTTAATGTTGCGGAAGAACCGAACACGTCAATGTTAATTGATTAGAGATGTTTGCGACGTTTTTCACTGCTGTCACAACCGCTTTCGGTGCCGGGTTGATCACCGGTATTCATTGCATAGGCATGTGCGGCCCACTCACCTGCGCCCTTTGCCCAAGGGCCACCCGTGCATTTTCCTCATTGGCTGCTTATCACGCATGCCGGACGCTTTCTTACACTCTGATAGGAACCCTTCTTGGCCTGTTGGGGGAACGATTGGAGTTTTTTTTCATCGGCTGGCCGGCGCGGATGCTTCCATGGATTTTCGTGATTTTATTTTTGCTTATCGGATTTGGGCTTGAACGTTTCGTGCCAGTGCCAGCTTTATTTCGCAAGCTCTGGGCGGACATCGTGGCTTGGAGTTCGCGAAAGCCAGCTGCTGGAGGGGCGGCGTTGGGGCTTGCAACCCCGTTTCTACCCTGCGGACCTCTTTACATTGCCTTTGGCATGGCTTTTTCCACCGGGGTCGCTTGGTTCGGCGGGCTGCTTATGTTCTCGTTTGCACTCGGCACTATCGGCCCGCTTGCGCTCGCTCAAGCGGGATTGATCAAGCTGCGCAACGTTTTCGGCGCGGGAAAAAATGCAGCAGGACTCGTTATCGCTCAGCGAGGGCTTGCCCTTCTCGCGGCCGGCCTGGTCTGCTGGCGCACAATAGCCGGAGAGCCTTTTCATCCAGGGCAGAACGGACCCTCATGCCCAATGTGCCCTTCATCATGGGAGAAAAAGCATTAAAATCTGCCAGAGATCAATAAGTTGCATTGGCGGAATGCTGCGGAATGATAAGAATATCCCAAAAGAAAAACCCAGTTGAAACTTTTTCAGTGAGGAGAATCGGGCAATAAACCTATGAATAATCACATCAAACTCTTCATCCCCGGCCCAGTGGAGGTGTCGGAAAAAACTTTCAAAGCCTTTTGCTCCCCGATGATCGGGCATCGCTCCGAGTCATTTAAGGAGCTCTATCGCTCGATCCACCCGCGGCTACAGCAGCTTTTTGGAACAAGACAGCCGGTTTTTCTCTCGACTTCGAGCGCTTGGGGTGTGATGGAAGGCGCAGTTCGTAATCTTGTTCGTGGCAGAGTGCTCAATTGCATGTGCGGCGCATTCTCCGATAAATGGAACGACGTCTCTCTGCGCTTGGGTAAAAACACCTGCCGACTGCAGGTTGAATGGGGAGAGCCAATTCGACCGGAACAACTGGACGAGAAACTTGCCTCCGGCCAATTTGACGCCGTCACCATCATCCACAACGAAACATCAACCGGTGTCCTGAATCCATTATCCGACCTCTGTGCTGTAGCCAAAAAATATCCTGAAACCCTGCTTATCGTGGACACTGTTTCCTCGTTCTCTGTGTTGCCGATTAACATGGACGAACTCGGAATTGATGTTCTATTGACTGGCAGTCAGAAAGCCCTTGCCCTCCCTCCAGGGCTGGCGTTGTTCAGCGTTTCTGAACGCGCCTTCCAGCGCGCCTTAGAAATTCCTGATCGCGGCTACTACTTCGACTTTCTCGAATTCAAGAAAAATCAGGAGGCTGACATGACGCCTTCTACACCTTCGATTTCTCACATTTACGCACTCCGTTCAAAACTAGACGACATTTTTGCCGAGGGTGTTGAAAACCGTTACGCCCGGCATGCCACCCTCAACACCATGGTTCATGACTGGGTTCGGCGTCATGGGTTTGAGTTTTTTGCTCCGGAGGGCTATCGCTCCCTTTCACTGACCTGCGTTAAAAACAATCGCGGAATCGATACAGTCAAACTGAACAAACTTCTCAAGGAAAATCATCACATGATCATCGATGGCGGCTATGGTAAAATCAAAGGGACCACTTTTCGGATTTCGAACATGGGTGACGAGACCCCCGAAAGCATCACCGCCCTTTTGAACGCTCTTGACGATTGTCTTGCAAGACTCTGACCAAAAATCTTTTGCCCTTCTCCACCGACTCCATCACCTCTCATTCATTTGAACTGTTTCTTAAAACCATGGATATTGATCTTCTCAAAAAAGCGGCCAACCAGGCGCGCGGCCTCGCGATTGATGCTGTTCATGCCTGTAGCAGTGGGCACCTCGGTCTGCCTCTTGGTTGTGCGGAAATTGGTGCAGTTCTCTTCGGATATGCTCTTCGCCATGATCCTTCTGATCCCGGCTGGCTGAACCGCGACCGGTTCGTTCTTTCCGCCGGCCATGGAAGCATGTTTCTCTATGGATGGCTCCACCTCAGCGGCTACGCACTGCCCATAGAGGAGATCAAAGCGTTCCGCAAAATGGGCTCCAAAACGCCCGGACATCCCGAATTTAAGGAGACGCCGGGGGTCGAATGCACCACTGGCCCCCTCGGGCAGGGCGTGGGTAACGCTGTCGGCATGGCTGTGGCTACCAAGATGGCCGCAGCCCGCTTCAACACCTCTGAACATACAATTTTTGATCATCACGTTATTTGTCTTGCTGGAGATGGGTGCCTCCAGGAAGGCGTGGCCGCCGAAGCCTCCGCTTTTGCAGGGCATTTTAAACTCGATAACCTCATCTTCATCTACGATTCTAATGATGTCACCTTGGACGCCCCGGCAGCCGCCACCCAAAGCGAGGACACGCAAAAACGCTACGAGGCTTATGGGTTTGATGTGCAACAGGTGGACGGGCACGACATGCCCGCTTTCCTGGCCGCCTTCCAAAAAGCAAAATCCGCAAAAGGCCGCCCGCAACTCATCATCGCCAAAACTGAGATTGCCCGAGGTATTCCGGAAGTGGCAGGGACTGCCAAAGGCCACGGTGAGGGTGGGGCAAAGTTTGCTGAGGCAGCCCGGAGAGGTCTCGGGCTGCCGGTGGAGCTTTTCCACGTGTCCGAAGACGTTCGAGAGTATTTTGCCGAGCATGCCAAATCTCTCGCCAAGGAACATGCGGAATGGAACCTCAAGTTTGAAGCATGGCGTTTTGCCAACCCTGGCTTGGCACAGGAACTACAGAATATTCTTTCAGGGCGCCTCCCGACCGGGCTTTTGGATCATATTCCTCCGTTTGATCCCTCTGTCAAAGTGGCTACGCGTAAGGCCGGGGCTGATGTTCTCCAGCCCCTCGCCAAAGCCTGTCCTCAGCTTATCAGCGGAAGCGCCGATCTTCACGGCTCAACATTAAACATGATTGCAGGCGGTGGCGATTTCACCCCCGAGAACCTCGCCGGAAGAAATATTCGCTTTGGAATACGTGAACATGCTATGGGAGCCATCCTCAATGGCTTTGCATACCACGGCATTTTCCGGCCTTCAGGTGCTACCTTCCTCGTCTTCTCCGATTATCTTCGACCCTCCATCCGAGTCGCCGCGCTCTCTCACCTGCCAGTTATTTACATTTTCACTCACGACTCTGTCGGGGTCGGTGAGGATGGTCCCACACATCAGCCTGTCGAAACCGTCAGCGCTCTTCGGCTGATTCCAAACTTGGACGTTATACGCCCGGCCGACCCCGAGGAGACTGCCGCAGCGTTTGTCTCTGCTCTCGAACGCACGAGCGGTCCAACGGCCCTCATACTCACCCGTCAAGCGGTGCCAAACCTGCCACTCTCCGCTGAGCAACGGCGGCAGGGCGCTCTGCGCGGAGGGTATGTCGTGAAAGAGGAATCCACTCCGCTGGAATGTATCGTTATTGCCTCGGGCAGCGAAGTTCAGCACGCCCTGGCCGCTGCCGAAACTCTCGGTTCAGGCGTCCGTGTCGTCAGCCTTCCTTCCTTCGAAATTTTTGACCGCCAGTCGGCTGATTACCGTGAACAAGTACTTCCGTCTTCTTGTAAAAAACGGGTTGCTATCGAGGCCGGAGTGACCTCCCTGTGGTGTAAATATGTCGGAACGCAGGGCCGCATCATCGGCATCGAACGCTTCGGCTTGAGCGCCCCTGGTGGAGAGGTGATGAAGGCTCTTGGGATTACCGCCGACGCTGTCGTTGCGGCTGTTCGCGAACTCGCCTGACTCGGGCCGTTCTTAGCCTCCCGAGCGTCTGCCCGATTTACCTTCTCCTCTGTGGTAGGGATGACCTTTGATTATTGTAAAAGCCCGATAAATTTGCTCCAGCAAAACCACCTGCGCGAGTTCATGCTGAAGAGTCAGCGGGCCGAGCGAAAGCGACCATGCCGCACACGATCGCACCTCCGCCGAATGGCCTTCTGCTCCGCCAATGAGGAAAGCAAGATCTTTTCCCTCTCGAACGATGTGACGTTCCAGACGCTTCGAAAACGCCTCGCTGGAAAGGTTCTCTCCTCTTGGATCAAGTGCCACAACAAGGGCACCGGATACTGCAGCGAGAAGATCTCTCCCTTCAGACAGAGAATTTCCTGGCGCGACAGAACGAAATTCCAACCGAATAGGCCGTGCCAAAAAAACCGTCCGTTCTGCATATTCGGCAATCGCTAACCTGGCATATTCCAGGGCGGGACGACCAACGGCAGCAACAATAAGTTTCAATTCTCTGGAACTCGTTGGCTTCGCGTTGCCGTCAAATATTTTTGATTCTACTCCGAAGATTGACGGATCACTGCGGCGATAGCAGTTTTGTCGAATTCAAGCTTTACGTTGTCGCCGGCCTTTAAAATAAACGTTTTATCCTTCACATTGGCCACAATTCCGTGAAGCCCGGCGTTTGTAACCACTTTGTCACCCGTTTTCACCGAGCCGATGAGTTTTTCGTGCTCCTGCTGCTTCTTTTTCTGCGGACGGATCATCACAAAATAGAGGAGCACAAACATGAAAATGACCGGCGTGAGCATATCGAGAAGGCTCGGCTGTGGCGGTGCGATAGGCACCTGTGCCGGAGGCTCGGTGGCGACCTGGGCAAGAAAAACAGGATGATTATTCATAGCTAAATCATTCATCGGTGCGAAACGGTTTTTTGCCAAGGGAAAGTTACAAAATGAGGTGTCGGACAAAGGTTTTTTAGCATCTGAGAGTGATTTAAAACTGATGGATGAGGTTTGGCAAAATCAACGAATAAAAATTTCTAACGACACTCGATTTTCATTTTACTCTGAACGGCATTTAGAGAAGAGCCCTGGCAGAACAAATCCGTTCCGTTTGTCGCAACAGTCGCTTTCGCGCTGAGGGTTTTGTGAATTTTGTCTAGGGCGTTATCTTTCCGCGCACACACAGCATGATACTGACATTGATTTCGCGGTTCCTGAAAATCTGGCTCCCAGCCGCGCAAGAGGTCCAGAATTAAAAACCGCCCCAGAGGAGTTGTTCTTGGTTTGACCGACCGTTTGCGCCTCTCCTTGCAGAGTCCGCTCGAGGATGAGGGCAACGGATGAAAAGCCCGACGCTTTTTTCTTCTCTCCTTAGCCTGAAAAGCAAGTCGCTTCTAGCAACAACAACAAACAAGTTCGAAAAAAAATTTTGCGGACTACTTTTTCTCGTCGCCTTCGTCCTTCTTCTTCTCTTTAAGAACTTCCGGCTGAGTGGGCCCCCCTTCAGAGGTTGCCTCAGAAACGCGAGGTTCGGAGACCAGAAAGACAGTCAAATCCGCATCTGAGACTACCCGAACACCCTGAGGAAGCGGTAGGTCACCAACGTGCAGTGATTGTCCGAGGCCGAGCCCGGTGACGTCCACATGGATGACATCCGGAAGATCTTTGGGAAGGCATTCGATAGTGATATGGCGGATGAGTTGTTCGAGCAATCCGCCAAAGTTGCGGACGCCTGCAGCTTCTCCGATCGGTTCGATATTAACCTCTGTTTGAATGGTCTCGTCCATGGAGACCTCGTGGAAATCCACATGCAAAATACGCCCGGAGATTGGTTCATGCTGGACTTCTTGAATGAGAGCCAACCGGTTTTTGTTTTCCCCGGCGATTTGGAGATTTACGAGGAGATTTTCGCCCGCCGCATGGGAGAGGAGATTGGAGATCTCTCGCTCGTTAACCTGAAGATTGGCAGGTGGATTTTTAGAGCTGTAAATGTTTGCTGGGACAATTCCTGAAGTACGCAATCGTTTGGCGGGTTGGCGTCCGGTGGAATTGCGCGGCGTGGCGGTTAATTTAAGCTGATTTGTCATAGTGCGTAGGAAGCTGGTTTAGGAGATGTCGGGTTATCAGGTGTTTGTGGCGTGAAGAAAGTTCGGTCGAATGTTCATTCGGCGGACTAAGGGTGGTCGCCATTGATTTCAAAAAGCGAGGTCACCGATTCATTTTCGTGGATTCTCCGAATCCCCTCACCCAAAAGTCCGGCGATCGAGACGACCGAGAGAGAAATGTTTTCCGCCTCGGGAATTGGAGTTGAGTCCGTAGTGATTAATTGACGGATTTTTGAATTTTTCAAGCGTTCGAACGCAAGAGGTGTGAGCACTGCGTGAGAGACCCCCGCATAGACAGCGGTTGCGCCATGTTTTTCGAGGATGGTTGCGGCACTTGTGAGGGTGCCAGCAGTCTCGGTAAGGTCATCGGTCATGAGCACAACCTTGCCTGAGACGTCACCGATCACATGGAGAGCCTCAATTTCTGTAGCGCTGCGTCGGCGCTTGGCAACGATAGCCAAATCTGCTTTGAGTGCGTGTGCATAAGCTGAGGCCATTTTGATACCGCCAACATCAGGTGTCACTACCACTTCAGGGCGTATGCCGTGGTCGCGCATGTGCTTAATAAGAACCGGCATCGCATAGAGATGATCTACAGGAATATCGAAAAAGCCCTGAACTTGTTGGGCATGAAGATCCACTGTCATCACCCGGCCGACGCCTGCAGCCACCAGGAGATTTGCGACAAGTTTTGCGGTGATCGGCACGCGAGGCTGGTCTTTGCGATCTTGTCGTGCGTATCCAAAAAACGGTATGACCGCGGTGATGCGCGCCGCACTGGCTCGACGGGCAGCATCCACCATGATCAGAAGCTCCATGAGATTTTGATTTGTGGGGGGACAGGTGGACTGAACTATAAAGACATCTCGGCCGCGAACGTTTTCGTTAATTTTTACAAAAGTCTCACCGTCAGGGAAAGACGTCACTGTGGCGTCTCCCAGCGGAACGCCAACATGCTGCGCAATTTTCTTGGCCAGCGCGGGGTGCGATGTCCCACCGAAAATTTTCAGTTCGCGGCTCATTAAAGTGGAGTAGTGAAGATCAATAGTTCAAATTTTGAAGATCTCAGGTGGCTCCGGGGAATTTGTCAAATGCCAGGACAAGCTTCCACAAAGCCTTCAGTTAGCCTTCAATTCGGGTAGAGGGTAAAGAAAAGAAACTACCCGATTTCAGATCGGGATGCAAGTGATGATTATGGAGAATGGGGACCTTTCGCGTGGGAGGTGACTAGAATCGCCTAGATCACGCACCGGTGGCCGGCGGCCATTTTAGTCGACGTCTCGGTCGTGTTCATAATGAGATGTCTTTTTGCCCTTTTCAGCTTTACCGACAGTTTGGTTGTGACGAAAATCAGGTCGGCGGATGAGACCGCCCGACTCTGCGATGAAAATGCCGGACACCAACGCCGCGACGCAAAAGAGTGCTGCAATTGACGCAGGAGTGCGAATCTGTTGAGGTCTCAAAAGAACCAAGCCAAGACTAATAGTTGAGACGAGAGCAGAGGCATACATCAGCTTAGACCATGTCTCTGCGCGGTGCTCATGCTCTTCAATAAACCTCTCTGCCTGAGGATCAAGGTTCCGCACGGCCACGCTATGTTCGTAACGCTCTGCAGCTTCCTCGCCGGTGCCCATGACAAACGGAGTTACCCACCCAGAGAGACTGGCAATCTCCAGACCAGCTAGAACTGTCATTCGATTTTGCGCAAAAATTCCCATCACAAGGGGAATAAGCGCAAAACCCGCGCCAAGGAACGGGAGATGGTTTAAAGCGACATGAAGATGTTCGGGATTGAACAAGGAGGAATTCATTTTTTAGCCGCCTATTTTCGTGTTCTCTTGAGGTTATAACAATTCTTTGACCCGTCAACAAGTTGCGAGTATCAAGGAGCGAAGCGGAACGATGAATTCATACCGGTAACTGAATTTTCTTGTGGCGGCAAAAGTCACGCCCAGCAGATAGAATCCGTCATTATGATGATGTGGAAAATGCAAAAAGAAAAAATTACCACATTCAAGCCCTCGTCGTTAGTCACCGGGCTTCTCAGGTATGCCCGCACAGATGCACGCGCTGATCTGATTGCCGGACTGACTGTTGCTGTAATGGGCGTCCCTCAGGCGATGGCCTATGCTCTCATCGCGGGGTTGCCTCCGATTTACGGGCTCTACACGGCAATTATTCCCACGATCGTTGCGGCAATTTTTGGAAGTTCAAACCATCTTTCCACAGGACCCACTAACGCGGTCTGCATGGTCATTTTCAGTCTCACAGCGGCATTGCCTCAAAGGTATGGGGTCAGCCAGCTTGAGGTTGTTTTATTGTTAACCTTCTTAGCCGGATTCTTTCAGGCGCTTTTTGGTTTTATGAACCTAGGCGGCGTGGTGCGTTACGTGTCAAACTCTGTTGTTGTCGGTTTCACCGCCGGCGCTGGAATATTGATCTCGGTTAATCAACTCAAGAGTCTCTGTGGTATTGAAGTCTCTGCAGAGCCGGGTGCCCATTTTCTCGTTACGTTATGGAGGACATTGTCGCATATTGACCAGAGCAATCCCTACGCTCTTACGATAGGATTGGGAACAATTGTTATTCTTGCCCTGTTCAAAAAGTTTGCATCGCGGTTCCCGGGCCAGCTTGTGGCGATCATCTTACTTTCGACCGTGGCTTTTCTTCTCGGGTGGGACGGAGAGGGTATGGGGGCACAGCGGGTGAAGGTTGTGAGCGACATCCAGGAAATAAAGCCTGCACTCGAGCCGTTCAGTATCCCACATCTTCTGAGACATCCGAATCTGAATCTCCTGCGAGATTTGCTTGGCGGTGCGCTTTCCTTAGCGATTCTTGGGCTGATTGAGTCCACTTCGATTGCGCGATCTATCGCCTCGAGCTCGGGACAGCGCCTGGATTTTAACCGCGAGTTTATTGCTCAAGGTATTGCCAAGTTGGTTGGCTCCTGCTTCCATTGTTTTGCATCGTCAGGTTCGTTCACTCGGAGTGCGATTGCTTTCCAGGCGGGAGGACGCACCCGCATGGCGGGGTGCATAGCAGGTGTCTGCACTGGGATGATTCTTTTGCTTTTTGGACCGCTGGCCAACCACATCCCCCTTGGTTGTCTTGCGGGCATTATTGTTTTCACCGCGGCAACGATGGTCAAACGCGAGCGATTTTTAATGACCTGGAAATCGGGCGTCAACTCCCGGATTGTCCTCGGAGGCACACTTGCCGCAACATTGCTCATGCCTCTTGAGACAGCCGTTTTTGCAGGTGTTATGATTTCCATCGTCATTTTGCTTCGCGTCACCGGAAAGCCCGACCTCACGCAACTCGTCCAACATCCAGACTATGGCTTCGAGGAGGTGCCCTTCAACCGCGCTGCACCATCTCCGGTGGCAATTATCAATATCGAGGGTGATCTCTATTTCGCTGCGGCCGAGGATCTTGATTATGAACTTCTCCACGCCCTCCGGCCGGAAACGAGGGTGGTGGTGTTGCGGATGAAACGTCTCCGAGCCGTAGGCAGTAGCGCCATGTCAATGTTAGAACATTTTCATGAACTTCTTCATGCCCGTGGAATTCATCTGATCGTTTGCGGTGTTGAGGAAGAAATGAGCGACGTGCTCACCGGATCCGGAGTTCGTAAGTTAATCGGAGAACAGAATATCTTTTATGCCGATAACCGGATTTTTCAGTCCACCGAACTCGCTCTCGCTCGGGCAATGAGTATCGTCGAAATGCAGCGAACTCGCTCGGAGTCGACAACAGTTGCCGCGCAGAGCCAAGCACTAGTGGATATTACCGCAGCAGGGCTTATGCAGCGACGCTGCCTTCGTTTTGGCGCAAAACATCAGACCCGTGAGGCGATGTGGCTCATTTCGCAGTTTCAACAAAAGATGAAGACAGGTCATCCTCAAACCGTTTTCCTCCAGGACGAGGAGGGAAAGCTGTGCGGTGAAATCTCTCTGCGCTCCATTCTCAAACAGCTCGCTGGGACGATTTCCGACGAAATGGCATCTGAGATTGACGACGCAACCCTCGCAAAGCTCATGGAACCCAAACTTTTTCAAAGTATCTTATCGTTTTCTCTTCACCACCCGATTACCCTGGCGCACGACACCCCGCTTGTACAAGTGTTCTCGCGTGCGGCGAGGCATGGGTTCCGCCCGATGCCTGTTTCCGACCGTCATGGCCGTCTGGTCGGTGTGTTTGACGAACTCGCCATGCTTCGCGGTCTGACAATGCTGGTCAAAACAGCCAACAGAGCCGCAGAAACAGATCTCAATCATCCTGTCGGCGGAGATGACACGGAATCCTCCTCAACATCCTCCGGCAATTCAACGCATCACTTCAAGGAGAATGTCACGTGACCGCTGCAGATCTTCTCACAGGTAAGTTCGTTCGGATTGGCGAATCGCACACAGTGGCGGAGGCTATCGGCATTATATTCGATCCGGAATCTTCCTCCCTTCGTGAAATTATCGTCGTTGTCCTCGCCGGAGATGGTTCATATCTGGGGATCGTCGAGCCCCGCGATATTCTTGAAAGTCTTGGTACAGAGCTTTCTCTCGCGGGTGACGACCCAGTGGCCCAGGTGGAGGGAATTCGGCGGGGGCTTGCAGTTGCTGTTTCAGAGATCGCAAAGCGAAACATTCCTGCGGCTCGAAAGTTGGACAACCTCGCCACACTTCTTACGATTGCCGCACGGACCGATGCCTCTGCCATTCCTGTATTCGAAAAACGCCAGTTTGTTGGTGTGATTCATGTGACAGCCCTCTTCGACGCCCTCTGTAAAGCAACAATTGCCGTTGAAGAATCAACGCTTCCTTTTATGTCTGGAAATCCCCAGAAATCATAACATTTTTCGCGACGCTCGCTCGGCTGCTCTTTCTCCTGCAAGCTCATAAATTTTTTCTCAAAAAAACGGTCGAGTCGGAAGAAAAGTGATAATTTTGATCAAAGCGAAAAGATACACAGGCACAAATCATTCCTCATAATAAAATCAAACCAGTTTACAAAGTTTGCCTTCAAGTCGCCCATGTCGAACTCTCGTCACATCCTTTCCCATTTCGATGCGTCTCTAAATGAGTTGTATGAGCAGCTCTATTTTATGGCCGGGCTCGTGGAGCAGAGTTTACGCAATGCACAGGAAGGTCTTTTGCTGAGAGACGTTGCAGCCTGCAATCGCGCGATAGCCGATGATGTGGATATTGACAATCTCGAGGTTCGAATTGATCAGATTGGGCTCGCGGTCTTGGTTCGATTTCAGCCAGTGGCCATCGACATGCGTCGCGTCATCACCGCGATGAAAATTTCTTCGCATCTTGAACGTATTGCTGACCAGGCCACCAGTATCGCCCGGCGAGCAAAGAAACTTAATGACATGGAGTATTTGCCCGAGACCGCACTCACCGGGCCGATGTTTGAATTTGCCGCCACAAATCTTAAAGACAGCATCGCGGCGCTCAGTAATCAAAAAATGCTAGAAGCGAGAGCTATTAAGGAAAAGGATCGAGATCTCGACAAGATGTATCGCGAATTGAGTGTCAAAATCAACTCACTTTTCGGTGCTCGACCTCAATTTGCCGAGGCTTTTGTTCATCTGCTTTTTGTTGCGGGCAGTCTCGAACGCATCGGGGATTTTGCAAAAAACATCGCTGAGGATACCATTTTCATGATCTCCGCTGAGGATATTCGTCACACACCAACAGTTGACACGGCTGCCAATATCTAGGTTAGGCTGAGAGAGAGGACGTCACTCTCTTCTGGCGCCGAGGTACTTGGCTCTCTATTTTCGCCAGTAATTTCGAGGTAAATTCGACGGCTTGTTTTTCCGGTTTCAGGGTCCATTATTTGGACTCTCATCTGCTTGAGGATCCATCCGATGGACGATTTTTGGGCTGAAATGACTTCGAACCGGCGCGTTAACTTTCCTTGCCAGTTATGCCCGTCCATCCGCATAATTGCGCCATTTGCCTGGTCTATCCAGGCAAAGACCACCATGTGCCGAGCAGTGCGACTCGGGGCATTGAGGCGCACAAGGTAACATTTACGAGTCTTGACCATCTCCTGACGTTCAATAAGGGCATCCGGCCAATAGAGGAAATCGAGCGCTAATTCTCCCTTGGCCAACCCGGTCGATCCGATCTGTGAAGAGGGATCAACTTCTGACATCGCTGAGCCATCCCGAATTTCCCGCAACACTGGTGCGGAGGGTCCAAATTCGAGCTCGAAAATCTGCCCAAGAGTAGGGAACGTGTAGCGGACCCGCCCAGGCACCGCCTCTAATCCGAATGGCAGAGAGTCTCGTCCGTTCCGAAGCCGACCCTCGAGCCGCATTGGACGAGCGGTCGCGTTGAGACGAGCTGCCTCGAGCAACTCGCGCGGATTCGGCCAGTTTGAGCGGTCTTCTGCAAATATGGCGTTGCCAAATGACAGGTAGACTACGCAGCAGCAGCTCGCGCACAGTAAAGAGAACCTCGACAATTTTGATTTTGAACAGAGTAACCGCTGCATATACACTCTCATTTTCTTTGGCAAACTCTCTCCGGCAACGTCTTTTTCTATGCTACCAAATTTATCTTCCTTCTCAATTTCGGTTTAAGCTGCTTTGAAACATCGCCACTTTTTCCTCATCGCCAATTTTGCGCTTGTGTTTCTCACCGTGGCCCGACTGTTCCTTTCTGCTACGATGGAGCTGTCTCCGGATGAATCTTACTACTACCTTTGGTCTCAGCGTCTGGATTGGGCATACTACAGCAAAGGCCCTGGTGTCGCTCTCGCAATCAAACTCGGCACACTGCTTTTTGGGCCCACAGAACTCGGTGTCCGGCTGCTGAGCCCGTTTCTTGCGCTTGGCACAAGCCTTTTAATTTTTTGGCTCACAAATCGCCTTTATGGCTTGACCGCAGGCCTCTGGGCGACAGTGCTCGTCAATAGTCTGCCCATTTTTAATGTCGGCGCAACGGTTATGACCATTGACCCGCTCTCGATTTTCTTCTGGGTTGCTGCGCTTTGCGCGTTCTGGCTTGCGCTGGAACGTGCCCATAAGCTCTCCGGATGGTGGCTGGTTTCTGGATTGCTTGTTGGTGCTGGTTTTCTTTGCAAATACACCAACGCCTTTCAGATTCTCTCGATGCTGCTAGTGCTCCTTGTGGTGCGACGTCACCGGCCTCATTTGTGGCGGGGGGGTGTTTTTCTTTTGCTTATCGGGTTTTCTCCCGGCCTTATACCGCCTCTTCTTTGGAATGTAAGCCATGCCTGGGTGACTGCCAACCATTTACTCGATCGTGGAGGTCTCACAAACAGCGCGGGATGGCAGCCTTTTGATATCCTCACCTACCTCCTCATGCATTTCGGCGTTTATTCGCCGTTTATCTTTTTGGGCATGACAATAGCTGCTGGCGCTGCCATCAAAGCTGCCAGAAACCACTTTCGTCCCTTGTTTTTGCTCTGTTTTGCGGCCCCTATCATTTTGTTCTATTTTGGCCTTTCGCTCAAGCAGGTCGGCGAAGTGAACTGGACCGCCCCCGGCTTTGTAACACTAGGCATTCTAACCGCAGGCTATTGGTCGGAACGTATTTCCCTATCCGTGGCGGCCCAGCGCTGGAGTTTTGCCGCTGTTATTTTAAGCCTGGGTATGACGGTGGCGCTCCTTTGTTCTGACCTGCTCCGCAGCGCGGGTGTACCATGGCCCTACGCTCTTGACCCTGGCACTCGGCTGCGTGGTTGGAAATCTGCGGCGACGGAACTCGATGCGGTGCGTAAAAAATTTGAGCGCGACCACCCTGAGCTGGGACCTGTCTTTTTAATCGCGAATAAATACGGCACAGCCGCCGCGCTTGCATTTTATCTGCCCGACAAAAGAACCGAAGGCCCGGCTCATCCACCAATTTACACGCCCGAGTCTCAGGATATCACAAACCAATTTGCCTTCTGGCCGCGATATGATGAACACCTTCTCCCGGAAGGAGAACCACTTCCGCGCATGCAGGAAAAACTCGAATTTACAGAAGAAGCCGGTATAAACCCCTTCATGGGGCGCACCGCGCTTTTCATCACGGACGACGTCTCGCCGGATGGAATCTCACCAAAGTCCCCACACGAAGTGGAGCGGGGTTTTGGCCGCTTCGCCCGTCTAGGTGATATTGTCATTGAACGGCACGACGAAAAAATCCGGGTGCTCCGCATTTTCGCGTGTTACAGATACAAAGGTCTTGATTTATGAGCTGCACCCCCTCCACTGAACCTGAACTCTCCGTGGTCATCCCGCTTTTTAACGAGGAGGACAACGTTACTCTGTTGCAGGATGAGATTGAGCGTGTGTTAAATGGCATCGATTACGAACTCGTGCTGGTGGACGACGGATCGCAAGATCAAACTGTCGCGCGTATTCGTCGCGACAAACGAACGCGCCTGATCAGATTTGAAAAGAACGCCGGACAAAGTGCGGCCATGTTCGCTGGTATTCACGCCGCGAAAGGTCGGGTGATCGCTCTGCTCGATGGGGACTTGCAAAACGATCCTGCAGAAATCCCCGCAATGCTCGCCCGAATTAACTCAGGTGAGGCTGACCTCGTCTGTGGCTACCGAGCGAAACGCAAAGACACGTGGTCCAAGCGCATAACCAGCCGGGTGGCGAACTTCATCCGCAGCCGCTTTATTGGTGACGGCATTCGTGATACCGGCTGCACGCTCAAAGTCATGAAACGGGAGTGCCGCCAAATGCTCATCCCTTTCTATGGAATGCACCGCTTTATCCCTGCTCTCATCAAAGGTGGCGGTTATCGCATCGTGGAGATGCCTGTCAATCACCGCGCACGCCATTCTGGTGTCAGCAAATACGGGTTCAGCAACCGCGCTCTCAAAGCGACCGTTGACATGTTTGGCGTCGCCTGGCTGCTCTCCCGACAGGTCCGTTACCGCGTTATTCTTGAAGAGTGATTTGCTTTTCAGGTCGCCCACTTTTTGCCATGAACATGACCGTTGCCAACTGGATCACCGTTGCTAGGATCCTACTGATCCCCGTGTTTGTGACTTCTGCGGTCTACTATGGAACTAGCTTGCAGGAGGGGGCCCCTCAGGAATGGTATCGTTTAGTTGCTATCTTCGCATTTATTTTCGCCGCCGTGAGTGACGCTTTGGACGGTTTTGTGGCACGAAAATTCAAACAATTCTCGGCACTGGGGCGCATACTGGATCCCATCGCTGACAAAGGACTCCTTCTCGCTGCCGTTGTCACTCTCAGCTTCAGCAAATGGCATTATCAACTCCCACTCTGGTTTGTCATCCTCGTAGTTAGCCGCGATCTTGTCATCATACTTGGTTTTGCTGTCCTTCACTACCTCGCGGGACGCTTCGAAGTCCATCCTCGTTTCCTCGGCAAAGCTTGCACAGCGTCGCAAATGATTTCAGTCACCCTCGTGTTACTTCAGACACCTCACGCACCGGAGCTTATCTATGACATCCCCGTTTACATTGCTGCCGTGCTGACAGTTCTTTCGGGACTCGACTACATTCGAGACGGCATACGCCGTCTTAACACCCATGGCTTGGCTTCGTCGGAGGAAAGGCGGTGATGAATTGTAAACAACCAAGGTCGGATGCAACCTCCCGGCCTGATTCACCTTACCAGGCACTTTCTAACCCGGCTCAGGAAACCACGCATCCCGTCGTTGCCATTATTGGCAGACCGAATGTTGGCAAGTCAGCCCTCTTCAATCGCCTTGCAAAACGACGGATCGCCATCGTCCATGACCAGCCCGGTGTGACCAGGGATCGGATCGAGGCAGTTTGCACCGTTGGAGCCAGGAAAGTTTTGGTCCTAGATACGGGAGGAATCGCCGGAACCCTCTCGGACGATTTTGCCAAGTCCATTGAGCGCGAAGCAGATATTGCTATCGGCATCGCTTCCGTCATACTATTCGTTGTGGATGCCAAAGACGGGGTCACCCCGTCGGATTCATTTGTTGCTGACAAGCTTCGCAAGGCTCTCTGCCCCGTTATTCTCGTGGTCAATAAGGTCGATGTCCAAGCACATGAACATCGCGCCAGCGAATTCGCCACACTCGGCTTTGAGCACACGGTTACCGTCAGTGCTGCACACGGACGTGGCATGCCGCACCTTGTCGGCATCCTTAGCGCACTTCTACCGGAACCCCCGCCTCTCCTCCACCAGCTGGAACCGGACGAAAACGGATTTGATAAGATTGCCGAAAGAACGGCCCTTCCCCTCCGCATTGCGATCGTCGGCAAACCCAACGCCGGTAAATCGTCCCTGACCAACGCTCTCCTCAACGAACAGCGCACCATTGTCAGCCACATTGCCGGAACCACTCGTGACGCCGTGGACATCCCTTGCCGTATCGGCGGACGTGAGGCCATTCTGATTGACACTGCGGGTCTGCGTCACCGCCGCAAACACCGCACCTCTGTCGAGGTTTTCAGCGCGATGCGTGCTGAAGAGAGCATCCACCGCGCCGATCTCTGTCTTCTCGTCGTGGACCTCACCGAGAGGGTCACTGTTCAGGACAAAAAAATCGGTCAGCTCATCCAGGAAGCCGCCCGACCGGTCATCGTCGCGGCAGGAAAATTCGACCTGGTCAAACCCTCACTTGCTCCCGGCCAGCATAAGGAACTTTGCCGGGCCCTTTCAGCCGACCTTTTTTTCCTCGAATACGCCCCCGTTGTGCTTCTCTCGGCCAAGACCGGCGAAAACATCCCCCGGCTGGTGCGCGAAATTTGGAGTGTCGCCGCTGCCGCCCGCCGAAGGGTTTCTACAGGTAAACTCAACCGTCTCCTGCAAGAAATCCAAACCTCAAACCCACCTCCGCTCAAAGGCAACCGCCGTCTGAAAATTCTCTATGGCACCGCTCTGAACCACTCCTCCACAGGAACACTCCCTGTGCCCGTCTTCGTTCTATTCGTCAACGACCCTTCGTTGATGTCCGACACCTACCGACGTTTCCTGGAAGGCCGCATCCGCGAAATCGAACCTTACCCAGGTGTTCCCCTCCAATTTCGCCTCCGCGGGCGTAGCTCAGATTCTCGGCCGTAACCGCAAGCTCGGCTGGGGAATGCGTTTGCTTGCTCCTGTTAGCTTGTTGCTCTCTCGAATGACGTCTGATCAGCCACCGACTCGAACGGAAATCTGGTTGTCAAATCCAATCCACACAGACGCAAACTCCCGTGCCAACTGCTCTGCACGGGCAAGGGCCGAGGCGCGCGTTTCAACCCCCAACCTCTCATACAAGCGGATGGTATGCTCCTTGACCGTTGGCACGCTCAGCCCAAGGATGCTCGCTGTTTCATCAAGAGTCTTGCCCATCGCAAACCAGCGCAACACATCCTCCTGGCGGGGTGTGAGTCCTGCCAACTCCAAAACACCTCTTTTTTGAAGCAACGACCGCCAGTCCGATACCTGCCGCGCTAACCAGAAAGCGTTGCGAAAATGCGGCTGCAGTATCTGAAGCTGCTCACGCTGGGCAATTCGGAATTCCCCAGTTTGCCGCTCCAGGCCGATAAAAATTTCTTCATCCCCTGCCCGGCCGACATAAACTGCAGCATGATCAGAAAGACCAGCCTTCTGGAACCCTTCCCGAAAAACCGGCATTTCGACAAAACACCTTCTCGCGAGGAAATCCCCCCGTATAAAAGCGCGGCCACAGTTGAAGGTCGGGTCGAAATTGAAACAAGGATGCTCACGAAAATGGCGGCCAAAGCCCTCCACGCCATCCGATGCCCCCTCAAAAACGGTATCAAAATCCACAGTCAACCGTTTTGTCTTACTATTCCACCCAGCGAACGTCACAATGTCGCACCCCACACTGGTTCGGAGCAACCGTGCCACACGCTCTTTCACCGTAAAGACGTCCAGACCTTGATCATACAAATCTGCAAGAAGTCGCGTTAATTTTTCAAAACTAATTTTCACACACAAAGAAGTGAACAATCACACGATTGAGGTTTCTGCGTGTTGCCATATCCCGGAAAAGATCTCTCACCCATCCAAAAGTAGGGTACTAAAAATAAGAAATTCATTTTATGATTCAAATCAACACACAATAACGGACACGTGCTCCGTTCGAACTTGCAAAGCTCAGTTCTGTCGTCCGTTGTCATCCTGAACCAAAACTCTGTATCCATCGCCACACACAAATCCAAATGAAGACAAAAATCCTTTCTGTGTTTGTTGCCATCCAACTGCTCTTTTGTGCGGCACTTCACGCCGGTGGCCTTGCTCCTGACGATGGAGGTGCCAACGACTATTTCGGTTGGAGCGTTTCCCTATCCGGCAACCAGGCAGTGACAGGAGCCTATGCAAATGACAGCTCTCCCGGATTTGATCAGGGGGCAGCCTACATCTTCCGCAACGTTGACACCGCCGGCACAGGCTACACTACGGAGGACTTGAGGCTCATCACTTCCGATGCCGCCAATCAAGACCAACTCGGCGTTTCCGTTGCCATTTTTGGGACCAACGCGGTGGTGGGAGCATACGGGCACGATTCTGGCGGCACCGATCGCGGTGCAGCCTACATCTTTCGCAACATCAACACAGGGAGCGGCAACAAAACGCAGGATCTCAAATTGACCGCTTCTGACGGACTCGACGGTGATTACCTTGGCATAGCGGTTGGCATCTCTGGCAACCTCGCCATCGCCGGAGCCCAAGGCCATCTTGTGAATAAGGGAGCCGCTTATCTCTACCGAGATATCGACACGGCTACCGGCAACAAGACCGAGGATCTTAAACTCCTCGCCTCCGACGGCGCAGCCAACGACGCCTTCGGGCGTTACTTGTCCCTCTCCGGCACCATCGCCATCGTTGGCGCTTACACCCATGACCTCTCTGGTGGATTTGACCAGGGCGCAGCCTATATCTTCAGAAATCTTGACTCCGGCTCCGGCACAAAATCCGAGGACCTAAAACTCCTCGCCTCCGATGCGGCCAATCAAGATCAATTTGGTGCCTCGGTCAGCATCTCTGGCATTAACGCCCTCGTCGGAGCCTACGCCCACGACACGGGCGGCACCGACCGAGGAGCGGCTTACCTCTTTCGCACTGTTAACACTGGCAGCGGGAACAAAACTCAAGATCTCAAACTCACGGCCTCTGACGGCACGGACTACGACAACCTGGGTATAGCCGTTAGCCTCTCCGGCCACACCGCAATTGTGGGTGCGGATGGTGACGATATCGGCTCGAATGCCAATCAAGGGAGTGCTTACATTTACCGCAACCTCGATACCGGCTCGGGCATTCGCACAGAAGATGTGAAAGTTTACGCCTCCGACGGCAGCTCGGGTGACAGCTTCGGTCGCTCCGTGGCACTCGACGGAGACACATTCGTCGTAGGTTCCCCTTTCGGCAGTCTGACAGGCAAGGCTTACACTGGGAGTGTCAGTGCACTGACCACGCTTAATGACGGCGACGCTTACCGTGAAATTGGCCTCATCAGCTTTGAATCCCGCACTGATTGGATTATTGGCAACACAACTTCCAACAACACCGTCAAACTCTCTGCGGGCGATACCGCCACTATAACGGCCCCGAGCAAATTGGTCCGGATCGGCGTTGGCTCATTCGCCTTTTCCAACACACTAATCATTGACGGCACCCTCAACGCGAACCAGATCGAAGTTGGTGCTAGCGAGAATGGCGGCAACGCTCTTTTTGTCAACGGCGTGGTCAACGCCCCGGTCAATGTCAATTTCGCTTCTCTTTTAGGTGGCACAGGAATCGTCAACGGCACAGTGCAGCTCAAGGATTCCGCCACTGTCTCCCCAGGCAATAGTATAGGAACCTTGACAACCGGGAGTAACATTTGGGAGGAGCACGCCGAATTTAATCTGGAATTTAAAACCGACGGCACCGGCACAGCAGGCATAGAATGGGATTTTCTCTCTATCCTCGGTTCGTTGACAATTAATGCGACCTCATCAGGTCCATTTATCCTCAATCTTTTCACCATGAGTAACTCCACAACGCAGGGTATGCTTTCTTCATGGGATCCGAACGTTAACCACACCTGGGCCGGCTTTGTGCAGA
Source organism: uncultured Chthoniobacterales bacterium (assembly GCA_937924445.1). Taxonomy (GTDB): domain Bacteria; phylum Verrucomicrobiota; class Verrucomicrobiia; order Chthoniobacterales; family CALDSX01; genus CALDSX01. Next base: position 51,426 of record CALDSX010000009.1, read on the forward strand.
CCACCGGCGGGATTACAGGGTTTGCAATAGATAAATTTACCATAGACACCAGCAACTTTCTCAATCCGATCAATGGCGACTTCACTCTGGCTCTCAACGGAAATAACCTCGATCTTGTTTACACAGCGGTTCCGGAGCCCGGCACAATGGCGCTTTTTAGCTTGGTCGCCATCCCAGCAGTCCTACGACGTCTTCGCAGCCAACGGCAGTTTTCCCAAGGCGGGGCGAACCTTGGCCATGCGAAAAAACAGTCGGAGGCGATCCCTCGCTAAATTGTGCGTCTTGGGCGCTGGGCAGCACAAATTTGGCAACAGTTGGTTCGGCAGAAGATTTTCAAAGCGCCACGGCTTTAGTGCAGCCCCGGAATACACAGAATTGGTGGAACGACAGCATTCCGTGAAAGAGCAACTGCCGAGGTCAGGGGTGAATGCAGATCAGGTCGGTTGCCCGCTCTACCACCGCACCGGTTTGATCGGCAGGGCGGTAGAGCCATTAACCTTCAGGCTGAGGTAAATTCTCGAAGAAATAGTGTTGTCTCGCCAAAATGTCACCTCACCGGTCAGACGTATCGACCTTGGTCAGGTGAGCCACCTTCTGAGGCGGATATTTTGCCCTTGAGAAATCGCTTTGACAGATCGGCTTCTGTTTAGAAACCTCTTTTTATGGTCTCCCTATTTGCGGATGCGTTAAGAGCAACCTTGGCTGGTGCCGCATTCGGTGCAAACGCCGCAAGCTCCGGCGCGGATGACCTTGTCACTGCCACAGTTTGAACAAGTGACGTGCATATACATGCTGCTCATGACGTTTTTCACACGGTCAGCATAGCTATGTCCGGAGGTGTCGGTGCCTTCAGAATTGCCTTCGTGGGTGAGAACTTCTATTACGCTCCGTTCGCCGGTGCGGGGCAATTCGGGCACCGGTCGGTTGATAGCTTTTTTATCCATCTCAGCGATCTCCTTCATCGCCAGTTCTGGTTGGTGATGTTTTGGCGAGATAGATTCCTTATAGCCGGGGATGAATTGGCAACCGAGCCAGCGGAAGACGTAATCAGTAATACTGAATGCGTTTCGGATGTCAGGATTCTTGGTATAGCCGCTGGGTTCGAAGCGTTGATAGGCGAATTTCTTCACGAGACTTTCCAAAGGCACCCCGTATTGGAGGGCAAGAGAAGTGAGTGTTGCGACGGTGTCCATGAGGCCGCCGATGGTGCTTCCTTCTTTGGCCATTTGAATAAAGAGCTCTCCTGGTGTGCTGTCTTCGTAGAGGCCAACAGTGATGTACCCTTCGTGTCCTGCAATCTCAAATTTATGCGTTAGGGAGAGTCGGGTTTCAGGCATCCGACGGCGCACAGGACGTTCGGCAGCCTGTTTGAGGAGCGCAATTTGGCTCTCGAGTTCCGCGATGCGAGCGACCAGAGATTCCTCTTGCTGCCCGGAGCCCATGTCTTTGGTCTTGCGATTTTGCACTGGCTGCGACCGTTTTGATCCGTCACGATAGATCGCAACACACTTTAAACCCAATTGCCATGCCTCGATGTAGGTGTTTTTAATCTCCTCCACCGTGGCTGACTCCGGCATGTTGACAGTTTTTGAAATTGCACCACTGAGAAAAGGTTGTGCTGCAGCCATCATTTTCAAATGTCCGCGGTAGTGGAGGCTGCGTGAGCCGCGGGCTGGTTTGAAGGCACAATCAAAGACATGCAGATGCTCGGGCTTGAGCCCGCTTTTGATGATGTGTGTGGTGCCATCGTCGGATTTTTCGACCGCATCTTCGATGGTATCGAATTTGTCAATGTGCGCGATGATGGCCTGAATTTTCTCTTCGGAATACCCCAGGGCCTGCAATCCCGGGCGGACAGTTTGGTTTACGATTTTGAGCATGCCGCCACCGGCGAGCAGTTTATATTTCACCAAGGCGATTTCTGGCTCGATGCCTGTCGTGTCGCAATCCATGAGAAAACCGATCGTGCCTGTGGGAGCCAAAACGGTCACCTGGGCATTTCGGTAGCCGTAGTGGTCGCCGAGTCGAATCGCCTGATCCCACACTTTGCGGCCGGCGTTTTTGATGAAACCAAACCGCGACGAGGTGTTGATGTTTTCGACTGCTTCACGGTGCAGGTGCATGACTTCCCGCATCGATTCCACATTGCTGGGGGCAGATGGGTTGGGCGTTCCGTAGCAGCGTGCGTCATGATAGCCGGGAAAGGCCCCCATCGCTGCGGCAATTCTTGCGCTTTGAGTGTAGGCTTCTCCTGTCATGACGGCAGTGATCGCGCCCGCCAAAGCTCGGGCTTCGTCGCTGTCGTAACCCAGGCCGTAGCTCATGATGAGTGAGCCGAGATTGGCGTAACCAAGACCGAGCGTGCGGAAAATGTGGCTGTTTTCAGCAATCTCCCTTGTCGGGTAAGAGGCGTTGTCCACAATGATTTCCTGGGCGGTGATCAGAATGCGGACGGCTCTCTTGAAGCGTTCTACGTCGAATGTCCCGTCGTCCTTCTTGAACTTAAGGAGATTTATCGAGGCGAGATTGCAGGCGGTGTTGTCAAGGAAGAGATACTCCGAGCATGGATTTGTGCTGTTTTGACGTCCGGTGCCTTTGCAGGTATGCCACTTGTGAATCGTCGAATCGAACTGCATTCCTGGGTCGCCACAAATCCATGTACCTTCGGCGATCTTGCTGAGCAGTGCGCTGGCGTTTTTCCTTTCGCACGGCTGACGATCTGTGACCCGACGAGTCCAGTAATCTTCGCCTTTGATGGCCGCTTCCATGAACTCATCACTGGCACGGACAGAGAGATTTTCATTCTGATACATGATCGAACCATAGGCTTCCCCGTTAAAACTACCGTCATAACCCTGCTCGATCAGCGCCCAAGCTTTTCGTTCTTCTTTTGCTTTGGCTTCGATAAATTCCTCGATATCGGGATGCCAGTCTTTGAGGGTATTCATCTTGGCCGCGCGACGAGTTTTGCCACCACTTTTGACGACGTTAGCAACCTGGTCATAGACTTTCAGGAATGAAAGCGGGCCGCTGGGTCGCCCGCCGCCGCTGAGCTTTTCCCGCGTCGAACGAAGGGTAGAAAGGTCTGTGCCAGTGCCACTCCCAAACTTAAAAAGCATCGCTTCACTTGTGGCCAGTCGCATGATGTCTTCCATAGAATCCTCGACTGATTGAATGAAGCAGGCGCTGGCCTGAGGGTATTCATACTGCGTCGGGGCGCGTTCGGCCTGTTTGCTTGCGCGGTTGTAAAACCAATTTCCGCGTCCGGCGTCTTTGCCCACGCTGTACTGTTGCCACAAACCGACGTTGAACCAAACAGGACTATTGAACGCCGCATGCTGGTGAAGGCAGAGCCAGGTCAGATCTTTGTAAAAAGCTTCGCTGTCAGCGATCCCGGCAAAATAACCATCCTCAAGGCCCCAATCGGCAATCGTTCGTGTCACACGGTGAATGAGCTGACGGACCGAGGATTCGCGCCCGCCCTTGTAGGGGTCAGTGCCATTGGCGATGTCCCCGTAAAAGTACTTGGACACCGCAATCTTAGTGGCCAACTCACTCCAAGTGGTCGGCACCTCGACATTTTCCTGTTTGAAGATTACTTTGCCCGAGTCGTCAGAGATCTGTGCCGTCCGCTTCTCCCAAGTTACCGTCGCAAAGGGCTCGGCATCCTCAGGGCAGAACGTTTGTTGAAATTGGAGCTTTTGCCCGGCCAGGGGAGCTTCGGTTTCTTCTATGATCTCATCGAGGCTCTTTGTTGCCCTCGACTGGTTTGCGGTCGAGAGTCCAGAATAGGCCTTTTGCGGGGGCACGGTTGCAGTAGTTGTTGTCATGTGTCGGATATTGCTTTTCTGAGTTTGATGTTGGCACTCGGTATTTTTTTAAGTTCTGAGAGTTTTGTGGTGCTCATCTATTGCGCCTTGTGAGGATGGGTGGGGTAGCGAATGAGACAAGCTAGGGATAACTTTGGGAATAACCGGTGAATTGATGTGAGGATTTTTGTTGGCGGTTTGGATTTATAGAGGAGAAATGAAGTTAATTTTTTAACAATAAAAGATATGACTGTTGTGAAGAAGAACCCACATCATATGGATGTCTTTATTGCTATCAGACACTACAAATTGTGGCTTTGGTCTGCAAGAAGATTTTTCGCTCTGTTCTGAATTTTAACCCTTGACAGCCGATGGCCACCCCTTTCGCGGTTGCTTTTGCAAGGGGTTATCGATGGAGTCTCAGTTTTAATGGTGACTGAATTTGTTGGCTCTTTGGTGCAGAATAAGTTTGTTGCATTGTTGGGCGGCCAAATGAACCGATCTTCCTTCAGCACAAAAATCTGCTTTTAAAATGGAGACGGGTGCGGTTACTTTGGCTCAGCCAGCGCGCAAGTTTTGGATTTTGCGCAATAGTCCCAATAACCGACCTATGCTAGACAGCACGATTAACGTCCGTCACCTCGCCCATCTCGCGCGACTTAACCTTACCGAGGAAGAAACCGTGGCATTTGAATCCCAGCTTGGGCAGGTTCTTAATTACGTAAAGACCCTTGAATTGCTCGATGTTTCAGGCGTTGAACCGACCGCCCACGCGGCCCCTGTGTTTAACGTCTTCCGCGAGGATGAAATCCGCGAAAGTTTCTCCGAGAGCGAGGCCCTCGCGAATGCACCACGCAAAGCAAACGACCTTTTTATCGTAACCAAAGTTGTCGAATGAGCCAGCTTCACGAACTCTCGCTTACAGAATTACGCGGCCTCCTTACAGCCAAAAAGACCAGTCCGACGGAGATTATTGACGCCATTGCTTCGCGGGTGGATGCTGTTGACCCATCCATCCGGGCTTACGTTTATTTTGACCCCGCGTCGGCGAAAAAACAGGCCGCCAAAGTGGATCTCTCACTCCCGCTCGGAGGCATTCCGGTGGCAATTAAGGATGTTATTAATGTCAAGGGTGACCAATGTTGTTGTGCCTCGAAAATTCTCGATGGCTACACGGCACCTTATGACGCCACTTCTATACGGGCGCTGCGCAGTGCAGGAGCGATTCCTCTGGGCCGAACGAACATGGATGAGTTTGCAATGGGTTCTTCGACGGAAAACTCGGCCTTTCAGATCACACGCAATCCATGGGATACAACGCGCATACCGGGTGGGTCGAGTGGGGGCTCTGCTGCTGTAGTGGCTGCTCGCGAGGCGGTGGCGGCACTCGGTTCCGACACAGGCGGTTCGATTCGCCAACCTGCCGCGCTTTGCGGTATAGTGGGGCTCAAGCCAACATACGGGCGCGTATCGCGTTATGGCCTTGTGGCGTTTGCTTCATCTCTCGACCAGATAGGGCCGATGACACGCACGGTCGAAGATGCCGCTCTGATTTTTAAAGCGATTGCAGGGCATGACGAAGCGGATTCGACCTCACTTAACACACCGGTTGAGGACCCTTTGCCGCTCCTCAGAACGGGTATCAATGGCCTGCGCGTGGGGTTGCCCAAAGAGTATTTTATTAAAGGAATTGAGCCTGGCGTGGAGAAAGCTGTGCGAGATGCTATTAAACAGCTCGAATCGCTTGGGGCAGAGATCCACGAGATCTCGCTTCCCCACACGGAGTTCGCGGTTGCCACATATTACATTATCGCCACGGCGGAGGCCTCTGCTAATCTCGCCAGGTTCGATGGCGTGCGCTACGGCCATCGGACCAACCAGGCCGATTCTTTGATTGAGATGTATGGGCGCACCCGCGAGGAGGGCTTCGGGCCCGAAGTCAAGCGTCGGATCATTCTGGGCACATACGTTCTCAGCAGCGGTTACTACGATGCCTACTACCTCCGAGCGCAGAAGGTTCGCACGCTCATCCGGCGTGATTTCATAAAGGCTTTCGAGGAGGTGGATGTAATCGCTTGCCCCACCACACCGGGGACTGCCTTCAAACTCGGGGAGAAAACCAACGACCCTCTGCAAATGTATCTGGCCGATATTTTCACAATCGCGGCAAATTTAGCTGGCATTTGCGGCTTGAGTCTCCCGTGCGGGTTCTCGGAGGATTCTGGATCGCGGTTGCCAGTTGGTTTACAACTTCTTGGCGCGCCGCTTGATGAGGCTATGCTGCTTCGCACCGCCTATGCTTACGAGCAAGCTACTGGTTGGCATAAAGAGACTCCGGCACTTTAATCTCTGCAAGGTTCTTTGCATTGGAAAGGTCAATGAGCTTACGAATTGAACACGATTCACTCGGCCCCGTGGAGGTAGAAAGTAGCGCTCTCTACGGAGCCTCCACGCAGCGCGCTCTGAACATTTTTCCCGTCAGCGGTATTTCTTTGCCGCGCTCTTTTATTGCCGCGCTCGGATTGGTAAAGCTCGCAGCAGCTCAGGCAAACTGCGAGCTCGGGGTGCTATCGTCGTATAAAGCTGATCTCATTATCCGCGTGGCAGAAGAGATCATTTGCGGGGATTTAGACGCTCATTTTCCGGTGGACATTTTTCAGACCGGTTCCGGGACCAGCATTAACATGAATGCCAACGAGGTCATTGCTAACCGCGCGGCGATTCTAGAGGGTAAAGCACCTGGGCGTCGCTGCCCCCTTCATCCAAATGACGATGTCAACCGCGGGCAGTCCAGCAACGACGTCATCCCTACCGCTATCCACATTGCGCTGGCCACGGAACTTGCCTCGCGGCTTGGCCCAGAGCTCAAATCGCTCGCGGTCGCTCTGGCCGACAAAGCATCGCATTTTTCTGACGTTGTCAAACCGGGACGAACCCATCTTATGGACGCCGCGCCGGTCACCCTCGGTCAGGTCTTCGGTGGTTTTGCGCGGCAGGCGAGAAAAGCCTCACTTCGTGCTCAAAGAGCCATTTGCACTCTTGAAGAACTTCCCCTAGGAGGAACCGCCGTTGGCACGGGCCTAAATACACACCCGTCATTTGCCGCAAAAGCTATCGCAATTATTCATGAGCGCACTAAAATCCCCTTTCGTGAGGCTGTAGATCATTTTGAAGCCCAATCGGCAAAAGACGACCTGGCTGAGGTAGCCGGAAATCTCAAAACGATTGCCATCAGTCTTTACAAAATTGCCAATGACATCCGCTGGCTTGCCTCCGGGCCGAGGTGTGGGCTGGCCGAAATCCGTCTTCCCGCTCTCCAGCCTGGCAGTTCCATAATGCCCGGCAAGGTCAATCCGGTAATGAGCGAATGTCTGATGCAGGTTTGTGCAGACGTTATCGGCTCGGAGACGACGGTCTCCTTCGCTGCAAGCCAGGGTAATTTCGAATTAAACACCATGATGCCTCTCATTGCTTACCGATTGCTATCCTCCACGTTGCATCTGGCCAAAGCGACAGGGCTCTTTTGCCGCAACTGTGTGCAAGGAATCGAAGCTGACGTCTCTCGCTGCCGCGAGATGGTTGAGCAAAGCGCAGCGCTGGCGACCGCCCTAGTTCCAAGGATTGGGTATGATCGCGCGGCCGAGATCGCAAAAGAAAGCGTTACCACGGGGCGCACCATTCGAGAGATTGTCCTCGAGAGGAAAATGTTTGAGCCTTCCGAGCTGGATCGTATCTTCGACCCTGCCGCGATGGCCTTCCCCGATGGACGTCAAAAGCTGACATTTTCTCCTGCCGGTTAAGAAATGCAAACGGCAACCGCGGGGCGACGACACGCGCTTGGGCAACGTCGGGGCGAACACGCCGGGCGATGCAAAAACCAGCTTTTTCTTCCTTACGCCAGGACAAAGGTCTGCGTTTCGTGCAAAGAACAATGGACTTCTCTGAGCGGTCTGCTATAACCGGGCCCAGATGGATTTCGAAAATCTTGATGATGCCGGGCTTGTGGCCCGAACTCAGGCAGGGGAGCCGAGGGCGTTTGATGAATTGATGCGACGGTTTGCTCCACGCATCTACGGGCTTGTCTATAACATGACCTCGAACCACGAGGACACAGGCGATTTACTGCAAGAAATTTTCGCAAAGGCCTATCGATCGATTGGCGGTTTTCGGGGGCAATCCAGTTTTTACACCTGGCTTTACACGATCGCGATAAATATAACTATTAATTTTCTAAAAAAACGCAACCGCCAGCCCAAGATCAGTCTGAACGATCTTGCTCCAAGTGCTTTCAAAGAGGATACATTAACTGAGCTTTCGGCCGGCACCGACCCAGTTAAAGAGACGGATCTGGCGGAACTTCAAGTGAGGTTGAACGAAGCTATGCAGAAACTGTCTGAGGAGCATAGAACAGTGGTGACCCTCTTCGATATTCAAGGACTTCCACACAAAGAAATAGGAAAGATCCTTGGCATTTCCGAAGGAACGGTCCGTTCCAGATTACATTATGCACATAAACAACTTCAGATTTATCTGCGAGAATTTCGCCCGAATTGAGGGCAAGCACTTTCCACTAACTTTCACTTTTCATTTTCGTTAAAACCTCTAAATTCCTCAGATTACAGATCTCATGACCGCAAAAAAATTAGCGCCAGACGAAGATCCAATTCTTAATTTCCTACGGCTGAAGCGACATGAAACCCCGACGGCGGATTATTTTGAAAGATTTATTGAAGAATTTCATCGCCGCCGAAGCCTCGAATTAATCCGTCGTCCCATCTGGAAACTTGCGGTTGACCGCATCTTATCGCGCCTGATCGATCCCGCCAGAGGATTTGCTCCAAGTCGGCGTGCCACAGTCGGAGCCGCCTTGGCGCTCGCGCTGGTAGCAATCGGGTTTGGCGCCGTCACCATCAAACCTTGGCAAACGGGAGCCCGAGAGAGGCTGACAACGCTATTGCGCGGCGGAGAGGCGCAATCCGAACAATTAGCTTTTTCCGAACGCCCTGGCGTTGATGTTCTCAGTCAGATCAATAAACTCTCTCTCGATCCAAACCTGGATCAAATTTTCCTTGAGGAAAGCCTTGGTGAACGCAAGGTCAGAGCATCGACCGGAGCTGCATCTATCTCGACCTTGCGCGGGATTGGCAACGGCACCGCCCCGAGGCATGCTCTCTCCGCACCCAGGTATGTCATCGACGTTCGCCCTGTGAGTCATGACTCCCCGGTGCTAAGCTTTTAACCTCTCTCGCGTGCGCTTTTTCCCTTTTCCTCGGTATGTCACTTGCATAATTCTGCTGCTGGCCGGGCCGCAGAAATGGAGTTCAGCCATCGCGATAACACCCGACCGGCTGGAGCAGATTCGGCAAGAAGCCGCTCATGCAGTTGTGAAAATCGAAGGAACCGACCGGTTTGGCACCCTCATGGGAACCGGCTTTTTTATAGATGCCACTGGCACTATTGCAACCTCCTACAGCGTCGGGGGCGAAGCGGAAGATCTCTTCGTCATCACCGGAGCACTCAAACTACCCGCCCGGCGTCTTGTCGCAGATAAACGTTCAGGGTTGGCTTTTTTAAAAATTGAAGCGATGACGCCCTCCCTCTCTGTTTACGACGACATGGTACCTGAGGGAACTGAAGTGGCCACTTTTGGCTATCCGATGGGGGGTGAATTGGAGGCGTCTTCAGGGCGTGTGGTGGCTTGTCAGGTAAGGAGTGGCGATCGTTTTTTTGCCACCACTCACCTTCGTGCCCTCGTCGCAGCACAGCCCGGAATGGGGGGGGCTCCAGTGCTCGATTCTGACGGGCGAGTTGTCGGTATTGTCATTAGTAAAACCGAGACCTCTCTGGGTTGTTTTGCTTTGCCCGGTAGAGCGATGCTTAAAATTCAGGCGGATCATCTCCGCTTTGGCGAGGTCCGGCACGCCTGGTTTGGTATTGAGCTGGCCGAGATAGATCTATCTGAAGAAAACCCTCTGGCTCGGGTGGCTGCGTTGACTAGGGGAGGACCGAGTGAAAAATGTGGATTATTGCCCGGGGACTTAATCCGCAGAATCGGCTCAACGCCAATCAACTCAGCCTTCGATCTACTCGACGCCACGTTTTTCCTTGATGTGGGGAGCGCTGTGACTGTAAGAGTGGAGCGCGACGGCAAGCTTAGGGAGTTTGAAGTGGTGGCCGCGAACCATCCTGGATTGAATGTGGCTGATTCCGGGCGGAGGTCATCCGGGGTCAACAACCGCGAGATCCGGCCGCTCTCATCGCCCCGGTGATTATGGTGTCTGTTGAGGAAGCGCACGCTTCGAGCCCCCAGTTCGAACCCCATTTCAATTTCTCGAACCCTTTTTTTCCGTTTCGAAGCTGTGTTGGCGGCGAAGAGCTTGAACGTCAGGCAGCCCAGTTTGTCGTCGCACCTGACGCGTTTATAACCTCCGAGCGCCTCATCGAATCCTTCGGAAGAGCTGCCCCCCTAGAGATAGACCTCGGATGCGGTGACGGTCGGTTTCTATCTCAGATGGCACGCTGTTACCCCGACAAAAATTTCCTCGGAGTTGAGCGGCAGACGGAGCGTGTGAGAAAAACCGCAAGAAAGGCTGTACTTTTCGGGTGCCAAAATGTGCGAGTGGTCCAAACTGAGATTTTATCTTTTATCCGCTCCCTGTTACCATACGGTTCCGTTTTACGCATTCATGTTCTTTTCCCTGATCCCTGGCCGAAGAGGCGGCACAGCAAAAAGAGGCTTCTTTGTCCTGCCTTTTTTGAGGCCGCAGCAGCAGCACTTGCTCCCGGAGGTGAGGTGAGAGTTAAAACAGATTGCGCGAGATATTTTCAAGAAGCTGTCTGCGCAGCGGGGCAGTGCGTTCTTTTGGAGCAGGTGGAATGGGTTGAGCTAAACCCTCCGATCCACACCACCTTTGAAACCCGATTTCTTTCGGAAGGTCTTCCTCTCTTTGCTGCGCGATGGAAAAGGGCGGATGAGAGGATATTTAAACGCAATGGGGCTGATTTGGCCGAAAATCACTTGAACATGGGAAGAAAGTTACCAGAATAAGAAAAACTTATTTTAGTCGTGTCATGACATTCTGGCTCTCGATCGTTGTTCAAATTTTTACAAATCCAATCTTGAACCAGGTTTCGCTACCAGATAAATCTTCAGCGGCATCGAACAATAACCGAGTCAGAATGTCATTATGGAACCTCCTGTACCACAAAGAAGTGGAGTGGCAGGTTACATCAAATGAGTCATAACCAGCAAAATAAAAACCCTCAACAGACAAATTTATGCCCAAACTCCTGGATTTTCCTCCCTCAACGTATGACGACTGGCGAAAAGAAGCTGAGGACTCGCTGAAGGGAGCACCTTTTGACAAAAAGCTCGTTTCAACGACGGCCGAAGGTATTTTAACTCAACCTATCTATAATAAGACCGACATTGTTGGCCTGCCTCATCTGGGAGGGGTTCCGGGCGTGCCGCCATTTCTGCGTGGTTGCACAGCCGCTGGGGCACTCACCCGGCCTCCTTTGATCGCTCAAGAGATACCGGCGTTTCTCGCCAAAGACTTTAACTCTTCTCTGCGTTCCGACATCGAACGTGGGCAGACGGCGGTGCGTCTTGTGCCCGACAAAGCTACTCGTGAAGGGCTCGACCCTGATTTGGCGCTCGAGTCTGAAGTCGCCTCCGGCGGGGTCTCCCTCTCGTGCATTGAAGACATCGCCCGGGCGCTGGAGGGTATTGATACTGAAAAAACCCCGGTTTTTTTCTCCGCTGGCTCGGCTGCACTGCCGCTTTTCGCTTTACTCATTGGTGCGCTCCAAAGGGTGGGTCGGGATCCTCGAACTCTGCGTGGCGGTATTGAGTTTGATCCCTCTGCAACGCTTGCCAGGCGTGGGGCTCTTCCCTTTGAGCTTGAGCGCGTCTACAGAGAGCTTGCTGCATTGAACCGATGGGCTGCCTCTGGAGCACCCGGTTTTCGCACGCTTGTTGCCGACTCAACACCGTGGCATGACGCCGGAGCTGATGCGGTTCAGGAGCTTGCCTTTGCTCTAGCATCCGGCGCCGATACCCTCCGACGTCTTGGCAAGTTTGGGTTTGAAACAGACCAGCTCGCTTCCAGAGTCTATTTTGTGATGGGCGTTGGGTCGGATTTTTTCATGGAAATCGCGAAGTTCCGAGCTGCGCGTCTTTTGTGGCATCGTATTCTTGTGGCTTTTGGTGGTTCGGGAGAGCCTGGATTGCCTCTGCACGCCAGGACGTCGCGCTGGAATAAAACATTCCTTGATTCCCACACCAATATGCTGCGTTCGACCACAGAGGCATTCTCTGCTTATGTTGCCGGCGTAGAGGCGGTCACGGTCGGAGGGTTTGATGAGATCTTCCGAATGCCAGACGAGTTTTCGCGTCGCATCGCGCGAAACACGCAAATCATTCTGGGCGAGGAATGTTCCTTAAACCGTATCATTGATCCGGTAGGTGGCGCTTATTATCCCGAGTGGCTCACAGATCAGGTGGCGCGAAAAGCCTGGGCGTTGTTTCAGGAGATCGAGGCTCAGGGTGGCATGATGCAGGCTGTTCTTGCAGGCTACCCCCAAAGTCTTACCGCAAAATCTGCCGATGCCCGCCAGGCCGCACTTGCCCAGCGTCGGCGCAATATGGTTGGCGTGAACATTTACGCCAACGCGGCAGAAGGGTTTCTTCCTGATGATACCTCTCCCGAACGCGCAGCTCACATTTCCGAAATCCGCCGTAAAATTCGGCAAAAAAGCTCCGAACGCCGCATTTCCGCAGAGCATGGCGAGGCCATCGAAACGCTGGAGAAACTCTCCGGGCTTCTCGGCTCAATGGATGAGGATTTGATTGAAACGGCAGTTGATGCCGCTCTGCATGGGGCGACACTCGGTGAAATAACGAAAACCTTGCGTGCCTCCTCCTCTAGCAGCATATCGGCCATACAGATCAAGCCCCGCCGGGCGGCAGATCAATTCGAGCGGATTCGCCTTGCGACCGAGGCTCGCAGGGTGCGTACGGGTGTTCGGCCTAAAATTTTTCTTGCCTGCTTTGGCCCGTTGAGACAACACAAAGCTCGAGCCGATTTCTCTCGTTCATTTCTCGAAACCGGAGGGTTCGAAGTGGTGGCGGGTAAAGGTGTCCCTGCCCCCGAAGATGCCGTTCGGCTTGCGATTGAGGTCAATCCGGAGGCAGTCGTGATTTGTTCAACGGACGAAACCTACCCGGAAATCGTCCCGACGTTTGCTCGTGAAGTCAAACGCCGTAAACCCTCCATTGTCGTTCTGCTCGCCGGTGCACCCGGCGAAAATGAAACCGCATTTCGGGAGGCGGGAGTGGACGATTTTATCCACCTGCGCGCCAACTGCCGCGATGCTTTGGTTGCTCTTCAGGAACGCATTACTGGGAGCCAATTTTGATCCGCGACTCGAACTCACACATTCCAAGTCTCAATCTCCCACTTTTTTGACATGAAATTTCCTGATTTTACTACGATCCCATTCGAAGCCGCTCCTGCGACACTCAAACCGAGCTTTGAGGAATGGAGAGCCGCTCTTGAAAGGGAGACAGGCAAAACCCTCGAGGAATTGGCCTGGAAAACAATGGAACAAATTGAACTCGGGGCCCTCTTCACAGAACAGGATCTTGAGGGGCTCGAGCATCTCGACTACACCGCTGGTGTACCGCCTTATCTCCGTGGCCCCTATGCCACGATGTATGTGACCCGACCCTGGACGGTTCGTCAATACGCGGGATTTTCTACAGCCACCGAATCAAACGCCTTTTATCGCCGTAATCTTGCTGCCGGCCAGATGGGGCTCTCTGTTGCGTTCGATCTTGCAACACACCGTGGCTATGACTCCGACCATCCGCGAGTGATGGGTGACGTGGGAAAGGCCGGTGTGGCTGTGGATTCTGTTGAGGACATGAAAATTCTTTTCGACGGCATTCCGCTCGACAAAATGTCGGTCTCGATGACGATGAACGGCGCTGTCATCCCCGTTCTGGCATTTTACATTGTGGCTGCCGAGGAACAGGGTGTTAGGCACGAGCAACTGACAGGCACCATCCAGAACGATATCCTCAAGGAATACATGGTGCGGAATACCTATATCTATCCGCCTGAGCCTTCGATGCGGATCATCGCCGATATTTTCCGCTTCACATCCAAGAATATGCCGAAGTTTAATAGCATCTCGATTTCCGGCTACCACATGCAGGAAGCGGGAGCCACTGCGGATCTTGAAATGGCTTACACACTTGCCGACGGGCTGGAATATGTGCGCACCGGCATTCAAGCCGGTATTGATATTGACGCATTCGCTCCTCGGCTTTCGTTTTTTTGGGCGCAAGGCAAGAATTTCTTCATGGAAGTGGCCAAGATGCGCGCCGCCCGCGTGCTCTGGGCCAAGATCATCAAAGGGTTTAATCCTCAGAACCCAAAGAGCATGGCTTTGCGCACCCATTCGCAAACCAGCGGATGGTCACTCACTGAACAGGATCCGTTTAACAACGTCGTTCGCACTGCCGTCGAGGCAATGGCCGCAGCTCTCGGCCACACCCAATCGCTGCACACGAATTCCCTCGATGAAGCAATAGCGTTGCCAACAGATTTCTCGGCCCGGATTGCCCGCAACACTCAGCTATATCTTCAAGACGAAACCGGCATCTGTCGGGTGGTCGATCCGTGGGGCGGCTCTTACTATGTTGAAGCCCTTACCGGCGCTCTTATCCAGCGGGCCTGGTCGCATATTGAAGAGGTTGAAAAACTTGGTGGCATGGCCAAAGCAATTGATTCCGGCCTTCCGAAGCTTCGGATCGAGGAGGCTGCTGCCCGGCGCCAGGCTCTCATTGATTCCGGCCGAGAGGTTATTGTAGGGGTCAACAAATACCGACTCTCCAAAGAGGAGCCCCTTGAAATCCTCGACGTGGACAACACGGCTGTCCGTAATGCGCAGATTGCCGCGATTAAAAAAATTAAAGCCACCCGCGACAACGCCCGAGTCACCTCGGCCCTCGCCGCGCTTCAAAATGCTGCCGCAACCAAGACCGGAAATTTGTTGGAACTCGCTCTTGAATGCGCCCGTGCTCGCGCGACATTGGGCGAGATTTCCGACGCAATGGAATCAGTGTTCGGACGTCACAAAGCGGTTATCCGCTCTGTTTCGGGGGTCTATGGCAAGGAGTTTGGTGACTCCGCACAGATAGCCGAGGCCCGGCGGCTGACGGATGATTTCGCTCTGCGCGAAGGTCGTCGACCTCGCATCCTTATCGCCAAGATTGGCCAGGATGGGCATGACCGCGGCGCAAAAGTCGTTGCCACAGCCTATGCCGATCTCGGTTTCGATGTGGATATCGGGCCCCTCTTTCAAACACCAGCAGAGACCGCCCGCATGGCGGCTGAGAATGACGTGCATGTCGTCGGCATGTCAAGCCTTGCTGCCGGCCATAAAACCCTTCTCCCGCAACTTGTCGCGGAGCTTAAAAAACTCGGGCGCGAGGACATCATTGTCATCGTCGGCGGTGTGATCCCCGCGCAAGACTACGATTTTCTGCTTGCCCATGGCGCAGCCGCCATTTTCGGGCCAGGCACGGTTATCCCCGAGGCGGCCATCAAAATAGTTAACGAACTGAACAAAAGGCTTGCCTCAGCCTGAAGGATAATTGCTCGCTCCCCTCACATTCTTGGTAGTTCCCGCACAAAAAATCGTCTTCGGGAGACTCTAACTCCTTTCGAGGATCCTACCTTGCTTTACGCGGGCCAATAAGGGCGTCTACCGCCGTGCGGGCATGGGCATTGATGTTCACCACATCCTCCCGCGTCAACAAATCACCAGGGGGCTTGTCTATGATAGCACGAATGCGCTGTGATTCGGCAATGAGAGTTTGTATCACCTTACGTTGGGAGATCTCCGGGTGGAGGGTGGAGAGCCTATCCAGAAAGTAATCGAGCAATTCGATCTTGCGCAATAACTCCGCCCGTTCAGGCGAGTAATTCTCCATGATCGTGTGGCTGGTGATTTCGAGGCCACGAATCCACCCTCCGACGCTGACAAGATGGGCGATTTCCTCGTCACGCAGTTCGATCATCGCCTGCTCTGCGTCCGTTTGTGCGGCTGAGAGTTCTGATTTGAGATCAGCCCAGTTCCCTGAGGAGCCGAGTTCAATCAGACTGCTTGCTCTAGGAAGAACTGCTTCGAGCACCGAGAGTCCACGAGCATGGCGCAACAATCCGCGGGCAAGATCTTCAAGATCGGAGATTTTTTCCGCATCAACCAACGCAAAACCTTGAGCGATCAACACACCCATTGTGAGGGCGATCGTAGGCCGGTCCGTAGAGATTTTTCCTGGAACAGGCCGGCGGATTTTGGTGTAGGGAATCGGGCGAAGATTTTCGAGATCTTTAAGCAGCCGGGCAATCGAAGGCGCTGTGAAAACGTTAACGCCCAATTCTTCCCTTGCGTGTTCATCGGAAAGTATGTCCAGAAAATCATCTCCTTGAGCTTCACCCGTTACGTCTGAAGTTTTTTTTGAAACAGGCGTATCCCCGGCACCAAGGCAAATATCTAGCAAAGGGACCAGCCACGCGCTGCAGATAATGATCAGGGTCCGGGGTGTCATTTTAAGTGTCTCATC
Organism: uncultured Chthoniobacterales bacterium; assembly: GCA_937924445.1. Lineage (GTDB taxonomy): Bacteria > Verrucomicrobiota > Verrucomicrobiia > Chthoniobacterales > CALDSX01 > CALDSX01. Next base: position 67,872 of record CALDSX010000009.1, read on the forward strand.
CTACTAATAGCCCACGCCGAAGGCAAGCGACAACAGGAATTTTGTGGAAGATTCGATCTGGCAATTAAGAAAAAATCTATTACCCAAAGGAGTGTTATGAAATTAAGTTTTGCTAAAAATTCCTGGGGCCTGAATGGGTCGCTTTCTGACATTCTTGACCGAATTGCAGATGCGGGTTTCGACACATTCGAGACGCCTCTTCCCTTTGCCGCTCAAGAAATCGACCGTTTGCGCGAAGGGGTTGAAAAGCGAGGGCTTGGCTTGATTGGCCAGGCGTTTTCACATGCAGCAGAAGCGCTGCCAGATATTTTTCGCAGGGCTTCAGCTGCAGGGTGCAGACTGGTGGTCTTGCAGGCCGGCAGTGACCGCATGGATCTCGATGCGGGCCGGGCTTTTATTCAGCACGCACTAACCGCAGCACGCGTGACTGGCGTGAAGGTGGCCTACGAAACCCATCGGGGACGACTTTTCTACGCACCCTGGATTGCGGCGATCTATCTGAGAGAGTTTCCCGAATTGCAAACCTGCCTCGATCTCAGCCACTGGACAGTGGTAACGGAGAGCCTGCTGGAGGAATCGGATGAAAGCGTGGCCCTTGCCATCGCTCGAGCACTTCATATCCATGCCCGAGTTGGGTCTGAACAATCGGCCCAGGTAGATGATCCGTTCCTCCCAGAATGGGAAGACCATCGGGAAAGGTTTTTCTCTCACTGGCGCGACGCAATTTTGGCGGCAGCGGCAAGAGGTGAGGAAATTTTTACGATCAACCCCGAGTATTCTCTTTCACCCTACCCCGGGCCCGCCGGACGCATAGGAGCCGAGTATCGGATTCGCACCACCACTGCGTATGATCCTTGGCCTGTTGCATTAAAGATCGTAGAAGAATTCCGCTCGCGCTTTGGCACCGAAATTTCGGTCGCCTAATCGCTTCGAGTGGCAAAGCCTTCTCGAAGGTGCAAAGTTATTTCGTCAAACCAACGCTCAAACCAGTCACGCCGAAAATATAAATCCGAATTGCTCCGGGGCGCCCTGCCGAGGGCCACTACGCAAAACCACTCCCGCAAGATTCGCAAATATTTCCCCGCTCTAAGCAGATGAAATGAGCCTGGAAAAACGAGAAGCATGGCGGGAGAGACTTTGTGCACGGTAATGTAACGAAGATGTTACAAAAAATTGCTGGCAACGATGATCAATCGGACCTTGTTCTTAATATGCTTAGACCCGTTCGGAGATTAGCGGCCTCCGCCGTGGCAATAATCTTTTTGTGTGGGCTTGTCCGCTTGCAGGGGAGAGGAGAGACGGCAGAAGAATTGCTCAACCGCGGTTCAACAGCATACTCTGCGGGTAGCTTTAAAGAGGCTGAAGTCGCCCTGGCGAAGTTTCTCACGGATTATGGGCAGAGCGGACAGGTTGCTCAGCTTTTACCGCGGGTTTTGCCGATGTTGGCGATTTGTCAAATTCGTAACAGCAATTTTGAAGATGCAGGGGCTACAATAGATCAAGTGTTAGCTCTGAGGGAATCCCTTCCCTCCGCAGCCATCCTCGAAGAGTTAAGGTTTTGGCGTGGGATTTGCCACCTTAAGAAGGAGGAGTTCGAGCTGGCTCGTGAGACATTTCAAAAATTCGCGACCTCCCATCCGCGTTCGGATAAGCGTGTGGAAGCGTTGCTCCTCTCAGCCACAAGTTATTCTTTGGAGAAAAATTGGAAAGAATCAGCGGATAACCTTGCCCAATTAATTCAAACACTCTCACAACCTGAAAAAGGCCGGGCCGTTGTCCTGCGGTTCCATTGTCTTTTGCAACTCGGTGCACTTGACGAGGCACTTCGGCTTCTTATCGAATTTTTTCCCCAACTCGACCAGATGATTCAGATCTCCGCAATGCAAGTCTTTGCCTTGGAACTCGGCACCGCTTTCCTCGCTGAGCAACGCCATCTTGACGCCATCGCCTGTTTCCAGAGAATTTGGAGTCGCGCACGCGTGTTGGCGCTACAACAGGAACGGCTCAACGTCCTTACCGCCCGCAAAACAGCCGCAGAACAACGCAAGGACACTTTTACCATTTTCCAAACATCCCAGCTCCTTGCCAAGGTGGAGCGGGAATTGAAGATTTTCCGTGAATTTCCATCATTCGACGCCGCTTTGCGGCTCCGACTGGCGTCGGCTTACCTTGCAATGGAACGTTTCCGAGAGGCAGCGCTTGTGCTCGATGCGATGCTTCATGAAATGCCTGCGGATGAAATTGTGGAAGGAGCATCGGCTACTTTGCTAAAGTGCTGGGGTGAAATAGAACGATGGCCAAAAGTCATCGAGGCTGCAGATCTTTTTATCGCCAAATTCCCTCAATCAAAAAATGTGCCCGAGGCACTTTTCCTGAAAGCTCGCGCACAGCAGGAGCTTGCGGCCTACCCCGACGCAGTGGCCACCTATGATCAACTCGCAAAAACCTTTCCGGATTCTTCTCTCGCACCACGTGCGAAATTTATGGCGGGCTACACACAGCTAATGGCCGAAGAATATCACGATGCTTCTGAACGAATGGAGGCGGTCTACGACAAACATCAGAAGCATGAAATTGCCGAGGCGGCAGTCTTCTGGAAAGGGATGGGTCTTTCTATGGCCAAAGCACATCAAGAGTCCCGCGCCCAAATGGAGCGTTACCTCAATCTTTACAAGAACGGAGCCTACCGGACCCAGGCGCAGTTTCGTAAGGCCTACTCCGCACATTCAATGAAGGATTACCAAACAAGTATTTGTGAATTGCGCTTGTTTCTCAGGGATAACCCCGATTCTGCGGAAGCAGATGAAGCACTTATCCTTCTGGGTGACGCATTGATGGCGACCGGCGAGATGCAACAGGGTATTGCGGCCTACAAACGCATTTCACAAACAAACCCGCGTTTTTTCGAAGAGGGTTGGTTTAAAGTGGGCAGAGCTCTCAAACAACTGGAAGATCTCGAAGGCATGAAAAAACACTTTGAGGAGTTCATCCAGTTGCGGCCGAAGAGCACCAGGCTTCCTGAGGCGTTTTACCAGATTGGTTGGGTGCTAAGACAACAACAACGTGAGGATGAGGCGAAGAAACTCTACTGGTCAGCGGTCAAAGAAATGGGTGACGATGCCGGACGCCACGCCGTGGAGGATTTGTTGCTAGGCCTTTTGCGCCTCCACAGGGGCGAAAAAGAAAAACATTCTTTACGTGAAGGACTACGCGCACTACGGGACAAGGCCGAGGCAGAGGGCAAAAAGGTCTTTCAAAGTCGTTTGGCATGGGCCCTTTCCAAGACCTACAGCAAAGACGATGAGATCATGGCCCAGACATTGCTCGATGAAGCAGGCCGACTGGCCGATCCTGCCACTGCAAGCCCCCAACTCCTCGCCGATGTTGCGGAAGCCTCTTACAAAGCAGATCTCAAAGAACGGGCAGCCCTCCTCTATCGCAACTTGATTAAATGGAACCCCCGCGCTCCACAAAAAGACCGCGCTTTGTTTTGTCTGGGTTTCATAGCCAAAGAGCAGGGACGCTCCGAAGAGGCACTCAAACTCTTCGCAAGATTCCAGAGGGAAGTCCCCGACTCCCTGCTCGCCTCCCGGGTTCTCTTGGCAAAATCAGCCATCGAGCTTGACTTAGGCCAAGCCGATGAAGCCTTAAAAACCCTCGAGACCCTTCTGGCTACCCAGGGGGCAGCAGGTCGAGACAAGGCAGCCGCCCTTTTTGCGATAGGCGAAATTTTTCAATCGAAAGGCGATCTCAAAAAAGCCTATGCCTACTACCAGCGCATCTATGTTTTATATTCAAAATTCGGCGATCTTGTCGCCAAGGCCTATCTTCGCTGCGGCACTCTGCTTGAGACCCTCAAAGATCTCGAGGGCGCTCGCAAAACTTACGAGGAAATGTTGGGGCGGGAAGATCTACCAGATGGAGAAGAACTTCGAACGGCCCGGGAACGGCTTGCGCAGCTCGCCTCATGAAGATGTCATTCGCTGCCTTTGGGATTACTCTCGCTCTTGCCGTAGCGCATGGGACAGAGTCTGGCACCCCCACTCCAGGTCCCGCCGCCTCTAAAGACGTGATCTTTAGGCTCTCAGGCGGAGTGCTTGCCGGAAGGATTTTTGCTTTTGACCACGACGCAATCCGCATGGAAGTCGATGTCATTCCCGGTCAACCACCCGGCCGGATTGCCGTTCCAAGAGCGAACATCCTGCGTATTGAATTCGCGGAGGATCCCGAAGCGGAGGCACTTTTGGCAGCGCGGAATCTTTCACAGTTTGATGCGATCGAAGCGCATTGGCTCAAACGGCGTCCCACCCTCTCAATCGAAGGTTCCAACGCTGGCGAGTTTGGGCTTGCTACCGCCGAACTTCTTCTCGACCGCGCTCGCTCCGGAGATCGCGAGCGGGCACTGCAACTTTTTGAATTGATCGAGCGAGAAGATTGGTTCGAACTTCGAAAATCTTCCGCCCGCGGGGGCAGACTTAAGGCAATGGTACTCTTAGGCCGTGCCAACGAAGCGATTGAGGAAGCCCGCCAGGTGCTTTCCCAAACGGAAGATCCCGGTGTTCTTATTGAATCTCATCATGTTCTCGGCGAAGCTTCCTTCGCGGCTTTAAAAAAACTTGTCGAAGAGAACCCGCGTTGGAGAGAAGATCTGTTCGTGCGCCCCGACTATGACCGCTTGCTCAATGAAGCGCTCGACCACTATCTTTTCGCACCTCTTTTTCACGGTTCCGTGGAGGAAGCCGCGGCTCGCGGCTTGTGGGCGGCCGGCCAAGTATTGGCATTTCACGGTGCATTCTCCGAACAAAAAAAACTTGCGAACGATATCACCGCCCTTTACCCCCGCAGCTCTTTTGTAAATCAGGCATTGTCTGTTCTTTCAGATGCCCCTAAACCTCCCTCACGCCCTGCCGAATAAAATCCCTTATATTTCGCATTATATTTAACCACACTGAAAACCAATCCAACATGAAAACATCGTACCATTATAGCCACCCACGCCTTGCCACCCTTCTGCTTCTGTTTTGTCTTTTTACCGCACCGACTGCTGTGTCTGCTCAGAATGATGCCGCGCCGACTGTGAAGACCAAGACGCTGCTCGATCTTTACAATCAAGGCGGGTTTCTCATGCACCCGATCTTGCTCTGTTCCATCGGCACTATCGCGGTCTGTGCCTACTGCCTGCTTCAGATCAACCCAAAGAAGATGGCACCAAAAAGCCAGTTTGACGCGCTGAGCCACTTCATGCGCGTGCGCGACCCGAACAGCGCCTACGAGCTTTGCCAAAACAACCCCAACGCGTTGGCAAACACCACTGCCGCAGCTTTGTTGAAAGTAAACTTCGAAAGGGAATTGGCCAATAAGGTATCAATGGAACAGGCAGCCGCAGAAACACTCAACACAGAGGAAACCCGCCTTATGATCTGGGTGAATTACCTCAACGTGTTTGCCACCATCGCCCCGATGCTCGGTCTCCTCGGCACCGTTACCGGCATGATCTCTAGCTTTGACCAACTTGCCGCAGGTAAAAGCGAACCGCAGGATCTCGCAGGTGGTATCGGCCAGGCTATGATCACCACAGCAGGCGGACTCATCACAGGCATCCCTGCAATGTTCTTTTATTTTTATTTCCGCAACAAACTCATGGTCGCCATCAATGACATCCAGCGCAACGTGACCTTCCTCATTGACGTTCTATCGGGGGAACTCAAACTCGAGGGGGCCGTCGAGGAAGCCATCCCAACTGCAGAGACCTCAGGGAGCACAGCAAACGCTCAGGCTTGATCCACTCAGTCGGCTTTTACAAACAAAACCGCCATGATCGTCCGCCGCCGATCCCACGAGGAAGTCAGCTTTCAACTGGCTCCTATGATTGACATGACTTTCCTCCTGCTGGTCTTCTTCATGGTCACGACCAAAATCAGCAAGGAACAGCTCAAAATGGATATCAAACTCCCGAAGGCCTCTCATGCCGAGATCCCCAAAGACCTCTCCAACCGCGACATCATTAACATTAGCGCCAACGGGGATTACTATCTTGGTGACCGTCTGCACTCGACCAAAGAGATGGCTGAATATTTGAAAAACCGGTTTATCAATTTTCCACCGCTGCGGATTTATGTTCGTGCGGATCACAACACGCCGGCAAAGAAAATAAAAGAACTCATGCGGCTGGCCACCGAGGCCGGAGCCATTGATGTGATTTTCGGTTCTTACCAGGATTAACGTTATGGTCTGCTTCTGCCCACGTCAGCAAACCAACCCTGCCCGATGAGACTCAACCGACGAGATCTCGGCACGGTCGAGATTCAGATGGGGCCCATGATTGACATGGTCTTCCTGCTCCTTGTTTTCTTCATGGTGACAGCCAAACCCACTAAGCAGGAGGCCGACATAGGTCTCAAGCTTCCGGGCACTGTTACCCAGGAAGAGGCTTTGGAAATGCCTGACGAGCAAAGAATCGTAATACAAGCCAATGGTCAGGTAGTTCTTAACGATGCTCCCATCGATAGCCACAACAGCAGTGACCTGCCGCGCCTTCTGGCCACCCTCGCACGCTTCAAAAAAACGGCCGACGCCAACCGATCCGAAGCGCTCGTAACAATCGACCCTCACGACAGCGTCCCACATCAGCGGATTGTGGATGTGCTCAACACCTGCGCGAAGGCGGAGATCACCGGGGTGACTTTTGCCGACAGCCCACCTGGGGAGGAGGAATAATCCAATGCCTATCGCTGCCACACCTCTCTTATCAACCAGACCTAAAAAACCGCACACACCGCCTGACGTCGCACGCCGACGCAAAGTCATCACATCCGTCATTACATTATCTCTCCTGATCCATTTAGTCGCCGGGCTCGGGGCCGGGCTTTTCATTGTGGCCAAATATGTGTTCCAACAGCCGGCCAAATTCGAGGTGAAAAAAGACATCCGCCTCCCGGCAAAAGAGCGAGAGCATCGGATGAACATGGCTGAATTTGACGCCATGACACCCAAACCGGTTTTCAACGAAAAGCTCGCTAGTCTGCGCCCAACAAATTTTGCATTGCCTGATCTTCCGAAAGTCCCGCTGGACCAAATGCTCCCGCTCGATCCTGCCTCAATTATTTCGGATCAAGTCAGCAGTCTGGTCGGCGCGGCGGGAAGTGGCTCCGGCGGTGCGGGCTCCGATGGTCTGGGTGGATTCGGATCTGGCATGAGCTTTTTCGGCATTAAAGACACGGGCCGTTCCGTCTTGATTATGATTGATGTGTCCGATTCGATGTTCGGACGAACCGGAGATTATGATTATCACACAAGAAGTAAACTTCGCGAAGGAAAAGAGCAGAGCTTTCAGGCCGTTCGCAACGAGGCCATCAAGTTAATCGATGGGCTTGGGATTAATACTCGCTTTGGGATTGTCCGCTGGTCTGGCGGGGCCTACAGTTGGCGTCAGGAACTGGTGCCCGCCACAGATCAGAACAAAGAGGCCGCCCGGAAGCACATCCAGGAGCAGGTGGATGTCAAAACTGCCGCACCTAGGGATGGCCGTCCAGGGGGCACACGCCATGATTACGCGTTGGAGGAAGCCTTCCGGCTTAAGCCGGAAATCATTTTTATGCTCACTGATGGGAACGCTACTGAACCAAAAGGCGGGCGTGGAGAAATCTCCCCTATCCCGGCCCGGCGCATTTATGAAGTCGCCGAATCAGGTCAGCGCGGACTCGAAAAACCCGCGCGGCTCCATGTGATTTACTACTTAACTGGCGAAGCCAAAAACGAGGAGGAACGGATGCTTCGCGGTCTCGCATCTCGTAACGGCGGCAAATTTTCTAAAATCAAAGCACCTCGCCTGCCCTCTCCAACGGAGCGGAGGTAATCGCGGCCAGAGCGAGAAATAATTTAAAGGCTTCTGCCCGACTCGTGTTGAAAGGGAAAAAAACCGAGTATTTTGCACTCGCAGTCATCCATCCGTCGAGGTAGAGTTGGCGGTTTGTCGTTGGATCTTTCCGCTTTATTCCACCCGCAGACATAACCCCATGTTTTTCGAACGACCTTTTTGAATGAATATTTTTGAACATGTTCTTTTCGAAATTCGCTCCGCACGCTCGGTTTTGATTGTCTCTCATGTTCGGCCTGACGGCGACGCTATCGGCTCGACTGTTGCGCTGGCGCGCTCGCTGAAGTTGGCAGGCCTAAAAGTTGTTGCCTGGAACGAGGATGGCGTGCCCGAGCGGTTGCTGTTTCTCGACCCGGACGGGGCAGTGACACGCCCGGATACCTATTGCGGTCAGTTTGACCTTGTCATCGCCCTTGATACCGCGACCAAGAAGCGTCTTGGCGAGCGAACGCTGGCAGCAATCTCTGAGGCTTGTCCCGACGAGGCCCCCCGCTGGATTAACATTGATCATCACGTCACAAACGCCCGTTTTGGGGATCTGAACCTCATTGATACTGAAGCACCTGCCACAGCGCAGATTGTTTTTGATCTCATTCAAGTGGCAAATTTGCCGCTCGATGCCATCACCGCCGGAGCGCTGTTTGTTGCCCTTTCAACCGATACCGGATCATTTCAATATTCCCTAACCACAGCGGCCACCTTCGAGACCGGAGCCGCTCTGATCCGAGCGGGTGCAGACGTCGGCAAGCTTAGCACGCTTGTGTATGATTCCATGCCAAAAAGGCGTTTTGATCTCATGCGACGGCTGCTCAGCTCGGTTGAATTTCATTTTGACGGTCTCTGTGCCTGCATGACAGCGTTACGCCGTGATTTTGCCGACACCGGGGCTCAGCCGGAGGACACTGAGGATATGATCAACCTTATCCGCGCCATTAACTCTGTAGTGGTCGCCCTCTTCGTTGAAGAACTCGACGACGGGATGGTGCGCATCAGTATGCGGTCGAAAGCTCCCGCCCTTGACGTCTCAATGATTTGCTCAAAACTTGGTGGTGGCGGACATTCTGCGGCCGCAGGTGCCCGTAAACGCGGCAGGGTCGAAGACGTTCGCAACGAAGTTCTCGCTCTTATTCATGAAAGCCTCCAACGAAATTGACGGGGTTCTGCTCGTTGACAAAGCCCCGGGCATGACCTCGCATGACGTCGTCGCTATGGTGCGTCGCACTCTCAACATCAGGAAAGTTGGCCATTGCGGAACGCTTGATCCGATGGCCACCGGCCTGCTCATCGTAGTTGTGGGACGTGGGACAAAGATCCAGGATCTACTTATGAGCGAGGACAAGGAGTATGAAGGAACTCTTACTCTAGGTCAGACAACTTCAACTCAGGATCGGGAGGGCGAAGTTTTGGAGGTTCGCGAAGTACCCCCTTTTACAAATGAACAAATCGCGGCGGCTTTTGCCAAGTTTCAGGGTGATTTCTACCAACTACCGCCGATGGTTTCTGCTATTAAAAAGGATGGCGTGCCGCTGTATAAATTGGCACGCAAAGGTCAGGTAATCGAGCGCGAACCCCGATTTGTCAGCGTTACGGCCCACCGGATACTTTCTATAAACCTGCCCGAAATCGGCTTTCGCGTCTTGTGCAGTAAAGGTTTTTACGTCAGGACCTATGCGCATGACATCGGTCAGGCGCTCGGCTGTGGGGCACACCTTTCCTCACTGCGTCGCACCCGCTCGGGTAAGTTTGATCTCTCACGGGCGGTCAGCATCGATTTGCTAAAACCCGAAAACCGCCTCGAGGTTATTGAAAAAATGTTTTCGCTACCTGAGGTATCTCTGCTCCGCGGAGCGTAATCGGCATGTGGATTGGTGATGACATTCGCGATCTGGCGCGTTTGGGCAGCTCTGTGCATCTGGCAATCGGAGTGTTTGACGGCCTCCATTTGGGGCATCGGGCGGTCATTGATCTTGCCACGGCGAGCGCCGCCGAGATGGGTGGCCATGCGGTGGTGGTGACGTTCGAACCGCATCCGGCCACTGTCCTCCGCCCTGAAGCCGCTCCTGCCCTGCTGACATGTCGCGAGCAAAAGCTCAGGCTATTCCGGGAGGTCGGCGTCCGTCATGCGTTGTTGCTCCGGTTCGATCGTGAAATGGCCAAGTTATCGGGAGAGGAGTTTCTCGATGAAATAATGGGTGCGGCTCTGCATTTGGCAAGCGTCACGGTCGGCCCCGACTGGCGGTTTGGCGCGGGACGATCGGGTGATACCGAATTACTGAGACGTTTTGGCCTCGAACGGGGATTCCGCGTGCGCGTGGCGGAGCAAGTGGAGATCGAGGGTGAGCGTGTCAGCTCAACAGCCATTCGTCGGATGATTGCCGCCGGAGAACTGGAGCGTGCGGCACGTTTTTTGGGACGAAACTTTTCACTGTTTGGTCATGTGGTGCATGGGGCGGGTCGCGGGCGTTCCATCGGTTTTCCGACTGCCAACGTCCAACCATCGAACGGCCTACTCCCTCCCGACGGTGTCTATGCCGCAACGGTGCTCGCAGGATTTGCTCAGATACCCTCTGTGCTAAATTTAGGTACCAGGCCCACGGTTAATCTGAGCGGCAAAAGGTTGTTGGAAGTGCATCTGCTTGATTTTGATGGCGATCTCTATGGCCATGAAATCGAGGTTATTTTCGAGGCATTCCTCCGAAGCGAACAGCGTTTTGATTCGATTGAGGCGCTCTCGCGACAGATTCGCGAGGATATCGCAACGGCCCGGCGCATTTTTCGCTCCCGATCTGCTGAGCGGTAAATCTCAGCCTCTTTCTGGAAAGAGGCTCAAAATTTCCGCCTCTGACGCGCCGCAGATGCCTCTTTCTGTGATCAGACCGGTTACGAGGCGGGCGGGAGTGACATCGAACCCGGGATTTGCGGCAGGACTCGATGCGTTTGAGATGTGGACGTTCACCTCCCGTCCCTCAAACCATCCGGCAGCATGGGTGACTTCAACTGCAGACCGTTCCTCAATCGGAATCTGCGCGAGCCCATCGGATATTTTCCAGTCAAAACTGCTGGAGGGCAGCGCGACGTAGAAAGGGATATCATTGTCACGAGCCGCGAGTGCCTTGAGATAGGTGCCGATTTTGTTCGCCACATCGCCGGTGCGCGTGGTGCGGTCGGTCCCAACCAGCACCAAATCCACAAGTCCACGTTGCATGAGATGTCCCCCCGCATTGTCGGCGATCACACAATGAGAGACACCGTGACTTGCTAGTTCCCAGGCGGTAAGTCGCGCACCCTGACAACGTGGACGTGTTTCGTCCACCCACACGTGAACAGGAATGCCCGCATCATGGGCCGCATATATGGGTGCGGTAGCGGAACCAAAATCTACAAACGCCAGCCAGCCGGCATTGCAATGAGTAAGAATATTTATCGGGCGCGCCAAACCGATGCGTTCTTTTCGCAATTTCTGGATGAGTTGAAGCCCGTGGCGCCCAATTGCCTCACAACAAGCGGCATCTTCATCGGCGACTTTGCAGGCCTCTTCGAGAGCTGCTTCGATGACAGCCTCGCCGGATCCGGCAGCCAATATTCTGGAACAAACGCGTTCCACTGCCCAAGCCAGGTTGACCGCTGTGGGGCGGGTGGATTTTAAAAATTCCGCTGCCGACTGGAGTTGTTCATTCAGGCGTAATGGATCGGATAAATGTGCAGATGAGAGTTTAGTAACAGCCAGATAGATGCCAAACGCAGCGGCTGCGCCAATCAAACCCGCTCCGCGGACGTGCATGTCACGAATCGCTGTTGCAACCTCTGTGCAACTTGTTAAGTCTTCAAACACCAACCGGTGCGGCAGCCAACGCTGGTCAATAATGCGAACCTGACCGGGTGCATCGAGCCATATCGTTCGATAGTTCTTGCCGTATATTTTCATATCCGCACGCCTGACCTTCGTGAAAAAAGGATCAACGGAAGAATTTCGGTGCATCCATGACCGATTCTGCGCTCTGCGGCAGCGCATCTGGTTTTTCCTGATCGGCCGGTTTTTTTTGTTTATCGAAGTGTTCGCCCTGCTTTTCTGTTTTAACCGCCTCTTCACCCCAGACAACTTTAGGGTCATGTTTGTCGCAGGCGGTTGTAAATAACGATGCGGAGGCGCTTGCGGCGGCCAACATAAGCAAGGAAAAGCGGTTTTTCATAGGTCGCGACCAACTAGAACGTCGCTGGCAAGGAAGTCAACGTCAGGATGTAGGAACGAGGTGTTTGCCTTTCGATTGATGCGTGAGATAGTCAGTCTATGAACCCGCTTGAGGAAGAGACAAAGGCCTATAATGGCCTGCACCTTGACAGAAGAGAGTTTCTCAAATTCCTGACAGGCACCGTCACGCTCGGAGGGGCGTCTGCTTTGTTCCCGCTCTCCACACAGGCCGCAACCGGGAGGTCAGACCGGCATGGGCCGCTCTTGCCCTGCCGTAAATTCGGCCGAGCACCAGTCGAGGTGACATCACTATGCGTGGGTGGTGACCATCTTCAATCGGCGATGGATCGCGCTGGAGCGGAGCGTCTGATCGAGACGGCGATCAGTGAGGGGGTGCGCTTTTTCGACAATGCAGAGAGCTACGGAACTGGCGAGAGCGAAACACGGCTTGGCATGTTTCTTTGTCCGAAGTTTAGAGACGAAATTTTTCTAATGACCAAGAGCCGGGCCCGATCGGCGAACGACGCACGCCAACACCTTGAAGATTCGCTGAAACGGTTGAGAACGGATCGGATTGATTTATGGCAAATCCACTCTCTGGAAAATGCCCAGGATGTGGACCAACTCATCGAAGCCGGTGTTTTGGATGTTTTCCTTGACGCAAAGGCATCCGGGAAGGTGCGCTTTATTGGATTTACCGGTCATGCCCGATATTCCGCCATGCTTCGGATGCTGCAGCGTCTGAAGGAAATTGGGGTGGAGATGGATGCCTGCCAAATGCCGATGAACGTGGTTGATCCGAATTATGAGAGTTTCATTCTCAACGTTCTCCCAGAGCTTTTGTCACGCGGCTATGCGGTGCTCGCCATGAAAACCCTCGCCTACGGACAGTTTTTCGGGCGGCGCACAAGCTGGAAATGGAACCGCCCGGGCGTGCCCGGGCGGTTGGTTGGCGATTGCCTGTCTCTTTCCGAAGCGCTGGGCTTTGTGTGGTCACTGCCCATCACCTCACTTGTGAGTGGAACTGCCAACGCTGAAGAGTTGCGAATTAACGCGGAGGTCTGCCGCAGTGTTCCGCGATTCAGCAAAGAAGAACGCAACCAGTTCATCAAACGAGCTACCGAATTTGCGGGCCCGCAGATGGAGTTTTACAAAGCCTGATCCAACTGAAATTTGCCAGCGATCGGATCAATCTCAATGCAACGGTTCTGCGCGCGGGAAGGAGGGGCATTTGCTGCTTCCCGGAGCGACAAGCAGCGAGAGAAACGAGGACGTAAGCCACGTTATGGGCTGATGAGAAATGCCATTTTGTTCTGATTTTTACTTGAGCGAGATCAACGCTGCTGCTATTCCGACCGAATCATGACAATACTTGTTACCGGCGGTGCCGGTTTTATCGGATCAAACTTTCTCCGTCATATCCTCGGCCACTATGGTCAGTTCAAAATCGTGAATGTGGACGCACTGACCTATGCTGGCAACGAAAGTAACCTAGCAGGGCTCCACGAATCGTACTGCGACCGCTATGAATTCTTCAAAGCAGATATCGCCGATGCCAAGCGTATGGAGGAAATCTTTTCGCATACGAAATATTATGCGGTGGTAAACTTCGCTGCGGAGAGTCACGTGGATCGTAGTATTGAAAATCCGCAAAATTTTATTCACACAAACATTGTTGGCACCAGCGTTTTGCTTGATGCAGCACGGCGCCATGGCGTTCGGCGTTTTCTTCAGGTTTCTACAGACGAAGTTTACGGTTCCCTTGGTTTAGAAGGCCGCTTCACGGAGGAATCTCCCCTGAAACCCAGTTCCCCCTATTCCGCCAGCAAAACTGCGGCCGATCTTCTTGCCCTGGCCTGTTATCATACCTACGGCCAGGATGTCATCGTCACCCGTTGCTCAAATAACTACGGCCCGTTTCAATTCCCCGAAAAACTCATACCGCTGATGATTGCCACCGCGCTGGCTGACAAACCATTGCCTGTTTATGGCGACGGTCTGAACGTCCGGGATTGGATACACGTCGAGGATCATTGCACAGCCGTCATCTCAGTTCTGCTTAAGGGGCGCGCTGGAGAGATTTACAATATCGGTGCCGACTCTGAAATGCGGAACATAGACGTTGTGAAAGCAATTCTACATCTGCTCGACAAACCAGAGTCGCTTATCTCTTACGTCAAAGACCGCCCGGGTCACGACCGGCGGTATGCTATTGATTCCTCAAAAATCCGGAGCGAAATCGGCTGGAAACCGATGCGTGCGTTTGCCGATGGACTTGCCGCAACTGTTCGCTGGTATCTTGACAATCGTTCCTGGTGGGAGCCCCTCATCAAACGCTCACTCTGAGAGATGTTACCTGTGCGAACGCTCATCATTGGTAGCGGGGGACGTCTTGGGCGAGCCCTCTCTGTGGCTTTCCAGAGCAAAGGGCACCTCGTCCAGGCGTTTGATCGCTCCATGCTCGATCTTTCATCTGCCAACGCGATTGAGTCGACACTCCGACCGCTCGAATTCGATCTGCTCATCAATTCCGCCGCTGCGACCAACGTGGATCGCTGTGAGATACACCCCGATGAGGCTTTTGCGGTCAATGCCAACGCCCCCGGCCATCTGGCTCGTATTGCGTTCGACAAAGGAGCGTGGCTTATTCATCTCAGCACGGATTACGTGTTCGATGGCCAAACCAATCGTCCACTCACAGAGCAGGACGAGCCAAACCCTGTCAGTGTCTATGGCCGCTCCAAACTCGCTGGAGAGCAGGCGGTGCTGGCCGTCTCGACGGCTTTTCTCAACGTCCGGGTCTCATGGGTTTTTGGCCCAGAACGCCCGAGTTTTCTGGATTGGGTGATTGACCAGGCAAGGATAAGCTCCTCTATCGCTGCGATTGGGGATAAGTTTTCTGCCCCCAGTTACACCAGAGATCTCGCTTCCTGGCTGTTGTACCTCATGGAAATGCCGGACCGACCAAGCGGTCTTTTACACCTATGCAACTCAGGCTCCTGTTCATGGCTGGAATACGGGCAATTCGCTTTGGACACCCTCCTAAGTGCAGGGCAGACGTTGGTCTGTTCAAAGATCGCTTTCAAGCGCTTGGCTGAGATGGAAAAATTTGTAGCCTGTCGTCCAGTTTTCTCAACGCTCTCCACTGCAAGATTCAGGGCGCTGACAGGATTGGAACCGCGTTCGTGGCAGGAGGCGGTAAGAGAATATGTGCTCAAGCATAAACTGATGGCCACTGCCGCATAACCTGTCGGCAAAGTCGGGGTGTCCCTCTTCCCTCGCGAGGTGGCTGGCTTCTGTGTTGGCTTGCAAACCTTATGTTTCGAGGGATGTTTTCTAGGTGTTTGAGAATAATACAGAAATGTCGGACACTTGGCGAGATCGTTCAGGAGTGTTGCGTGCGCTGGGCTTTTTTCTGCTCTTAGCTGCTTCGGGGACACTCTTTGCTGCCCCGATCCTCTTCCTACGCAAAAACGGAAGCATCATGGAAGCGATTGGTCTGTTTTTCCAGTGTTTTCCGCTGGGCGTGACGCTCTTGATCTGTGGCTTTGGGTTAAGTCGATTGCGACGATGGTCTCTACCGGCGGTTATTGTTGTGTCGTTTGTGTTTCTCGCAAAGGGAGTCCTGTTTACGTTGCAATTTATCAACCAACTCCCGTTGCTTATCGAGCAATTTGCACTCTCTCAGAAAGCACTGTCACCAGATTTGATTGAGGGATTGCAGAGATTTAGTATCCTCTTAGCAGCTTTTGTCTATCTGTTCCTGCCTGCCGTTTACCTTTGGGTGGTTTCCGGACGCAACGCAGCGCGCACCGTTGCTTCAAAAGATTCCACTTCACCCTGGATGGAACACATACCGGGCCCTGTGCTAGCGCTTGCTTTTCTTTTTGCTTGGGAAGGGGCTGGCTTGTTGACGATGCTCTGGTTTAACGCCGCCGTTCCGGTTTTTGGGCGGGTTGTCTATGGCGGATCTGGCTTTTGCGTGCTGACGGGGGCGGCATTATGCTGTTTTGCATGCGCGCGTGGATTGGCAAAAAAGGCGCTTAGCGCGTGGCGATTCGCTGTCGGCCTGCTCATTTTGGCTTCTACTAGTTGGGCGATCACTTACCAAAAAAGCTCTGACCCGGCCCTCTATCGTGAGTTGTATGCACGCATGGGCTTTTTGGCTGACAATTTGCAACTATTGCTCCTTACAGAAGCTGGCCCTTGGAACGCACGCTGGACTCTTGCCGGAACAGTTGCCACGCTTGCTTATGCTCTTTGGTTGAAAAGATTTTTTGTTTGCTCAGATCAATGGTCAGAAGGGGAGGAGAACTCGTGAAAAAAGCCCCCGTCCTTCTTATAGATGTCAGTAACTCATATACGAAACTTGCTTTCACAGATGGTGAACGCCTTATTCGCCGCTGGAAAGTTCCGACGCCAGATCTCTCTAACAGCGCAGAGTCGAGGCGCAAAACGTTAGTGCATCAAGGGCCTTGGGCACATTGTGTGCTTTCTTCCGTGGTCCCAACGGTTACCAAAGAAATAAGAGATACACTGCGAGGAGAAGGACTTCCGCTTCCACTGGTTGTTTCACATAAATGTCGCCTCGGTCTGGGGCTGGACTATCCCAATTCGAGAACCATTGGGGCAGACCGCCTGGCCAATGCGGCAGCCGCCGCCGCTCTGTACGGGTATCCGGCGGTTGTGGTTGATTTTGGCACAGCAGTAACGTTTGACATTATAGACTCCACCCGTCGATACGTTGGCGGGGTCATTGCGCCTGGTCTTGAGGCAATGACACACTACCTTCATGAACGAACCGCGTTGTTGCCGATGATCCATCTTCGAGAGCCACCAAAGATCATTGGCAAATCCACCCGAGAGGCGATGCTCTCGGGCGCTGTTCATGGCTACCGAGGATTAGTGCGGGAGATCCTTTCAGAAATCCAAGCTGTTCCGACTATCGGAAGCAAGGCAGCGGTTATTGCAACTGGTGGCTATGCAAAATTGATCGCTGCAAAATTATCTGTCATTCAAATCGTTGATCCAGATCTCACTCTGCACGGCGTGCGAATCATCGGAAATCTAAACCTCCAAATGAACGCCACAGTGCAACGGTATTCTCAAAGTCCGGCAGTTCATGGGATCCGAATGCCCGCACCGGCATCACCCCGAGGCCGCTTGAGGTAAGAAACGCCGCTGTCGCCGCTTTAAACATACCCAAGTCAACAGATTCTTCCGCCGCATCCAAAAGCGGCAGCACCCTGGCGCGAAGCACCCCAGGGCGGGCACCGTCTTCCTCCAGCGGGGTTACCCAGCGATCTCCCAAACAAAGAAAAAGATTCGCCATTGCAGCCCCTTTGACTCGCCCGTTCCAAGCCGTGATCACTACCTCATCATAACCTCTCTGCCGTGCGTCCCACAACACATCAATGTTGGCCCAGTAATTGAGCGTTTTGATGTGGCGATGAATAGTTCGATCACACAAAACCGGCTCTGCAACAGCGTAGCCTCTCTGATAACGTTCTTGAGGCAAAGGAGCACACGCTTCAAAAAAGAGAAACTCGCGTGGCTCAAGAACAGGATCACGCGGCCCGCCATCGCCTGCCGTCAGGATGAGTCGCAGGCTTCCATCGGGGAGAGTGGCGGCAAGATGCTCAATCGCTGATTGCCGGAGAGACCCAACCTGTTCAAGGGGAAGGCCAGTTTCCAAACAGGCACGCTCAAAAAGTTCAAGATGAGCAGGGAGAAATTCCGCTCTGCCCAGGCGGATCCTGATCGTTTCAAACACACCCATACCGTAACGGAAACCGCGGTCAGAAAGTTGTATCCCAAGGGTTGGTTCTAGACATCCCCGGCTAAATTTCCACGCACCCGTCATACATCCAACATCATGCGGCGCCCTCTGCTTTAATGCCGGATGGGTTTACCTGGGTGGCAGCTGGTTGCGGTTCATCGTAAGAAATCCTGCGATGCAACATGCTCGCCAAAGTCGCCTTAAAACTGTCAGCGATCTCCCAAATTTCCGCCAGAGTGAGTTCGCAGTCGTCAAGTTGACGTTCGGCGATGCGGGTTTCTATAATGTCGTCAACCAACTGTTCAATTTTTTGCGGAGTAGGATTTGCAAGAGAACGGGAGGCACTTTCAACGGAGTCGGCCAAACTTATAATTCCCGACTCGGGGAATTGTGGTTTTGGCCCGCTATAACGGAAGTTGTCTTCACATACCCCAGGGATGTCTTCCTCTCGCATGTTGGTTATCTTTCCGCCACGCCTTGCGTCCTCTTGAATGCGCAGGGAGCGCTGGTAGAAATAGGTGACCAAAGAGGTTCCGTGGTGCTGTTGGATAACGTCAACTATGGTTTGGTTTAACTTGTGTTTGAGGGCTAGATCCACACCCTCTTTCACGTGTGCAAGGATAATAAGGGCCGACATTGTCGGGGTGAGGTCATCATGCGGGCTGCGACCCGGAGGAATGTTTTCTGTAAAATACTCCGGCTTAACTAACTTACCAATGTCATGGAAATAGGCGCACACCCGACAGATGGTATCGTTTGCTCCAATTCGCTCGGCTGCTGCCTCAGCAAGTTGAGCCACAGCCATGCTATGATAATACGTGCCTGGCGCTCGAAGGCTCATCTCGCTAAGTAGCGGGTGATTAAGGTCAGCCATCTCTAGCCAGGAAATGTCTGTTGTCACGCCGAAGGCGCTCTCAAACACCGGCAACAAACCTCCCACAAGTGTTGCTGTCAGAATTCCGGAAGCCACAGCGACCATAACCTGTTTCACAAAAAATACCCACACACCATTCCCAAAAACGGGAGGGATAGCGATGAGCCCAAACGCCATGTAAAGAACGCATGTGGCAAGGCCCGCAAAAAATCCGGCTCGAATAAGCCGGGCACGGCGACGCACCTGAAGCGTCAGGAAAACCGCTGTAAAACCACTGATCAAGCCGATGACCAACAGAAAAGCGTCAATCTTCTCGTGCAAAATTGAACCGAGCAAACTGGCGAACGTGGCGGCATAAAGACCGTGGTTGCGCCCGAGCAACACACTGAGGGTCAACGGGGCAAAAGCATGAGGAATCGCCAAAAATATCAACGGACGAATCTCGTCGTAAGCCAATCCATAGATGAGACACGCCTTGGTGGCTCCGAGTTGAATGAAAATCACACCAAGAATAAGCGCCAACCGGGAATTCTGTGCGAAGGAGTGATTATGGTTAATCCAAAGCTGAGCAACGGCGGTGGCCAAGATCAACGACCCGATAAGCAGCCGCTTGAAAAAAAACGCGAAGTCGCCACTCGGTAACAAATAGCTCAACACAATCAAAAAAACGCAGAGAATCAGTGTCTTAATACCGTTGGAACATTCGAGAAACCGCGCCAACTCATTGTTGGGACGCCGACGCCGGGTTTTTCCACAAGATAACCCTCTGCGAACAAGCTCGTTACGTTTCAAAAACTTGAGCATAAAAACCGTTCGTAAATTTCAGCGGCTCGGAACTCTGCGCTCATGAGACGCACCGCGGTGTTTACGGTAGGCCGCCACAATGGCTCGCACAAGATCATGCCGAATGACGTCACCTTCATCAAATTGAACTGTCGCCACGCCGGGCACGTTTTTAAGCGCATCACGCGCCTCCACTAGACCAGAAACTTTCTGCGGCGGCAGGTCAATCTGAGTGGCATCCCCTGTGACCACACATTTCGAGCCGACTCCGAGCCGTGTCAAAAGCATAAACATCTGCTCCACCGTGGCATTTTGCCCCTCGTCGAGGATGATAAAGGCCTTGGAGAGTGTCCGCCCGCGCATGTAGGCCAAGGGAGCTATCTCAATGGTTCCCCGCTCGACGTGACGCTGAATTTCTTCCGGCTCAAACATATCGTGCAATGCGTCATACAGGGGGCGAAGATAGGGCAAAATTTTTTCCTGAAAGTTACCCGGCAAAAACCCGAGCGCCTCTCCAGCTTCAACTGCCGGTCGGGTGAGAATTATGCGGCTAACGCGATCTTGACGCAGAGCCGCAACGGCTGCGGCGACAGCAAGATAGGTTTTGCCGGTCCCGGCAGGTCCGAGCCCAAGAACCAGATCTTCCCGGCTGATGGCTCGCAGATAGGTGAGCTGACCTGGAGTGCGTGGCAAAATGGGTGGGCGCTTTGCGGAACAGACCACTCGGGCGGCTGCGAGCTGACGGGGATCACCATCCTCTCCGGCATCCAGCCCTCGAAGGGCAAAAAGAAAAACGTGACGGTCAATCAGAAGCCCACTAGAACGGGCCTCTGCGAGCCGCCAGAAAAGCTTTTTCGCCCGTTCCACGCTCCCAACCTCACCCTCGATACGAATCCAGCCTTCCCGGGCAACCAAACGAACGCCAAGCTTCGCTTCGGCAAGGCGAAGCAGTGAGGGATCGTCCGCCGCGAGAGCCATCGGTGTTCTTTCACTGTCAAAATCGAGGGTCTCAATCATCGGAGCCTCCCCCGAAGTGCGGGGTGTATTCATCTGTAACCGTAGGCTAGCCCCCAGGAGGAGCGTTCCTCCTTCGCAGATTCCACCGTTACAATAACGTAATATGTGCCGGTGCGTTTAGGAATCACTCGTGCCCCCGAGTAGCGAGTTTTTTGAAAACTCTCTGAGTCAACGAGCTTGCCGTCTTTATCGTAAATGTGCACCGACACTTTTGAGCCATCGGTGTCTGTGCCGACCCAGAACCAATATTCCAACCCTCTGAAAAGCTGCTGAGGAATGACTTTCTGCTCGTTCTTCCCAAGGTCGCCCCCCCAATAATCTTCGCGGACAGTGAACCCATTTTTCACGTAGTCGACAGCAGCTTCGAGAGCGAACGAAAGCGAATCGTTCACAGTTGCTCCAACGTACTTGCCACCCACAAGGGTCGCAAACCAGATGAGGAAAAAAAGCAAGGTTTTGTTACCAACGCGCATTTTATTCCTCCGTGGCAAGAATGGATACCACGAGTTCAGAGGTGATTTCATGGATTTTAATGACAGACTCTTTGGAAATAACGTCATTTCCGTCGCCGATCAGTGGGCGAATTTTTTTAAGTCCAGATTTGATCGAAACAACAAAAGAGCTCGCCTCAAGCCCGGGTGGCATCGAGTGGAGCTGGCTTGAAAAATAGTCGATCAGAAGCGGTTGGTTGAGCAACTCCGCACGATCTGCAGAATAGTTTTTTTCGATGATTGATGTAACCACCTCCGTTCCCCTCAACCAACCACCGAGACTGACAAGCTGGGCAAGCTTTTCATCATTAAGTTCCTGCATTGCTGTACGAACCTCAAGCAAAGCTTTGTCGAGCTCGCTCCTTATCCCACGCCAATCTTTGTTGTCCGCGGCATCTATGATGCTTTTACTACGGCGAACAACCGACTCTCGCACCCCAATCGCAGCGGCCAAACGGAGAACTTCACGCCCTGTTTCTTTCACGCGTTCCGAGTTCTGAGCTTGCACAGCGACAAATCCGTCCGCAATCACAGTGCCAAGCAGTAACGCGACGTGGGCTCGGTCGCCTGTGAACCTCGATCGAATGATGTCGGGCAACTCACTTTTCCAGTCTGGCTGACCAAGTTTATCGAGCACCATAAACACCTCGCTCGGCACCGGCACGATGACATCATCTATAATATCCCCGGCTATCTTCGATGGATCAATCTTTTGCTTTGTTTGGCCCTTTACGGGCAAAGCCATCAAGACGAAAACCAACACGGCGAATGCCGAAAACAAAGTGAGGAGGCCGTGCCGGCTCGCGCATGGATAACTGTCGTTCTGCATTTTTTTCAAGATGACAAGGAGACCACTCCAATTCGTTTCTATTGGTAGAATTGAGCCATTATCTGAGAAGGCGAAGTTAGCTCGAACCCGCCTGTGCGCCAAGTGAAATGTTTTCCGGATTCAAAGAGCTCTTTTCGGCAGGACTTCACAGCTGAGAGGCGGGTTTTCTAGTCACCCAATTACCACACTCCAACCTCGCTACTCTCTTGTGGTTCTTAAATACCCGTTAGCACAAGAACCAATCTCAGACATCCTGACCACTACGAGGGAGGAGCAAGGAGTCGAGGAAACCAATGAACCGAGTTGAAAGGTTTGAGGCAATAAGTTGATAATAGAGAATGCCGCAAATTCAGCTTCCGATATTCCCCTCTACCCTCTAGCAGCACGCCAATAACTAACGAATTGGCCTTTGAGGAAAGGGAAGGAATAGTGTGGTATTTCAACGGGCATCTTCCGGTTTTCAG
>CALDSX010000010.1 GCA_937924445.1 uncultured Chthoniobacterales bacterium
CACGCCGCGCGGGCAGCCGGATATAGCCGGCCCGTTCCAGTTTCAGCAGGAGCGTGCGCGCCGACATCTCTTTCAACCGGCCTTGCGCGTTGCGCCAGGCCCAACGCTGGCAGAGTTCCACGCTGAGTCGCGAGCGACACCACTCGGGATGTTCGTCCAGCAGCCCCCGGATCCAAGCGATGTCTGCGCCGTTCAACTGGCGGCCTTGCATCACCAAGACGCTTGTCATGGCGAGCAAGATACGGCAGCCCCCCCTGGTGAATCCAGCAAAAAACGAACTTTTTTCTGTTGCGTTCGGGGGGGGGTAATCTATTCTTCGGTTACTGATGGTCCCATGGTGGGACTACCTGAGCAGTTACCTCAAAACAAGCGAGTTGACAGACGGTTGCACTACTCCGCTCAAAAAAGAAATTTTACCGATTCAACTCAGACTTTTTCTGTCGGATGCTCCCCCCTCCACAAACACAAGTTGGAAAATGTGTTGCTTCGCTCCACCCTCAGCGCACCTCGGATGCTGCGCAGTGATTTGGCGGAAGCAAAAGTTTAAGGTTTAATGACTGTTCGGACTTTGTTCGGAGAGAATTACTTTGCCCAGGGTGGTTTCGAACCGGTCTGACGTCTGTAAAATTCATTAAAAGAGATGGTTTCCCCGGAGGTTGTAATCAGTAGATTACCGTCACCATGAAAATCACCCGCCTCGACCACCCATGGTTGGTTTTGGTACTTAAAAGGAGTAGACTCCATCTCATCAAATTCCGCTGGAGTGTAATCAATTTCTACCAACTCCTCCTCGCCGGTTCTCTGAACCGTGCGCTTGGCAGTGGGACAACGCCAAACTTTTGAGTCTACCCCATAGGGAGCCAAGGTTTGCCGCCAGAACCTGGCGTAACCCGCCTCATCAATACCCTCAGGCACTTGGGGCCATCGCTTTGTGTCAGCGAGCTGAGCGGATAGCGCAATGCTTATACTGCGCAAATTGGCCATGCAATTGGCCACTTCGACGCGGGCTCTTACGCCATCAAAAGAAAAAAGGATTAAGGATAGAAGCACCCCAACAATCACGATTGATATGAGCAGCTCGACGAGGGTGAAAGCGCTTGCGGGCCGACAGAAGGCGCACTTCAAATAGTAACTCGGATTTTTAATGGCAAACGGCCTGGTGAAAACTCTAATTCCGCGACCTTCCCAGAGGAACAATAAAACTAGGGTATTTATGAGGTCTCGACTAAGGAGTGAGTGAAGGAGGAACCCCTCCGCCTGAGCCATTGCCAGAGCTGGAGTTTGGATCAGGAATTGGCAATGAAGTCCGCGATCCATTCACTCGAATCGGTATGGTAATAAATCGCGTAACGGTGGCGCTTGAATTCGTTACATCAAAGGAGGCAGATCCACGCCCACTGAACACAAGGGAATATCCTCCTTTTGATTTAATTGACCCCATAAAGGCACCTGAAAGAGTGCCGTTGGTCGATAATGTCGAATTTGCGCTATAGTTCATGGTTGAATTGCTCATCGTTAGAGAAGTGGTACCAGGCGGGAACACCAAGAATCCATCGCTTGAATAAGCCTCTGAAGACCCACTTCTTAGAGAAAGAGCTCCCTTCCCACCTGGGCCCCTGAAAGAACCAGCAACTTTGTTGCTTGCCGGCTCAATAGCAAGAATTGCATCACAATTGTAGACGGTTCCGTTTACAAAAACGATCGCTTTGCCTAACCCTTCTTTAGCAGCGCTATTAACCGATAAAACCCCAAGCAGGTTTTTTCCAACAATCGAGGCTTTATAGGTGCCATCGTAGTTTTTCTGCGAACCTGGTCCCACTTTGAATGGCCCCCCAGACCATGCAAAAGCCGGAACGGGAAGAGTGGCGATTGTTACCAATAGGAAAAGGAATTGAAGGAGGGATAGGCGATGGAATTTCATAAACAACGGTATCATAATGAGTAAAATCGCCGGGTGGCAAGCGAAAATTTCAAGCGCTTTGAAAATTTTCAAGCCCTAGAGCAGTTCTCCTTCAAGGTAAATATTGGGAAAAACGCGGGCCGAAGATTTTGATTGAGACAGGACTATGGTTACGCATCGCTCTCAACAAACAGAATCAAGGTCCGCCACAAAACGAGCCGCCACAGACTGTGGCGTGTTTTGTAAAATCTGGCCCCGTGGTTGCGGGGGGAAGTCAAGTATGTCCATCAAAACAGATTCCGCCGTGACGAGATAAGGCACCTCTGTCTGGACTCTGGCCAACATATCAGGCCCAAATACAGCGGGACGGCTGGCAAAAACAGGCAGGCCATGCTCGAAGAGTGCGGCGGCTGCGCAGCTTTTCTGAATCAGATCGGGCGGAGTGGACGACAGTCCAGCCGTCGCGGCGTGGAGACATTGCGACAACTCAAAATCTGCCAGTCGCCCGAGAGCAACAAAGCGAACAGACGTAAACCCCTGACGTTCGAACCGCTGAGCGAGCACTTCAGCTCCTTGTCCTGCCCTGCCGATGGAAAGTAGTAAAAGCCGTTTTCCGTTCCTTTTCAATCGGCTATCCAGACGATGAAAGAGCGGGAAGGGATCCCAATCTGGGTAAATAGTCCCAAAATGAACAGCGAGAATGTCTGAATTTTGAATTTTCAGACCAAAACGTCCCGAAAGCCAGTTGCAAAACTCTTCGCGTTGCCAGGGAATTGCTGTTGGAATATTTGAAAAGAGGGGCAACCTGCGCACCCGAACGCCGATGGCTTCCAATTGTTCAGCATAGGGAAGTGAATGTGTGTGGCAGAGGGCACCGCCAAGCTGCAGTGGGAGACGAGCGATAATCTTTCGCTGTATAAAGCCGACGAATCGGCGATAGAGATTTGCCCCTTGCCCGCCAATCCAAGTTTCATGGAACATGATGTGGTATTTGGCGTCCCATGGCAGTTTTGCCAGACGAGTTCCCAGCGTTAGAGGGAGACCTTTTGAGTGATAGCCGTAGGTGACAAACTGAAGACTCACCCAATAAGGCGGCTCTTGGCGAATCCACTCGACAAAGGAAGCTCGTTCGTCCGGACGACTGAGGAGGGTGACATGACCGAGGAATTCTTTTTTGCCTAGGGCTCCGTAAGAACGCTCATGCTCCCGCGATTCGCAGAGTGATGCAAGGCGACATTTCCACCCAAGAAGTTCCAGCTCGGTTGAAAGTTGCCGGGTATAGTCTCCCACCCCACTGCACCCCTGTTCAAGGGTCGGCACGATAAAAAGAATCCGACGCGGATTGTTGTCGGCCATTTAACTGGGAATTGAATGTTCTGATAAGAAAAGCTGTTTTTTAGTTACGCGGTTTCCACACCGCGGCCTCAAAAGCGGCGACTACATGACCTATGAAAACGATAAATCCCAGCAATCCCATCGTAACTAATCCCAGGAGAGTCCCTAGAAGCCAAAAAAAACCGGCAATCAGCAGGACAACTAAGGCGGCCAGTAGGCGCCCTTGAATTAATTGCCCGAGACCGGGTAGAAAGAAACTCGCCAGCGCGGCGATCACATTTGCGGTGCTTCCTCTAGACATGGTTAAATTTTCTAAAAAAAGGCGGTTCAGTCTACTGAATTTCTTAAGGGAGAGCGGCTCAACAAAAATAAGTTTGTGAAAAGGAATTTACCTATTTTTTTCTTGCCAGACCTAGGTTGCCACTTTATTGATATCGCTCTTTATCTGGTTGCAAGGGAGTGTGCCTACTGCTCGGATGCAAGCAACGTGATGGCACAAAACGCTTGTGACCTCGCCAACGCAAAAGCCCACCCCGAGCTCCACAGATAACGGACAGATTGGGAAAGGTTAACTCCAGACATTAGACCCACCAAAACAGAGCGAAAAATGGCTAAACCATCGGCAAAATCCAAGAAGCTGTCAAAAGCGAGCGTCAAAGCGCCAAAAGCTTCAAAAATTAGCCCTGCAGAAGCAAAAAGCGCAAAGTCATCAAATAAAGAAAAGCAAAGCGCAGCAGCGGTCAAAAAGCAAAGATTAATAAAGACGGTCGGAAAAGTCGTCAAAAAAGTCAAAGAGGAAGAACAAGCCAAAGACAGGCCTCTGACAATGAAGAAAAAGCAGGAGTCGGCAGTTCGCGAGCCTGAAAAGAAATCTTCGGTGTCAAAAATTAAAGACCTTAAGCCGCAAAAGGGTTCAGCGTCACAAAAATCGGGAGTTTCACCAAGGGCCTCTAGACCTCTGCCCTCCGTCGCTGCAGAGAGTGTTGTTTCAAAACAAGCTGCAACGAAAAAACATCCCACTGAAGGAAAGGGGGACAAACGTTCTGAAGCTGGCAAACCACATCAGGGCCGCAAACTATCGCCGACAGAGTTTAAGTTAATCCAGAGCAGGCTTGCTGCAGCCGGAGTCAAGATCCCAGACGGCGCATCAAACTTTATCATTAAGCAGGCGGAGCGTTTGTTGGCTCTGCGGGATCATTTTCTTGACGCGATCGATGCCGTGTCACGCGACAGCCTCCGTTCGCGTCCAGAAGGAAACGAAGCAAGCGCCTTTGGTATGCACCAGGCAGATGCTGGGAGTGATGCCTACGACCGCGACTTTGCGCTCAACCTCCTCAGCCAGGAGCAAGATGCGCTCTATGAAATCCAGGAAGCCCTCAAGCGTATAGAGACCGGAACATACGGCATTTGTGAAATGAGCGGCAAACCAATCCCACACGAGCGCCTCGAAGCTCTGCCTTTTGCGCGTTACACAGTGGAATGCCAAACCCAGTTTGAACGTGACCGTCAATTCCAGCATGTGACCCAGACGGCCGCGCCACTTTTCGGAGCCATCGAGGATGAGTTCGCAGATGTGGACGATGAAGATTCCCTTGCTGATCCCAAAGAATGATGGTAGATTTCTAACTTAGCTTAAAATAATTTTTAAACCTTTCTATGCCACAAGAATTAGCCATACTGGAATGCACCGAAGCCCGCGCTGAGGGCAAACCCGCATCGCGTTACGTCACGACGCGGAACAAAAAAAGCCCGCGCACCCCTAATCGGCTCGAGAAAAAGAAATTTAACCCTTTTTTGGGCCGACGAACTCTGCACAGAGAGATTAAATAACACTAAGAATTTCTGGCTCGCACTTCAACAGAGTTTAACTTTTAAAGCATCATTCTCGTTCGCTCATGCAACCTAAAACGCCCAAGCGCCGCTCCAATTTTCGTCGTGCCAACCGCACAATACCTCGCCGTCGGCTTGATATCAACGTTGAGGCCATTGACTATAAAAACCCCGACTTGCTCAAAAAGTTTGTGACTGAACACGGCAAAATTCTGCCACGCCGAGTGACCGGTATGTCCGCACATGTGCACAGGCGAATTGTGCGCGCAATCAAACGCGCCCGCTCGGTTCTTCTGATGAAATAATCCTTGCGGTGACCGGGCGCAAGCTGCCGGAGCGTCGCCCCCGGCACCAAGGGAGAGTCGTCACACAGAGGGTGCGGGTCCCCGAACATATAATTGCAGAGCGTCGTCGCTCCCTTGCGCGACTTCTAGCGGAAAAAAGGTATCTCCCCGTCCGCAAAATTTGTTCTTTACTCGGAGTATCCGAGTCGACCGCCAGGCGCGATCTCGCTGCGCTCGAAAAAGAGCGTGTTGTCACAAGGACTTATGGCGGAGCAATCACCGAATTCGACGAACGGTTCCCCTCTTTTGCGGAACGCGAACTCAAGGCTGCTGCTGCAAAGCTTGTAATTGCCCAAAAAGCAGCGGCACTCGCACATCCCGGAGAAACGATTTATTTTGATGTCGGAACAACTGTCAATGCTATTGCGCGAGAGATTGCACGGAATTGTCCCCGCCCCTTACGTGCTGTAACGTGCAGCCTTCCGGCAGCAGAGACTCTTTCTCAAGCTGAGGGGGTTGAGGTGCACATGACCGGTGGGCAGCTTGTTCCGCGACAGTCAGCGCTGTTTGGTGCGGCCGCACGTGAGGCACTGCAGAAATGGCATTTTAATCGTGCTTTTGTCAGTGCCGAGGGATTTGATCATCAGGGCGTGTGGAACACCTCGGCCGATCTCGTCGCCCTCCAGCGTCTGATGCTGAGCTGTTCAGAAATCATTCATGTCTGTGCGGATGCGAGCAAAGCGGGTCGCCGCGCGGCGGCACTGCTGTTTACCTGGCAGGAGGCGGATGATCTCATTTCCGATTTGACATCGCAAGAGGCCGCAAAATTAGGCTTTCGAGTTTCTCTTCGGTGAATAAGACTGAGGTGCCCCGAAAAATTCTTGATTTTCTTAGCGCTCACCCTGCCTTTGAAGAGGTGCGGCAGGAGATAACCGCCAATCCGAATGGTGCAAGGCCACTTTATTGGTATGCGGAGGGCACTGGCAGGGCTATCGCTGCAGCCCTCATTGCTCACTGGCTCAAAGCAGAGCGGCTCGCTGAGCAAAAGCCTGTTGTGATGGTAACTGAAAATCTCCGCGAACAGGAAGAGTTGTTTAATGCCCTTGTGCTTTGGGAACCTTCGGCGGTTTTTTTGCCTCGGCTTGAGCTGGCCACAATTGAGGGTGCGCTGCCGGATCCGGAGATACTCGCCGAAAGACTTGATGTACTTCGTCGTGTCGCCGATGGGGAGGTGGACTTCTTAGTCGCCGCAGTTGACGCCTTTGGGGATCGGTTGCCATCACCTGCCCGCCTGGGTTTAAGGAAGCTGGAGCTTGTGTGTGGGGAGACGATTTCACCAGCAGAGCTTGCAGAACGGTTGCGTTCGGCAGGATTTGAGAGGCGCGATCCGGTGCTCGATCGTGGGCAGTTTGCTCTTCGCGGCGGCATTATGGATATTTTTGCTCCTGACCAGAGGCTGCCACTGAGGGTCGAGTTTTTTGGCGATGAGATTGCGTCGATGCGTGAGTTTGACCCTGATTCGCAACGCGCGACGAAAGTGGTCAGTCGAGCTGTCCTTTTGCTTGACGATTTTTTTTCCGAAAGGAATGGGGATGCGGTGACTCTGTTGGAGAACTATTTCCCGCCCGGAACAATAGTTGTGGCAACGAAGGCATTTCAGGGGATTGCTGCCCGTGTCGTGGTGAGCGATCGAGATCCTCCGGAAATAGTGGAGGGGGCTCGACAACCTCCT
This sequence comes from uncultured Chthoniobacterales bacterium, assembly GCA_937924445.1. Classification (GTDB taxonomy): domain Bacteria; phylum Verrucomicrobiota; class Verrucomicrobiia; order Chthoniobacterales; family CALDSX01; genus CALDSX01. The sequence continues at coordinate 7,082 of CALDSX010000010.1, forward strand.
CGGATTGAGATGTTCTCCTCAGGCGGACGTCTTCCGGGTGAGCTTGTGCATTCCGAGGGTGCGCGTCGGGTCTTGACAACCCAGCTCATGGAGTGGCGGGAAGATGGTTGGGAGAGCTGGATTTTTTGCGCCAATGAAGGGGAGCGAGGGAGGCTTGAGGAACTGCTCGGTAATGCATCCGGCCTTGCGACCTTCAGTCTCGGGCCGCTGCAAAGAGGTTTTTTGATCGCGGAAACCAAATTGGCGGTGCTTTCCGACGCGGAGCTTCTTGGCCGTTACCAGGTCCCCTCCGCTCGGCGTATTTCGGCTGCTGAACGAAGATCGGGAGTGCCGGTTGATTTGTCCACTTTGGAAGAGGGCTGCCTGGTTGTGCACCTGCAGCACGGGATCGGACGTTATCTTGGCCTTCGGGAGACGGCTCCGGGCGCCGAGGAGATGGTGCTGGAGTTTGCAGAGGGTGCGAGACTTTATGTGCCGCTCCAGCAATCTTACCTAGTTTCGCGCTATGCCGGAATCGGGCGAAGACATCCCCCTTTAAGTACGCTGGGAAGCGGACGCTGGGCAAAAACGAAAGAAACGGCAACACGCTCTGTCGAATCGTTTGCTGCAAAACTTCTCGCCGTGCAAGCTCTGCGCGAAACCAGGCAAGGCCATGCGTTTTCATCTGACAAACCGTGGCAGGAAGCGTTTGAACGGGCATGTCCCTTCAGAGAAACGCCCGATCAATTACGTGCCATCGCAGAGACGAAACGAGACATGGAATCCCCGCGCCCGATGGACCGGCTAATCTGCGGTGATGTGGGTTTTGGTAAGACAGAGGTAGCCATTCGGGCAGCCTTCAAGGCGGTGCTTGACGGCAAACAGGTCGCGATGCTTGTGCCAACGACGGTGCTTGCGCAGCAGCATTACAAGACATTCCGTGAACGAATGTCGGAGTATCCGGTTCGCGTCGCGATTGTTAGCAGGTTTTCGCCGTCAAAAGAAATCCGCGGGACACTCGAGGGACTGCGCGACGGCAGTATAGATATTGTTGTGGGAACGCACCGGCTGGTCTCCTCCGATGTGGAGTTTAAAGATTTGGGGCTTGTGATCATAGACGAGGAACAACGCTTCGGCGTGCGCCACAAAGAGAGGCTCAAAGCACGGTTTGAATTGGCGGACCATTTAACATTGTCGGCGACACCAATTCCTCGAACTCTTTATCTTTCACTCGTCGGCGCGCGCGACATGTCTACCATCGAAACGCCCCCGCCCAACCGGTATCCTGTGGAGACAGTGGTCTGTGCTTATGACGAAAGAATTATTCGTGACGCGGTTCGACGTGAGCTTGAGCGTGGCGGACAGGTATATTTTCTGCACAACCGCGTGGCGACTATTGAAAAAGTGGCACATCGACTTGCGGAGCTTTGCCCTGACGCGCGGGTGGCGATTGGGCATGGACAAATGGAGGATTGGAAACTCGAAGATGTCATGCGTGCGTTCGTGGCCGGAGAAACAGATGTTCTTGTGGCCACCACTATTATCGAGAGCGGACTCGATATTCCCAATGCCAACACTATTATCATAGATCGTGCAGATCGGTTTGGTCTCGCCGATCTTTACCAACTTCGTGGCAGAGTGGGGCGGGCACAGCACAAAGCCTACGCTTATCTGCTCCTCCCACGCGATCTTGTCACCACGCGCGGGGCGCGCAAGCGGGTCGGGGCCATCCGGCATTATTCATCCCTCGGCGCCGGCTTCAGGGTCGCTATGCGTGATTTGGAAATTCGGGGTGCAGGGAACATTCTAGGGACGGAACAAAGCGGACATGTGGTGGCAGTCGGCTTTGATTTGTATTGCTCTATGCTGCGACGAGCGGTGGCACGATTGAAGGGAGAATCGGTTGGGCCGGAGACAGAAATTCCTGTTCGGATTGACTTTGTTTCATTAAATGAAGGCGAGCACGAGAAGCGACAGCGGGCTGGTATGCCGTCGTTGCCAGCCTTTTTACCAGCCCAATACATTCCAAAGCCAAACGATCGGATGGCTGCCTATCGGGTTCTTGTCGAGACAGGAACCTTGGTGGCTCTTGAAGAGCTGACCGCTGCCTGGCGAGATCGCTTCGGGCCGTTGCCTTCGGAAGTAGAGAATCTGCTCACCCTCGCCCGCATCAGAGTGATGAGCGCCTTGCGCGGATTAGACGCTATCGAAGTCCGGGATCGGCGAGTGATGCTTTCTCGAAGAGGAGAGCTGATCATGCCAGGCGGGAAGTTTCCGCGCTTGACTTCCAACAATCCCGCCGGAAGTGTTCTTGAGCTTCTTTCCCTAGTCGAACACCTGTGAAGATTTACATACTAATCCACATTGCTCTTTTTATTAGCTTGTCCGCATTTTTCACTCAAAACACCGCTGCTCAAAGTGGTATCGTCGTGGATGCAGTGGCCGCGGTTGTCAATGGTGAAGTGATCACACTTTCTGAAGTGATGATGGCGACGGCACTCAAAGAGCGTGAAATTCGCCAAACTCTCGCCGGGGAAGCGGCTATTCGGGAAATCAAAAAAGTGCGCGCGGAAGCGTTGGAGGAACTGATAGATCGGAAGTTAATAGTGCAGGAGTTTAATAAAAAAGGGTTAACCCTGCCCGAGCGGTATGTAAGAGAGCGGATCGAGTCCTTAATCCGGGAGGAGTTTGGCGGAGATCGGGCGGCTTTTATAAAAACGCTTAAGGCCCAAGGCTTTACACTGAAACGTTTTGAACAGATGGAAACCGACAAGCTTATCGTGCAGGCGATGCGGTCGCAGTTTGCAGGCGGATCTTTTGTCGCTTCTCCTGCGAAAGTTCAGGAATATTACAATCGGAACATTGAAAAATTCTCATCTGAACCCCAGGTGAAGTTGCGAATGATTACGCTGGTAAAGAACGACAGCGAGGGAGTAAATTCCCGCAAGGTGGCCGAAGAAATTCATGCAAAAATCAAATCGGGCACCGATTTTGCACGAATGGCGCAGATGTATTCAGAGGATTCGAACAGTGAGTCTGGTGGCGATTGGGGGTGGATTGATAAAAACACGCTAAATCCTCAACTGACCAACATCGCTTTCCAATTAAAACCCGGAGAGTTGAGTGGCGTGATCGAGGCAAGAGAAGCATACTATATTATGCTCGCCGAGGCGCAACGAGGAGGGGGGCGCAAACCGCTTTCGCAGGTTCGTAAAGAGGTAGAACAGCGCGTTATCGCGGAACAACGACAGGCGGCCTTTAAAGAGTGGACCGCCACGCTGCGGAAAAAAGCCTACATCAAGGTGAAGTGACTTTGCACACTCGGCCGACCACCTCTGTTCCATCAGCGCCCGTACCTGTAAACAAGTGGGAACGGCCGCGCGTGGGCATAACAATTGGCGATCCGGCTGGCGTCGGCCCGGAGTTGATCAGGCAGGCGGTTTTGGCTCAAGAAATCCAAGAGATCGCACGACTTCAAATCATCGGGAAATCCGCCGACCATACCCCAGGCCAGCCGACCCTTGACTCGGCCAGGGCTGCGCTTGAGGCCATCGAGGAATCGGTTCGACTTCTCAAATCGGGGGAAATTGAAGCGATTGTCACATGTCCAATTAGCAAAAGTCAGATGGCCCAGGTTGGCTTCCAATTTCCGGGGCACACAGAATTTTACGCCGCGCATCTGGGCGCTTCGGAGTATTCGATGATTTTGACATCGCCATCACTGACGGTTTCTCCTGTCACAATTCATGTGCCACTGTCGGAAGCAGTGCGGGAGCTGAATGTTGAGGCGATTCTACGTGTTGGACGTCTTCTTGCAGATTTCCTGATGCGCACAGGTAAAGACTCTCCGGTGATCGGTGTTGCTGGCTTGAACCCTCATGCTGGTGAGGATGGCCTTCTCGGTGAGGAGGAAGGTCGGATCATACGCCCTGCCGTAGAAAAGCTCTGTCGGTTATACCCTGGGGCACGTTTTGTCGGTCCTGAGTCGCCGGACACGGTATTTTATCGTGCAGTAAAGGGTGAATTTGACGCTGTGCTTGGGATGTATCATGATCAAGCTCTTATCCCGCTCAAACTCATCGGCTTTCATGACGGGGTAAATGTCACAGCCGGGCTGCCGTTCCCGCGGACGAGTCCCGATCATGGCACCGCTTTCAACATCGCAGGCAGAGGTGTGGCGTGTCCCGATAGCCTCTTTTCAGCAATTCGTCTCGCAGCTCGTCTCGCTTACGCCGGGCGTTCTTTCCCTAGTTCGTTATGAGAGAAACTCCTCTTCTAGTGGCTTCTGGGCTGAAAAAATCTTTTAAGATTGGCAAACAGACGCTTGACGTTTTGCGAGCGGTCGAGTTTAGCGCACAGCTGGGCGAAATTGTCATTTTGCTTGGTGCCTCGGGAGCCGGTAAGACCACATTGCTTCACACGTTGGCTGGACTGGATCGTCCGGATGAGGGGCTTGTGGAATTTGACGGGAGAGACATCTATGCGCTGTCCGATTCACAGCGTGCCCGATTGCGAAACCGCCGCATGGGATTTATTTTTCAATCTTATCATCTTCTCCCGGAGTTAACAGCTATTGAGAACGTGACGCTCCCGCGCCGCATCTCTGGACCGCCCGATGCCGATGCCGCCAGGAAGGCACTTGAAAAAGTCGGCCTTGCCGAAAGGCTGCATCATCTTCCAGGAGAGCTTTCTGGTGGCGAACAGCAGCGCGTGGCAATCGCTCGTGCTCTTGTGAACGACCCGGCCGTCATCTTTGCGGATGAACCTACCGGAAATTTGGACTCAAACACCGGAAACGAGATCATGGGGTTATTGCTCACTCTGAGTCGCATCGCAGGGAAAACATTGATTATGGTCACACATGACGAATTATTGGCAAAAAAAGGGGATCGTCTTGTTCGAATGAAGGATGGTCGTGTTGTTCCAGCCTGAAAGCTAAGTTCACAATATGTCTCCGCTTGATTTTTGTGAGGCTTGCCAGAGGCTGCCCAGCCCAATTTCCACCCATCGGCTGATCTATGAATAGGAAATACAATGCCACCATCGGACTCGAGGTTCACGTCCAGCTCAAGACTGCCAGCAAAATGTTTTGCGGCTGTAAGAACGAGTTTGGTGCACCTCCAAACACGCACACCTGCCCAGTTTGTCTCGGCCTGCCGGGCGCGCTCCCCGTGATGAACGCGGAAGCGCTTCGTCTCACCGCCCTGACAGGTCTAATGCTCGGCTGTGAGATTCCGGAAATCTGCAAATTTGATCGAAAAAATTATTTCTACGCTGACATGCCGAAAAACTACCAAATCTCGCAATACGACGTCCCGCTCTGCCTTGGTGGAGCGGTTGTCCTACACGATTTGGCTTATCCCAAAGACGCACAGAAGACGATTGCCACGCCCGACAAACGCATCGGACTTGTGAGAATTCACCTTGAAGAGGACGTTGCAAAAAGTTTTCATTTTGAAAACACCAGCGGCATAGATTTTAACCGCGCCGGCACGCCGCTGATGGAGATCGTCACCAAGCCAGACATCGCCTCTCCCGAGGAGGCTTTTGCGTTTCTAACAGCACTCAAGCAAATTTTGATTTATGGCAACGTGAGCGATGCGGATATGGAGAAAGGGCAGCTCCGGTGCGATTGCAATGTGTCGGTGCGGCCTGAGGGGCAGCGCGAGTTTGGCACGAAAATCGAGATTAAAAATATGAACTCCATCAGTGGAGTTCGGCGCGCACTCGCATTTGAAATACAGCGGCAAATCGCGGCTTTAGAGGCAGGCGCCATTTTAAGACAGGAAACGCGTCGCTGGGATGACGTCGCAGGAGAGACGTTCCTGATGCGCACCAAAGAGGATGCCCATGATTACCGATATTTTCCAGATCCAGACCTTATGCCAGTGCAAACCGCGCCACTGGTGGAGGCCGTGAAGTCGCGCCGACCGGAGTTGCCCACAGAAAAGCGTGATCGTTTTGTAAAAGAGTATGGCGTTACACCCTACGACGCTGGGGTGCTTGGCTCAGATCAGGCTTTATCCGCTTATTTTGAAAAAGCGGCCACTGGCGCCCGCAAACCTAAAAACATCGCTAACTGGATCCTCAACGACCTCCAAAATGCCCTCGCAGCCGCATCGCTAGACATTTCCTCTTGCCCCGTGCCACCGGAGCGTCTCGATGCACTCGTTAATCTCGTTGATGACGGACGCATTAACGGTGCACAGGCAAAGACCGTTTTCGCGGAGATGTTTACCTCCGGCAAAGATCCTGTCACGATCGTCAGGGAGAAGGGGCTTGAGCAGGTCAGCGATACTAGCGTGATCGAAGCCTTTGCGGATGAGGTGATTGCTGCCAATCCCAAGCCTGTGGCTGATTTTCAGTCAGGAAACGCTGCAGCGCTGAATTTTCTCAAAGGTCAAATCATGAAGCTTTCAAAAGGCAAAGCCAATCCAGCTCTTGCTGATAAGGTTCTGCGAGAGAAACTAGTAACTCGAAGGGATGGGTGATCTCGCCAGCAAAACTTAAAGCGCACAACTCGTTGGCTCTTGGAGTGCTCACAACCAAGTCGAGTTGTCTGGCGTTGTGCGTTTCACCGATCTCCAGAGTAAAATCGTTAAGGTTTAGGAAGATCATCTAGGAGATTCAGAATTCAGATTCAATTTAAGATTATAGAACTCTTCGATTGAAGCCTCGCTCGAATTCTGCTCTTCTGCCCTTCTAAAAATGACCAAGGAACGCACATCTGACACCCATTATAAAGAAACCGTTTTACTGCCGAAAACCGGCTTCCCGATGAAGGCTGGTCTCAGGGAATTGGAACCCAAGTTGATTGATTTTTGGCAAAAGCGCAACATCTACCAGGAGATTTTGCAATCTCGTCAGAACACCCCTTTGTTTGTTCTTCACGACGGCCCTCCTTTTGCCAATGGCGATGTGCATATGGGGACTGCGTTAAACAAAATTCTCAAGGATTTTGTCATCAAATCCCGAACGATGCTTGGTTTTCGAGCACCGTTTATTCCAGGCTGGGACTGTCACGGCTTACCTATTGAATATAAAGTTGTTAAGGAATCAAAAGGGCTTTCCCCTGCCGAAGTCCGACGGCGTTCAGCGGAATACGCTTGGAAATATATTGGAATCCAGCGGGAACAATTCCGGCGTCTTGGTGTGTTTGGTGACTGGCAATCTCCATATTTGACCCTCGAACCGGCCTACGAAGCGGCGGTGATCCGGGCGTTTGCTCGCTTTGTGGAGGCCGACCTGGTCTATCGCGGCAAAAAGCCCGTTTATTGGAGCACCGGGGCTCAGACAGCTCTTGCCGAGGCAGAAGTTGAAATGGAAGAGCACACCTCTCCTGCCATCTACGCCACCTTCAGACTCAAAGAAGGTGATCCTGCTCTAATCGAAAGAGGGGCGGAAGTGGTTATTTGGACCACCACTCCGTGGACGCTGCCCGCCAACGTGGCCATCGCACTCCACCCCGATGCGATTTATCTCGCGCAATGCTTCCGCTCATCGGATGACGCGCTACGGCTCCTCGTTCTCGCCTCAGATTTGGTAAGTTCTTTTGCCGCAGAAACCGGACTCGAGCCCGTGGGTGAACCCACAGCATCATTCAGGGGTTCTGCTCTGGAAAACTGGACCGCACAACATCCGCTTTTTAACCGAACGGTGCCGCTGGTTTTGGCCGACTACGTAACGATGGACACGGGCACAGGCTGTGTTCATACTGCTCCCGGGCATGGGGCGGAAGACTACCAAACCGGACTGAAATACGCTCTCCCACAACTCTCCCCGGTGGATGATAAAGGCCGCTTCACAAGCGACTGTGGCCTAGATGAGCTTACTGGATGTTATGTCTTCGACGCCAATGCCAGGATCATTGAATTACTAACAACCCGCAGGGCACTTGTCGGCCACCAGCCTTACGTCCACAAATATCCTTACTGTTGGCGTTCCAAAACTCCGGTTATTTTTCGTTCTGTCGAGCAGTTCTTCATTCGAATTGACAAATTGCGCGAGCTCGCCCTTCGCCGTATTGATGAGGTTGAGTGGCTCCCAGCTTGGGGACGTAATCGGATTTATGGCACCGTTGAAGCGCGTAAAGACTGGTGCATCTCGCGTCAACGTTCATGGGGGGTGCCGCTACCTGTTTTTTACTCGCCGCAAGGGGAACCGATGCTCGATCCTGCTCTGATTCGAAAAATTGCGGATGTTGTTGAGGTTGAGGGAGCAGATTTCTGGTTCGACTTATCCGAGAGAGAATTGGCAGAGCGGTTTGGTCTTCCATCTGGCACAACACGAAAACTCGACACGCTGGATGTGTGGATTGACTCGGGGGTGAGCCATTCGGCAGTGCTCCGCACGAATTCAGCATTGCGTTTTCCTGCTGATCTTTATTTGGAGGCGACCGATCAGCACCGTGGTTGGTTCCAAAGCTCGTTGATGACCTCCGTTGCGATGACCGGTGAGGCACCCTATAAAAGAGTGTTGACTCACGGCTTTGTGGTGGACACCGACGGACGCAAGTTGTCCAAGTCAAAACAGGGTGCCTATCAAAAGCCCACGACCGCCTCGCACTTTGTGGAATCTCATGGTGCCGATATCGTCCGGCTCTGGGCATCCAGCGTTGATCACACTGCTGAAGTCCCCTTTTCAGAAAAGGCTTTCAACCAACTGTCCGAAACATATCGGCGATTGCGCAATACTCTCCGGATACTCCTGGCAAATCTTCATGATTTTGACCCGGCACTCGCCGAGTCGTCCTTGGCCTCTGCCACTTTGATTGATCGTTGGATCCTTCACCGGCTTGAGGAACTAAACGCTAAGTGCCGGGCTGCGTTTGAGGCGTGCGATTTTCATACTGTACACCACGCGCTCGTAAATTTTTGCGTCAACGACCTGAGTGCCCTCTATGTGGACATCACAAAAGATCGTCTCTACTGCGACGCCCTGTCATCTCCACGCCGCCGGGCCACGCAGGCTGCTATGAGCGAGCTCTTTAGCGCTCTTTGCCGCCTTCTCGCGCCTTTCCTGCCGTTCACCGCTGAGGAGGCGTGGGGATATTTCAAGAAAGACGGTTCGTCAGTTCACATACAAATGTTTCCGCAAGCGAATTCTGCGCGAAGTGATGCGCAGGCCGCTGAACTCGTCAGCAGACTTCTCCGCGTGCGTGATGCTGTTTCCGCCGCCGTTGAGACCGCCCGCCAGGCTAAAAATATTGGAAAATCTATCGAGGCGACTGTCAATGTAACAACTCCTGACCATGAGATCATTGATTGGATTTCACAAAATCGCGCTGAGGCGGAGGAATTTTTCCTCGTTGCCTCGATAGAGGTCACGGCGGGACAAACTCTCACCGCCTTTGCCACCCGGAGCTCCGATCCGGCTTGTGCCCGCTGCTGGCGCCATCTTCCGGATGTTGGAACGGTGAAAGCTCATCCCCGACTCTGCCGACGGTGCGCGGCAGCGATTGGTGCCTGACGGAGCTACACCGCTGAATTTGGTAAGATTTTATGACTCAGCTAAGATCATCCATATCGGAAAGTGGACTCACTCAAAATCCATTTCGCGAGAACTTAACATCCCGTGCCGCTCCCCAGCCCTGCACACTCGTCATTTTTGGAGCCAGCGGTGATTTAACACACCGAAAGCTCGTGCCTGCCCTTCTGAACCTAGCCTCCGATGGCAACCTGCCGCCTGGGCTCTCCATGATTGGCTTTGCCCGACGTGCAAAGACGGATGAATCTTTCAGGGCTGAACTCCTTGAGGCAGCAAAAAAATTCTCACGCCGCACTTTTGACCAAACACTTTGGGATAGTTTTGCTAGCTCAATCTCTTACCACTGCAGCGAATTCGAGGATGCCACCGGTTATGAAACCCTTCGCCATCGCATCGAGGAAATCGAGGCACGCCAGGGAGCTCTGGGCAACAGGCTATTTTACCTTGCTGCGGCGCCGGAACAATTTGCCCCTATTCTTTCCCACATCAAAAGCTCTGGGCTCTGCAAATCGCCGCGTGGTGGGTGGTCACGTGTTATTGTGGAAAAGCCCTTTGGCCGTGACCTAAAGAGCGCCCAGGCACTCAACCACGCCGTAGAGAGGGCTTTCCCCGAGAACGAAACATACCGCATTGACCATTATCTGGGCAAAGAAACCGCCCAGAACATTATGGTTCTGCGCTTTGCCAACGCGATCTTCGAGCCGCTTTGGAACAACCGCCATATTGACCATGTCCAAATTACCGCGTCGGAAACGCTTGGCGTCGGAAGTCGCGGCGGATATTACGACACTTCTGGAGCTCTTCGCGATATGGTCCAAAACCATCTGTTCCAGCTCCTCTGCCTCACGGCAATGGAACCACCTGTTGATTTGTCTGCAGACTCCGTGCGTGACGAAAAAGTCAAGGTCATCCGCGCCCTGCGGCCGATCAATCGCGCGAACGTCGCTCGAGATGTCGTCCGTGGCCAATATACCTCCGGTGCGATCGATGGCATTGATGTGCCAGCCTACCTCGAAGAAGATCGTGTCGCTCCTGATTCCAAGACAGAAACCTTTGTTGCATTGCGCGTTTTTGTTGATAACTGGCGCTGGGCAGATGTGCCGTTCTACATTCGCGTTGGCAAACGTCTTCCTAAGCCCGGCACCGAAATTGCGATTCACTTCCGCTCGGCTCCGCCTGTTCTATTTAACCGCCTTGAAAATTCTGGTGATGATAATATTCTCGTAATACGAATTCAGCCCGATGAAGGAATTTCTCTCAGGATGCAGGCAAAGCTCCCAGGCACATCGCTGCGAATCGAGCCAGTGAAGATGGATTTCAGATATGGCACATCCTTCGGCAAAGTCGGCCCTGAAGCGTACGAGCGTCTCTTACTTGATGCCATGAGCGGAGATGCTACGCTTTTCGCCCGACGCGACGAGGTTGAACACGCTTGGGAATTCATTGACGGCATTGAGGAGGGGTGGTCAGAACCGTCAGCTCCCCCTCTACATCTTTACCCAGCGGGTGCTTGGGGTCCGGACGCAGCCGATGAACTCATTTCCGCAACCGGGCATTGTTGGAGAAGATTGTAACTTCCGGGCCACTTTCCTTGTGTGCCTGTCGCTGTTCAAAATTCTTATAGTTTATCTCCGATGAGTCATGCCCTTCCTGCAGAACGATGCCTTTCAGTTGTCATGCCGGTTTTCAACGAAGAGCGAACCGTCGAACGCGTGATTCGTACTGTGCTTGAACAGCCGAGCGTCGCGGAATTGCTGGTCGTTGACGATTGCAGCCAGGATCTAACATGGCAAATTCTTCAAAATTCATTCGCTCAGGAACCGCGTGTAAAGCTTCATCGGCACAAGGTCAATCGTGGTAAAGGTGCCGCCGTTAGAACCGGAATCCAGAACGCCACAGCACCCTTTGTCATCGTCCAGGACGCAGATCTTGAATATGACCCCAGGGAATTTCCCCTGCTGCTCAGGCCTCTGCTCGAAGGTGCAGCCGACGCGGTCTTTGGCTCTCGTTTTATCGGCTCGCAAGAACATCGCGTCCTCTACTTTTGGCATTCGGTTGGAAACAGATTTCTGACACTCCTGTCGAATATGTTTACCAATATCAACCTGACAGATATGGAGACCTGCTACAAAGCCGTTCGCCGCGAATTACTTCAATCCATTCCCCTCAAGGAAAATCGATTTGGGTTCGAACCCGAGTTGACAGCCAAACTCGCCCGCCGCAACGCCCGTATCTATGAAGTTGCTGTGAGTTACCACGGACGCACTTATGCAGAGGGCAAAAAAATCAACTGGAAAGACGGCTTTCGCGCCCTCTGGTGCATTGTCCGTTACGGCCTTGCGGATTAGGACAAACCTAAAGAAAAAAGGGTTCGCTCCAACCTCAGTTTGTTGGAGCATCAACACCTTCTTTTGTCGAACGTCCACGCCAGCCTAGCAAACGCAACCCGTTCAAACAGACTAGCACCGTGCTTCCCTCATGGCCGACCACCCCAACAGGCAACGGCAGAGCGAATCCGAGCGCCGCTCCGGCAAGAACAACAATCACTCCCCCAGCAAACACCAAGTTCTGAATTAGAACACGTTTTGCCTGACGAGCGAGACTGAGAAGAGCCGGAATGTTTTCAAGACGATCACCCATCAACACAACATCGGCCGTCTCCATTGCGATGTCAGTTCCCGCGCCACCCATTGCGATACCGAGATGCGCCGCTGCGAGTGCCGGTGCATCGTTAACCCCATCGCCGATCATCGCCACAACTCCCTCTCGCTTGAGCTCGCGCACGGCCGCAACTTTGTCCGCCGGCAGTAACCCGGCGCGAAACTCTTCAAGTCCGGCCTGCCGGGCGATTGCCCGCGCAACGCCAACTTGATCCCCAGTCAGCATGACAATCCTTCGTATTCCGCACCTGCGGAGGTCCTCCACCGCCCTTACTGCATCCGGGCGAAGAGTATCTGCAAGGCCAAACACAGCGAGAGCCTCCACGCCACCTGCATTCCTGCGCCCGAACCAAACGCATGTCTTCCCATCTGCCTGTAACGCATCCTCGTGACCAGAGAGCAGATCCATCCCTGAGACACCGTTTTCATCGAAAAATCGGTGGCTTCCCACAAGGAAAATATCCCCTCCGATTGTTGCCTGTGCACCTTTTCCGGCAACAGACTGAAACGCCTGCGCCTCCGGCAGTTCCAACCCGAGCTGTCGAGCAGCAACAACAATGGCGGCTGCAAGTGGATGCTCAGATCGCGCCTCAAGCCCGGCACATAACCGCAGTAAATCTGCGCTCCGTTGCGAGAGTTGTCCATCCGAGAGCATCTCAACTCCCGAAGATGTTGCTATGTGCGTTACTGAAGGGCGCCCAATCGTCAACGTACCAGTTTTGTCAAGACAAACAATGTCAGCCCGTGCGGCAGTCTCCAGATGGCTGCCACCCTTGATGAGAATTCCCCGGCGAGCGGCCCCTCCAATCGCCGAAAGCACTGTCGCGGGTGTGCTGATGATCAACGCACAGGGCGATGCGACCACCATCACTGTCATCGCCCGATAAAAAGCTTTGCCAAACTCCTCCCCAAAAGACAACCAAGGCACCAGCAAAACTGCGGCAGTGAAAATAATAACACCCGCCGCGTAATTCTGTTCGGCCTTTTCGAGAAAACGCTGCGTTTGAGACTTCTCCGCCTGCGCTTCCGCCACAAGCCGCACCATTTTTGCCAAAGTTGTCTCCTCCGACCCGCGCACGACACGAACTTCCATAGCACCAGACTGGTTGAGTGTGCCGGCAAAAACTTCACCTCCCAGCTTTTTGTGCACCGGGAGTGACTCGCCCGTCAGGCTCGATTCATCAACGTAAGTCTCTCCCTCTGTCACAACTCCATCCACCGGCAGCAGATCACCCGGACGCACAATCACAGTATCGCCCGCAAGCAGTTCGGACACCGGCACGAGCTCGGTCCCCTCTGCCGTTTTGCGCAGCGCCGTCTCCGGGCGCAATTTCAAAAGCGATTCAATGGCTCGGCGTGTCCGGTCAAGAGCGTTGCTCTGTAAAACGTTGGAGAAGCTGAAAAGAAACAGCAACAGGGCCCCCTCAAACGGGGCACCGACAATCGCCGCACCCAACGCTGCCAACACCATCAACAGATCCACATCCAAAGTCTTTGCCCGAAGCGAAGCAATAGCTGAACGGACACCGTATTGCCCGCCAAAAACATAGCTTAATGCAAAGAGCACCCCCGAGCCCAGGCCGCTACCTGCGACCCGTTCTGTCACCGCTCCGGTAATCATGAAAAGAAACCCCAAACCGCAAGAGATTTCTTCATTCAACTCTCCCGCACGCAGGCGCTCAGGAAAACTCTTACGGACCGGAACGGCTTTCCCCAGCGGTGACACAGAGGCCCCCTCATTGCGCACACGCTCAAAAAGTAGGTCCTCATCCGTTACCGCCGGGTCAAACGTGAGACAGAGAACGTGACCAACGTAGGTCGCCAGGGCACGACGCACTCCGGGTAACCGCTCGATGCGACGTTCCAGCTTGGAGGCAGCCGCCTCACAGGCCTCGCCATCAAGCCGCATCACCCAACGCCGCGAAGAACCGCTCCCCTCCAAAGCAGAAGAAAAATGCCGGGTGATGATCGCTCGCACGTCCGCTTCCCTAAGTTGCTGGGGATCAAAGGCAATTTCCACTCGCGTCCCCCCATCCCTTGGTGAAATCTTAAGAATCCCCTCGTGGTCAGAAATGGCCTGCACCGGCTTTTTCAACTTTTCAGACAACTTGCTCATAATTCTGTTTTTTTCCGTTTTAAGCATGATTCTGTCTGGGCTGAAAGTACTTTTTTCACTCCGTTTTCTGCCACTCCTCGACCTAGTAGAGTGGAAGATCCTCTGAGGTGTTATCCCCCCTTTGACGGCTTTAAAGTCATATTAGGATAAACGAGTTTAGTCTGTTCTAAGAACTCCACTGCGCGGGCAAAATTCATCCGAACAGCCGTCGTTCCGCCACCGTTTATAGCAAAGACCCATACCGGCCCCCTGAGCTCCACCTCGCACAAATCCGCCACACCTTGAACCAGAAACAAACCCAATGGCCGGTTCACGATAAATTTTAGTCAAATTACCGCCAAGCCATACACACGAGCCTTTTCATCGCTGGGTTTCTTATGCGCCTTGGACAAAGGCACAGCTGAGGTTTCCTCTGAGGTGATCAGTCGTCCACTCGCTCCAGCGCCAAGTAGCATTGCCAGATCACCGCGGCCGGTTCTCGACTCCCTCGCAAGCTCTTCGCCATCCCACTTCCCCTCCTTGGCTAAGCCAAGTTCGTCTCGAACCGAGTCGGCAATTTGCTCAGCCGCAACACAGGCACCCTCACCACTCCAATGCGTGTCTGTCTGCAGCCACCACTTTGAGCTTTCGAGCCCTGAAAGCCTCAGCACCTTCACCCCTGAATGATTCAACAACTCATGAAACCGCTCGGTTTCTTCGTCAAACCTTCTCTTTTACTCGAAGGAGCCAGCCGACCCATAACCACGCTATGATGCCAGAGACAAAGCCCAACGAGAAACGCAAAACAACAACAAAAAAATTTCCAACCGGCCCAACAGCACCATGGCCAAATGGCTCTGAAGGCTCGAGAAGCATCAGAACTGAGAAATGGCTTGGAACCCTGAGACATCATTGCCGTTAGCGAGAGCCCAAAAAGCATTAAAAGCAAAAGCAACCGTGCAAAGCCAAACAGGGAGAAGGCAACCTCGTCGGCACGCGGAACAAACCAAACCAGCACCGTCTCATTCCTTATCATCACAACATGAAAGAGACGAAAAAGATCTGGACCAAGCCAGTCCGATGCAGCACCAGCATCGAAACCAATCAAGGCGAGATAAACCTGCCTGACTTCCTCAAGAATGGGCGCCCGAAAAAGCACCCAGTCTAGACACACAGCCAGAAAAGTTAAGGCTAGAGTCTTTGCAACAGTCTATTGTGCACCACGCTTTGATTCTCTCTCCTTAGAAGGTTGCCTCCAAATCACAAGAAACTCTTGGCATCAGGTCTCTGAGAGCCCTACACTGTTCTAAATGCTCTGCGGTGTCTCCAATCCTATTGCACGGCTGGTGTCGAGTGCCTATCTATGGGTCGAAAAGCACTTGACGTCCGGCCTTTGTCTTTTTAATTGCAAATTAAACTGCTGCTCTGCGGGTGTAGTTCAATGGTAGAACGGCAGCTTCCCAAGCTGCATACGAGGGTTCGATTCCCTTCACCCGCTCTCAGCGTGATTTATCCCTGAGTCAGAGGATGTTACAGTTGAAAATGGGCATGCGGATAGATGAGATGATGCCCCGAGGTCATTGTAAATGACAAGGCTCGGATCAAGCCTTCTATCTTCTTGATAGGCCTCGGAACCAGAAGGTTTTTTCACGCGCAACACACTTGCCATTCTCTCTGCATGGCGTGGGCTCTGGCTGAGGCGTTTAAACCGTCAATTCCTGGATGATTTTGCGCACCGCCTCATGTGGGTCCGGAGCTGCGGTGACCGGGCGGCCAACGACGATATAATCCGCGCCAGCATCTATCGCTTCACGCGGTGTCATCACGCGGTGTTGATCGTTTTTCACGCTCCATTCAGGGCGAACCCCTGGGGTGACGATCTTGATTTTGTCTCCGAATCGGCACCGAAGGGGCGCGATTTCATGCGGGCTGGCAACAAAACCACGAATGCCTTGATCAAATCCAAGTTCAGCGAGTTTGAGAACCTGTTCTTCAATAGGTAAAGGGACGCCAACCGAGTGAAGAGCTTCTTGACTCATACTCGTCAACACAGTCACTCCGAGTAACAACGGTATCCCGCAGTCAAAATTGGCTTGAGTTTGGTCACCAGCAGCCAATCGCGCGGAAGCCAGCATGTCAGCCCCACCACAAAGATGAATTGTCATCATTGCGACACCAAGCGATTCTGCGGAAGCAACAGCGCGCATGACAGTGGTCGGAATGTCATGCAACTTAAGGTCGAGGAATAGCTTTTCACCATGGTCGGCGAGCTGTCTGACCACATCAGGCCCTGAATGAGTGAAAAGTTGTAGTCCCACCTTCAGAAGACCAACCATACCATGAAGTTGCTTGGCTAGCTCGAGGGCTGAGGCTGCGTCCTGAACGTCCAGAGCGACGATTATTCGTTGATGCGGTTGCATGAGAATTGATGTGGCGAAAACGTTTAGGCCGCGTATTGATAAATCTGCAAAATGCAGGCGGTCTATGACCACTGCAAAACACTATGAAATACTACGAAGCTCCGGCCAAGGTCAACCTCTTCCTCCGGCTTCTTCGCGAACGCGAGGATGGCTTTACGGAGATTGATACGCTCATCCTTCCGCTCGATTTGGCCGACCGTTTGGGTGTTGAACTTTGTCCCGAAGGGCCGCTGCTCGAATGCGATGACCCTTCCTTGCCAACAGATGGATCAAACCTCGTGCTACGCGCTGCCAAGGCGTTCGAGCGGCGCGTTCCGGGTGGGGCCTCCGTTCGTTTTGTGTTAGAAAAGAAAATCCCCCATGGCGCCGGCCTCGCCGGCGGCAGCAGTGACGCCGCCGCGGCGTTACGAGCGCTCAACGAGCTTTTTGGTAATCCACTCGAAATCAGTGCGCTTGCGAACATAGGAGTTGAACTGGGCTCGGACGTTCCGGTATTTCTTTATCAAACCGCCTGCCGCTGCACGGGCCGGGGAGAGAACGTGACTCCACTGGCGGATGGACATGCTCCGCCACCATTGACGTTTCTGCTTGTCAAACCAGCCTTTCCGGTTTCGACTGCTTGGGCCTACAGCGCGTGGCGTTTGGGACGCAAGGCAGGGCTTCCCCCGGCGCACACTCAAACGCTGGCTGGAGGATTCGAACTAATTAACGACCTCGAACCACCGGTTTTTCGCAAGCATCTGATTCTTGAAGTTGCAAAAGAGTGGCTGCGCACCCAGGTCAGCGTTTCAGGCGCGTTGATGTCCGGTTCCGGTTCAACTCTCTTCGCGATTGTTGAAAATGACGCATGTGCGGAACACCTGAAGGACAGGTTTGCGGGGGAATTTGGTGACTCTTGGTGGAGCGCCATCTGCCACTGGATTCCGGCCCGGTTTTGATCATAATCAAATTCATGAGAGTATCTTCGGTTCCCAATAAGCCGGTTGTGGGCATCGCCCCGTGGCGACTAGTCGCTCTTATACTTGCTGTTGCTTTGACTGCCGGCGCCTCAATCCAAGGAAACCGCAATCTGAAACCAAGCGGGCAGGGGGTTATTATGGAGCTACCTTACGAAATCGGTGATTACTGGGGTGTGGAAACCGAGGTGAGCGCGGCTGAAAAAGTTATCCTTCCTCGCGATACGGGTTTTGCCCGAAAGATTTACAGCACAATTGAGAATGAAAATATTCTTTGTTCGATCGTGCTCAGCGGCTCGGAGAAGCGGAGTATTCACCGTCCCGAGGTTTGCCTCCCTGCACAGGGGTGGACGATTGTGGAAAAGGAAGTTGTGCCCATCAAGCTCTCGAACGGACACGTTATTCGTGTTACTCTGCTCACGCTTCACCAGACTGTTCGACGAAACGACGGCTTGCCGCACACGATCTCCTCACTTTTTGCGTATTGGTTCGTCGGCGAAAATCGGTTAACACACAGCCATTGGGAACGGGTCTTTGTCACAAGCTGGGACAGGGTTTTCGATAAAATCAACCACCGGTGGGCTTATGTGATCGTTAGTATGCCTGTGACGGCAACTTTCCAACCTCGCGGACGCGACAAGGCGCAGACTCTTGAAGAGATGAAAAAATTCATCTCCCTTGCGGCACCGAAATTTCTTAAGCCCGAGGTGTTTGGCGCTTTTGATATTAACCGGGTTGCGGGGCAGTAGGCTTGGCTCCGTTGTGCGTTGACGCATGGCCGCCTTACGCTTTCGAGATTTGCGCTCTGTGTTAGCGAGACGGCGTGGTGGTTGTCGTTGTGGTTACCTTTTTATAATCGCCTCTGCTGAAGTATTTCTCGATCCAGACGTAAAAAATAATAAAAAGGTAACGACTGCCCATTTCCTTAATTTTGAGCTTTGCAACGCCAGATCGCCGGTTGCGCCAGGTGATGGGGATGACTGCCCAAGAATAGCCGCGAATGATGGCTTTGAGGGGTATTTCTACCGTCAAATTGAAGTGAGGGGAGAGTAAAGGCCGACATCCCTCAATGACGTTGCGGCGATACGCCTTGAAGGCATTGGTGGTGTCATTGAGCTTAATGCCGAATAGGAAGCGGATGAAAAGATTTCCTGCACGGTTAAAAAAGTATTTCACAAAAGGATAATCAATCACCCCACCGCCTTTGACGAAGCGCGAGCCAAAAACGCATTCATATCCCTCACATAATTTCTTCCAATATCGCACCGCATCTCGCACATCATCCGATTCGTCCGCCATCATGACCATCAGAGCGTCGCCACGAGCTTGCTCCAGGCCGTAGATGACCGCATGACCAAACCCGTTTCTCCCAATGTTCTGAATGGGCTTCAACTCAGCAATCTTTGCCGCCTCGCGCTGGAGAATTGCCCAGGTCTCGTCGGTGGAACCGTCGTCCACAACAACAATCTCGTGCGGTATCTCGTTGAGTGCCAATTCGATGTGGAGATGATTAACCGTTGAGGCAATACACCCAGCCTCGTCCCGGGCCGGGATCACCACACTCAGAAGTGTTGGTAGTGGCAGATGCGGGTCTGGAGGCGGAGAGACCATTTGAAAATTAAACAGTTGAAAAATTAAATTTTAGTTGCTGTTCCGACAAAGCAACGGAGAAATTGCTTCCCCAAAAAACTGAGCGTGACCGAAAAATAAGAAATGTTTCCCCCGATTGGAGCACGACAACCTTGGGCTATAAATTTTCTTTGTCAACGAGACCTAGGTGTTGATGCTGTGAAATATCAAGCTATCGTTTCACCGCTAGAATGGGTTGCCTTCGCTCGTAAGGAACGATAAAGAGAGTTATGGCTCAAACAGCCTTTTTAGAATCCCTTCCCCAATCCGCCTCACAAACCAAACTACCCGTGGAGAGCGCTCTCGACGAATCGTGGAGGGACCTCTATCTGAAGGCTTTTAGATTTATGCAACGTGCCCGGGTTATAGAGGACAAACTCGCCAGTCTCTACCGAAGCGGAAAAATAACCGGTGGCTGTTACGTTGGTCGAGGTAACGAGGCGGTCGCTGTATCCGCAGGTATTGCCCTTAATAAAGGCGACGTTTTTGCGCCTTTGATCCGTGACCAGGCGGGTCGCCTCGCTTACGGCGAAAGTCCGGCAGACGCCTTCCGGACTTACCTCGGTTCACGTCTTGGACCGATGCGGGGACGAGATGGCAACGTTCATCGCGGACGACCTGCTGAGGGTTATCTAGCGATGATCAGCCATCTTGGAGCAATGGTCTCGGCTGCAACAGGAATGCTTCTGGGGCGTCGGTTGCGCGGTGAGCCAACTGGGATAGCGATTGTCACCCTTGGAGAAGGAGCCACATCCACTGGCGCGTTTCATGAGGGGCTTAACCTCGCGGCCGTTGAGAAACTGCCCGTGGTGGTGGTGGTATCAAATAACCTCTACGCCTATTCGACGCCCAACAGCCGTCAATTTGCCTGCGAATCGTTGGTGCATCGCGCTCGGGGTTACGGTGTCAGGGGATGGGATGTGGATGGTACCGACCTGAATGATTGTCTTAAAAAAATTACCGCTGCGGCGCAGGATGCCCGTCAAACCGGTTTGCCGCAGCTCGTTGTGGCCACTCTTCTTCGGCTGAGCGGTCATGGAGAGCATGACGATGCCTTTTATGTGGATGCAACGCTTAAAACTCTTCCAGTGGCACGCGATTGCCTCGCTGTGGCCGAAGAATTCATCCTTCAAACCAATCTCGCCGACTGGGGCGAGATTCTTGAGTGGAAAGAGGAGGCTAAACGCGAAGTGGAATCCATCCTTGCCGAAGTGCAGCGAGAGCCAGTTCCCGACCCCTTTGAGGAACGTTGGTGTTGCCTCGCAACGCCAGGGCTCTGCGAAGGTATTGACGGAGTCTAAAATGCCAGCCATGCGAGAAAGATGGGCTCTATAAAGCAGTCTGCTGTTGCATTTGCCCAAGCTCCGCGCTCTTCTATCCGAAACCATGAGCGTGACGTATCTCGACGCTATCCGCGAAGCACAAGCCAAAGCACTCGCCTCTCACCCGGGTGTATTCATTTACGGTCAGGACGTGGCTTTGTTTGGTGGCGCTTTCAAAGCCACTAAAAATCTTTTGCAACAGTTCCCTGGACGTATTCTTGATACGCCTATCAGCGAGGATGCGATGGTCGGCGCTGCGATCGGCGCCGCTGCAGAAGGAATGCGCCCCATAGTTGAAATGCAGTTCGCCGATTTCTCCACCGTCGGCTTCAACCAAATCGTGAACCATGCCGCGACTCTTTTTTGGCGCACCGGAGTTCCGTGCCCGATCACCATTCGTCTCCCCTCCGGCGGCACCATGGGTAGCGGACCGTTTCATAGTCAAATGATGGAAACGGTTTACGCTCACTACCCTGGCCTGGTCGTTATGACGCCCGCGACCGTTGAGGATGCCTACTCTATGCTGCTTGAAGCGGTGCTTGAAATAGATGATCCTGTAATATTTTGCGAGCACAAAATGCTTTACTACCACCTCAAAGCCCCCGCGCTTCCGACCGTCGCGTTGCCAGCCAAACACGCCCGGATTGCGCGTCACGGCAAACATGCCACCCTTGCCACTTACAGCGCTATGGTCCACGAGGCACTGCTCGCTAGTCAACAGCTTGCCACGGAGGGTTTTGAAATTGAGGTTGTAGATCTTCGCACTGTCAAACCGCTCGATACCGACACGTTGCTTGCATCCGTTGCCCGCACCGGGCGGCTTCTCGCAGTTGGCGAGTCGTTTCCGTGGGGAGGCGTGACTGCCGAAGTGGTTTCGCGTGCCGCAGATGAAGGCTTTGCCCTTCTCGACGCCCCACCCCGGCGTCTGAATGCCAAAGACACTCCTGTCCCTTACCACCCCAATCTCTGGACTGCCCACCGACCCAGCGCAAACTCAATCGCTGCCGCACTGCGCGACTTGCTTCGTTCCTAAGCCATGCCAAAGATTCCTCTCGTTATGCCACAGCTTGGCGAATCCATCGCCGAGGCAATCATCGTCTCTTTCCACGTCAAAACTGGCGACGCCGTCACTGCGGATC
This sequence comes from uncultured Chthoniobacterales bacterium, assembly GCA_937924445.1. Taxonomy (GTDB): domain Bacteria; phylum Verrucomicrobiota; class Verrucomicrobiia; order Chthoniobacterales; family CALDSX01; genus CALDSX01. Next base: position 28,768 of record CALDSX010000010.1, read on the forward strand.
AGGAAATTATCGAGGTCGAAACCAACAAAGCCACAATGGGCGTCACCACACCCTGCAAAGGCATCGTAGCTGAGCTCGTTGCTAAAGTTGGCGAAAGCTACCCTGTCGGATCGACCCTTGGATTTCTAGAAGTCTCTGAGGCAGATGCCGTAAGTTGCGGTTTTTTCCAGACTACCCCCCAACGCGACGATAGCCCAGCCTCTGCCCCGTCCGCAGAATCTCAGGAGGCACCGGCACCCACCTCAGCTAAACCAGCCGCTTTAGATGCTAAAAAATCCCATTTTGATAGCCCAGCAGAGAACATCCTTCCTGATTATAACTTAGCTCAGCCAAACCAGGTGCGCCCCACAGTTCGCGGTCTGCCAGTTCCAATGACAGCAAAAGGGGCTAGCTATCTGTCCCCCAGGATGAAAGTCCGTATGCAAGAACTCGGCCTTCACGCCGCAGACCTCGCCGGGCTCGCCGGGAGCGGGGCCGGCGGGCGCGTGACGGTCGAGGATTTCGAAAAATTTCTCTACGATCTTGAGACCAAAAAAATCAGCCCCGCCTCCAGCATGCGCGTTGCCGTGGCCGATGCCATGCGCCGCAGTTGGACCCGACCGTTGGCCACTGTGGGGCGTTTGGTGAATCTTGACCCGCTTCTCGCTCATCGGAAAGCTCAGAAAACCAAACCTGGCCCGGCTCTTTACGCCCTCCGGGCACTTGCATTGGCTCTCGGAGAAGACTCTGCACCTGCTGGGCGATTAATTGGCGGGAAAATTGTCCATCCGTCCGCGATTGATATTGGATTTGCCGTTGAAGCCGAGGATGGCGTTCTCGTCCCCGTGCTTCGGGGAGCCGATAAGATGCCGCTCAAAACACTGCTGCCGCGTTATGACGAGTTGGTCGAGCTTGCCCGCCAAAGGCGTCTGCCCAAAGAAGCGTCTGGCTCTTCCATTGCCACTGTAACCAATTTCGGGACATTTGGCATTATCTGGGCCACGCCCATCCCTTTACCAGAGCAAACGCTTGTGCTTGGTCTCGGAGTCGGCTCAAAACAACCCTATTGGGACGATGTGGCTGGAGCGTTCATTCCCGTTACCCAAGCCGAGCTTACCCTTAGTTTTGACCATCGCGTTCTTGACGGGGGCGGAGCTGGACGGCTTCTCGCCCGGGTGGCCGAGTTGATGCAGACCCCAGAATCGCTTTAGCCAGGATGCCCGCCCCGATCACAAATTCATCCCGTCAAGCAAAGGCTCGCGCGGAGAGTGACAAAACCTCCCGTCCGATTGCGAGCATGACCGGCCACGGCAGGGGGTGCGTAGGCTCTGAGGGAATCCGTGTGGCAGCAGAAATAACCGGGCTCAACCGCAAAAATCTCGACATTGCCTGCAACCTGCCCCGCGAACTCGTTGCGTTTGAACCTGCCGCACGGGAGAAAATCGCCACCTTCATCCATCGCGGTCGGGTTTCCTTGACGATGACAATCGAGCACGCTGCCGCCCCTCCAGTGGAACGACTCCTAGATAACGCTCTCGCGAAGGCGTATCTCGACGCCATCCGCCAACTTCAAGAGGAACTCGGGTTAAAAGGTGAGCCGACAATCTCCGACCTTCTCGCTCTGCCCGGCGTTGCGGGTGGCGCCACCCTATCCCCAGACCGGACCAACCTGCTTGCCGTCTGTGAAGAAGCGCTGGAAGCGGCTCTCAAAGACTTCATCGCAATGCGCCTCCGCGAAGGGGCCGCTTTGAAGAAACAACTTTCCGCGGGAGCGCTAGCGGTTTCGCGCTCTCTCAAACCCATGCTCAAAGCCAACTCCGCCGCAATCGCTACGCGCACCCAAGTGCTTCGCAAAAAAAGCGCCCAACTGCACAGGGAGTGGCCCGGACAAGCTCCCGGCGGCGATGAACCGTTCCTGCGCGAGATTCTCCTCATCGCCGAACGTGGCGACATCTCGGAGGAAATTGCCCGACTCCAAAGTCATATTGAGCAATTTCGTGCCGCAATTGAGACCGGCGGACCGATTGGGCGGCAACTTGATTTTCTCGCCCAGGAAATGGGGCGTGAATTGCACACGCTCGGAGCGAAGACCGCGTCGCCGGAGGCCTCCCGGCGCGTTATCGAATGCAAAATCGAAGTCGAACGTCTCCGCGAACAAGTACAAAACATTGAATAACACACTCGCTTTCCGTCGTTGCGGCATCCTCTTTGTCCTCTCAGCCCCTTCTGGAGCCGGAAAAACCACCCTGCGTGACGCTCTCAAACAAACTCCAGACTTTGTCTATTCCGTCTCGGCAACCACTCGCCCACCGCGCCCCGGGGAAATCCCGAGCCAAGATTACCATTTCGTCTCTGATGCTGAATTTGATCGAATGATTACCGAAGGAGAACTGCTTGAGTATGCCACAGTGCATGGCAAACACCGCTACGGCACTCTTCGCACCAGCATTCTTCATCATATAAAAGAGGGGGTGGATGTTTTGGTTGATATTGACACGCAAGGCGCCGCTCAGATCCGTTCCTCAACCGATCCGCTGATTCGGGACGCCCTCGTGGACGTTTTTATTATGCCGCCAAACCTCGAGGAATTGCGACGGCGCCTTGAACGGCGTGGTACCGAAAATGCCGCACAGATCGAGGCTCGCCTCAAGTCTGCCGCGAGAGAAATGCGCTGCTGGCGCGATTACCGTTACACTCTCATCAGCGGTTCTATGGAAGAGGATCTCGTTAAATTTCGTGCCATCATGCGCGCTGAACGTTACCTGAGCCGACGCCTTTACTTCCCAGACTTACCAACAAACAAGCCTGAGTGAGCACCTAAAAATCTTGAAAAGTAGTCAAATGTTGCGAACGAAAAAGGTTCCCAAACAAGCTATTTGAAATCATCGTCACAAAAACTTTAGTTCGTCCCGTAGCATGGCGCTCTTTTCGTTTTGCTCGAGTCCAACAAAAAATCTCTACTCGATTCGTAGCAAGAATCGGCCAGATTCAAATCTTAACGCCGCATGAATGTCGCTTTTATAACAGGTATAACAGGGCAGGACGGATCGTATCTTGCCGAGTTGCTCTTGGACAAGGATTATGAAGTCCACGGCCTGATTCATCGGCCGGATCGGCTGGCCAAAAGCCACATCGCGCCGCTGCTCGGAAATGCCGAGATTTTTGAAAAACGACTCTTTCTCCACAACGGATCATTCATGGATTCCACCCATCTGCGGCGGATCATCGTGAGGGCAAAACCGACGGAATTTTACCACCTCGCTGGTCAGTCGAGCCCGCGTGTTAGTCTGGAAATGCCAGAGTCCACTTTAGAAAGTATCGGCATGGGCACGGCGCGAATTCTAGAGATATTACGGGATTTGCAAGCTCCCCCCAAATTTTTGTATGCTTCGAGCAGCGAGGTTTTTGGGACGCCGGTGCAAATGCCACAAACTGAGGAGACTCCCATGAACCCTGCCACACCTTACGGTGCGGCGAAAGCTCTGAGCCAGCATTTGTGCCGGATTTATCGCAACGCCTACGGACTGCAGACCTGCTCGGCCATCCTTTACAATCACGAATCGCCGCGACGCGGAGAGGGATTTGTAACCACAAAAGTGGCGCGCGCGGCCGCCGCAATTAAACTGGGAAAACAAAAACAAGTGGCTTTGGGCAGTCTTGCCGGCCGACGGGACTGGGGCTGGGCACCGGATTACGTAGCCGGGATGCATCTGATGCTCAGCCAAAAGACGGTCGACGATTTTATCCTTGCGACGGGAAAACTTCATTCGGTTGAGCAACTTGTCGCTTTTGCATTTGAGTCCGTCGGTCTTCATTGGCGCGATCATGTCGTGTTTGACCAATCGCTGATGACTCCCGTGGAGCCAACGGCCGCCTGTGGGAACCCCGCCAAAGCAGAACGGATACTTGGTTGGCGCTGCACGTTATCCTTAGAAGAGGTCATGCGCCGTCTTGTGGAAGCTGAACTAGAAAAGTTGCAATGAGCGCAAAGTAGGGGGCTGTGAATGTGAGCAAAAAGGAAACCTCAAGCGGTGTTATCGGCAGTCAAAAAACCGCCGTCTGCACAGTGGTAGCGGCAAACTACCTCGCGTTTGCTCGTGTGCTTGCCCGTTCTCTTGCCAGAGTTCATCCCGATTGGCACTTCCATGTCTTGGTGCTTTCTGCTCGTGGAGAGGATCTCACGGTTTTCCAATCGGGAGAGTTGTATGCCCCCCTGGTGCTTGCTGACATCGGTTTGGCACCTGGAGACGAGACAATTTTGCCTGCAATCTATGACGTAACCGAACTGGCCACCGCAGTAAAACCTTGGTTGCTCGAAACTCTCTTGAGCCGCGGTTTCGATACGGTGCTCTACCTGGATCCCGATATTTTAGTCCTTGGCAGTCTCGAACTCCTGGCCTCGACGGCCTTTTCAGAGGGCATCTCCCTGACTCCGCATTGCACAGAGCCCATGCCGCGTGATGGCCTCCGTCCCACAGAGTCAGATATCTATCTTGCAGGAATTTACAACCTCGGTTTCCTCGGTGTTTCCTCTGCAGCACAGTCAATGTTAACCTGGTGGGAAGAGCGGCTCCGCAGAGAGTGTATCAGTGCACCAACGGAAGCCCGCTTCGTTGATCAGCGCTGGATGGATGCCGTCCCCGCAATGTTCCGGTGCGGCATCCGGCGGGAGAAACGGTTCAATGTCGCTTACTGGAATCTTTATGAACGGCCGCTTCAGAAGATCGAAAACACTTTTTATGCGGCCGGGGAGCCTTTGGCATTTTTTCATTTTAGCGGCTTCAACCCTCTGTGCCCCTGGATATTGGCAAAATATCTCGGTCAAAATCCGCGTCACTTGCTGTCAGAGGATTCCGTCCTGAAGGATCTCGCAACAGAGTATGCGCAAATGCTACTGGCCGAAGGCTTCGAGAGCGCCGCAGCGACTCCTTATCCGTTCAATAAAACGGTTTCCGGTTTTCAGCTTACCAAAGGAATAAGGCGGCGTTATCTCGCCGAGGTTGTTGCCGCAGAGCAATCCGGTCGCGAAGTGCCCCCGTCGCCCTTCCTATCCAGCGGGGATGCCGCATTTCTGGGTTGGCTACGTCAACGCGGCTCCGACGGAGAATACAACGCCAAAGCCGCTGCTCGCAGCGATTTTCTTCTCCGCGGCGATGTGCAAAGCCTGTTGGAAGACCAAAGCGAGCGACTACTCGCCGAACGATTGATGAAAAAAACCATCACACTGACATCCCTAGAACAACAAGCAGCCGCTGTTGATAGGCCTGAAAACGTTCCGTTCCGTGAAGGATTTACCATCGCCGGATTTCTCACTGGCGAACTAGGTCTTGGAACCGCCGCAAGAGCCATGGTGACTGCGGTCCAACACGCCGGGCTTCCGTTTGCCACCCGCACGCTCAGCAACTACGAAAGTCGCGAAGAACATCCCTTCCACGAAGTGAAGAGCGACGAAAAAATGGACGCCAATATTTTGTGCGTAAATGCGGACAGTCTGGCGTGGTTTTACAAAAAAATCGGCCCCAGTTTCTTTGAAGGATGTCATAACGTCGGGTTTTGGTTCTGGGAAGTGGAGAAATTTCCCGCCGCCATGCGACCGGCGTTCGATCTTGTGGATGAAGTGTGGGCCGCGAGCGATTTTGTTGTCGGGGCGCTGCGCAAAGCAGGCCAGAAACCTGTTTTGAAATTTCCAATGCCCGTTGTCGAACCGACGGTCGAAGCCCACTTTGGTCGGGAGACTTTTTGTTTACCCCCAGACAAATTCATTTTTTTATTTACGTTCGATTACCTGAGTGTGTTCGAAAGAAAGAACCCCACGGCAGTGGTTCAGGCCTTCCGAAGAGCATTCAGAGACGAGGAGGGTCCTCTTCTTGTTATCAAATCCATCAATGGCGATAAATTCCGCGTGGATCGCGAGAGGCTCCGCTATGAGGCGGCAGGTCGGCACGATGTGATTCTCATGGACGATTATCTGACTGCCGGTCAGACAGCCGCTCTCATCGCAGCATGTGACTGCTACGTCTCTCTGCATCGGGCCGAAGGATTTGGCTTGGGAATGGCCGAGGCGATGCTTCTCGGGAAACCCGTTGTCGCAACCGGTTATTCGGGAAATCTGGAGTTCATGACACCCGAACACTCGCGTCTCGTGCCATACTCACTCATACCTGTAGGGCCTGGTTTTACCCCTTATCCCTCAGGGGCGAACTGGGCCGAACCGGACATTGCGGCTGCGGCTTCGATCCTACGCGAGTTAGCCTCTTCACGGGAGACAGCCGTCGCACTCGGCCGAAAAGGCCAGCTTTTCGCCCGTGAAAAACTCAGTATCAACCACAGCGTTGAATTTTTAAAAGCCCGGCGCGAGGAAATCAACCAGCTACGAGAAAAAAAGGCAAAGCTGAACCTAAAGAAAAGCTCCCAGAGACAAGGGCTCTTAGAGGATTGGCGTCTACCGCCTGAAGCGGCAGGTTCGCGCTCGCCTCTCGGTCGGTTTATTGAACGTCTCAGCAAACGCGAAGCGCAACGTCGCCGTTCTGCTGACCGGGCGCTGGCAGAAGCCGTCAGAGCTTTGCGAGATGATCTCCGGCTGATTCGTAAAGAGGTCACTGAACGGCTGGATACATTTGAGGACCACCAGCCTTATCATGATAAATAATCCAAACGCAAGACCGAGTCGACCCGAAACATTTGCTTTTGGGTCGGCTAAAATAGTCTGCCCGTTTGCGGCAATAATTACTCTGCTCACTGGATGGGCCCTAGGTCTTATCAATCCCGCCGGAACGCTTCGTTTTGTGATTCAATCCAACCAGCGCCTCACCGTCGAACTGGCTGCAAGAGAGGAATCCGGAGCGATTGTCCGCCGCCAGATAACCCTTCATCCCGATACCGGAAATTTGGTCTGGGCCGGACCGCGTTTCAAAAAGAGCGGGACAGTGCACTTGACTTTGCGCGGAGAAAAAGGTTCTGAAGCAGTGATCACTCAATTGCGCATTCGGCGGCCTGGTTTCATTACCGCGAAGAGTCCTTTAGATGCTCCTCAACGCGTGGATCTTCGGGAGGGGAAGCAACGTCTCTCTTTTGATTACCAGCTTGAACGCGAGCAAGGCAAGTGGGCGCCTCTGAGAGAAAGCTTCATTCCCTCAGCTCTGAGTTCGATGGCATTCGCTCTGGCTGGATGGGGAGTCGGGTTGTTGTGCTTAAAACGCAGGCACCTTTACGCTGCCATCAAAGACGGACTAACGGCATCTCCTGCGTTTGCTTGTGGGGCTCTTATTGCTGCAACGCTCACAGCAGCCATGGCGCTTTCAAGTCGGCCTAATGCACACCCCGACGAACGATGGCATTTCAATGCGGCAGCTTATTTTCAGGATGCATGGCGATTGCCCGCCAGAAATTCTCCCGAATGCATACCGTCAATTTCGCTTTACGGCTACAGCTATCTCTGGACGTCTGAGCCGGTCTATCCGGTGCTGGGGAACTTTATGCGCCTAGCCTCGTTTGCTTTTGCGGACAGTCATCCCCTAGTCCTGACAAGAATGTTTCAGGTGGCTTTGTTTGTCGTTTGCCTTGTGGCTTGTTTGATTGCCAAACGTTGGTTTCTTGGAATGTCCATTCTCTGCTCTTCGCAAATGTGGTATTTGTTTTCTTACGTCAATGGCGACGCTTTCGCCATCGCGGCCGAGATAATGCTTTTACTGTGTGCGCTGAACCTTTGGGCTGAGAAACCTCGCGCGGCTTTGCCCTGGCTAGGTGTGGCGAGTGCAATGGCATTGATATTTTTTTCAAAAAAAACGGCGTGGTTTTCGATGCCGATAGCGGTTTTTGCTATTGTCAGTGCTCTCGGTCAAAGTCTGCGTGAGGCAAGCCACCAATCAAGACGGGTGTCATGGCGCAGTCCAATGATCGGTCTGGCTTTATTTCTTGCTCTGGCCGGTTTGTTGTCTGTGTATGCCGGCCAACGAATGACGGGTAGCCAGCCGGATGTTGTGCAGAGCGTTTTCGAAACGCCAAAGAAGCCGACGCCAGAACAGGCAGCCAAGTTGGAGAGAACAGTCAGACTCAGAGAGAAAGACGTCGGACTAAGTGAGATGCTCTTGAAAAGAAAATGGCTGGAGTGGAGTGCCGCGTCGGCGTTCGGGGTTTACGGTTGGATGACGGTATGGCAGCGACCCTGGTTTTATGTCACCACATGGCTTCTGTTTCTTGGGATGATCCTTTGTGGGTTAATTGGTGCATGGAGAACGGGGCGGGGGACTTTTGTCGGTGCGCTGGTGTGTCTAGGTTCTTTTGCTGCTTTGATCGCCGCAGCTGCGTGGTGGTCTTGGATTGTTGATTTCCAGCCTCAGGGACGCTATTGGCTTGCCGGTTTTCCTTTGATCGGAGTCGTTTTAGAAATAGCCCGGGCGCGTCTTCCCTGCCGAATGGTTCGAGGGCTCTGGCTGAGCCTATTAATCCTCGCTCTCTATAGCTTCTGTTTTGGGGGGCTGGCCCTCGTGGACGAAATCGCCCAGAAAGAACTCCTCTGATTTCTCGAAAAATTCTGAACCGCCGCTTGAACAAAAGCGGAGTGCGACATAACCTCTACCTCGAATCGAGCGGCAATGCGGCGTGGGCAGAAGCAATTTCCTCATATTGATCTGCCCCTGTCTGCTCACCGGGACTCCTGTTTATGACCACAAGCTCAGACACACTCAACTTCAATCCAGCTCAAAAAGCCTCGCCAAATCGCTCCGACGCCCTATCAGGGCCTGCGGTCGGCAGCATGAACGGGGCAGAATGTCTCGTTGCCTGCCTTGAGCGCGAGGGGGTAGAGGTCATTTTTGCCTACCCAGGCGGAGCCTCAATGCCAATCCATCAGGCACTCACAAAGTCGAAGAAGATCCGAACGATCCTGCCCCGTCACGAGCAAGGAGGTGTGTTTGCAGCAGAGGCCTATGGACGCGCAACCGGACGTCCGGGGGTCTGCATGGCCACGTCGGGCCCAGGTGCAACTAATCTTGTCACCGGTATTGCGGACGCTTTCATGGACTCCATACCAATGGTGGCCATTACAGGCCAGGTGCCTCAGCATATGATCGGCACTGGAGCATTTCAGGAAACCGACGTGTTCGGAATGACGCTCCCCATCGTCAAACACAGTTACCTAGTGTGGAGCATCGAAGATATTCCCCGAATTGTCCACGAAGCCTTTCATATTGCGTCCACCGGACGCCCTGGGCCTGTTCTGATTGATATTCCCAAAAACATTCAAAATCAACTGACGACACCAAGGTTTGTCGATAGCTTAAATTTGCCTGGGTATGCCCCAATCCCTCTCGCCCAGGATGAGATCCTCGCCGAGGTGTTTCGTCTAATTAAAGCGCACGACAAGCCAATGCTTTACTGCGGTGGCGGGGTGATTTCTGGCAATGCCTCTGCCGAACTTTTGGAATTTGCAGAGCGCGCTCAGATCCCAGTTGCGACCACGCTCATGGGTATAGGCTGTTTCCCTGAAACACATCCGCTCTCTTTAAAATGGCTCGGGATGCATGGAACGGTTTATGCAAACAACGCCGTCAATGAAGCAGATCTTCTTTTGGCTGTTGGCGTACGTTTTGACGATCGCGTCACCGGCAAGGTGGAGAAGTTTGCCGAACATGGCACGATCATTCACATAGACATCGATAACTCTGAGATAAACAAAAATAAAGTCGTTAAACTGCCGATTCTGTCCGACCTGAAACACGCTCTCAGCAGACTCAACAAGATGCTGGCCGAATCCGGCTTCGAACGGCGTCGCAACAATTTCAACCGCCACCACGATTGGTTCAGACAAATTGACGAATGGAGAAAAGCTTACCCGCTAAAATTTGCCGATACAGAAGACGCCATTCAACCGCAATACGCGATCCGATTGCTTTATGAATTGACAGGTGGCGATGCGATTATCACTACCGGTGTCGGCCAGCACCAAATGTGGGCTGGTCAATTTTTTGATTTTGATACGCCACGTTCGTTTCTCACCTCCGCAGGTCTCGGTGCGATGGGTTTTGGTTATCCGGCCGCCATCGGAGCCAAAATCGCCCGACCCGACAAACAGGTCATAGATATTGATGGCGACGGATCTTTCTTGATGAATATCCAGGAGCTAGCAACGGCCCACATTGAAAAAATAGCCGCGAAAGCGTTGATTCTCAACAATCAACACCTTGGGATGGTTGTCCAGTGGGAGGATCGTTTTTACCAAAGCAATCGCGGGCACACCTTCCTGGGCGATCCGCGTAACCCACGCCGCATCTACCCCGACTATGTTGAAATGTGCAAAGGTTTCGGTGTCACATGCGAACGTGTAATCTTTAAAAAAGATCTCCGCGCAGCATTGCAACGGATGCTTGATTCCGAGGAACCGTATGTCCTCGATGTCATGGTTCCTTACACGGAACACGTTCTACCCATGATTCCCTCTGGAATGACTTACAAAGACATTATTACGGAATAAAAAATGCCGTCAACTCGTTCAAAAATTAAAGAATGGTGGACGGGGCTTAACGCGGAAAACCGACGCCTCATCATTCGGAGTACGTTTTTTTTTGTCATTTGTATCTGTCTCGCGTTTACGGTTTCATATTTAGCAGGTAGTCCTAAAGGCTCTCAAGCCGGCAAACGGTTCGAAAGGAGGCTTGCCGCCGAGCAGCTAGAGTTGAAACGTTCGACTCTGAGCGCTCCTCAGGGACTTCTGCTTTACCTCAAACTCGGGGGGCGTTTACTTAAAGTCGAAGATCACACTTCGCTCGGGCTATGGTGGGGTGGACGTCTTGCTGCGATTGGATTTATTGCCCTCCTTGTTACTCTGCCAATCTGGGGCAGCATGCAGCCCAAAGCAGAACCCATCGAACCGTCGGCACCTGTTGGCAGAGTCTTTATTGCTGCGCTTTGCCTCATTATGACGCTTGCGGCATTTCTGCGAGTGCAACGGTTGGAGGGGCCACTCTTGAGAGACGAACAGGATACTCTCAAAAGAAATGTTTGGGGTATTATTGTCGAAAAAACAGATGGCACACGCGAGTTTCAGCCCGCAGGCTGGCAGCAGGCTTTCTTTGAAAATGGTGGCGCCAACAACCCAATTTTTTTTAGTCTCACCGCGCGGCTCTCCTTGGCAGTCTGGCGTGCAGTTTTTGGTGCACCAGAAGATCGTTTTTCTCTCTCAGCGCTGCGCATGCCCTCGTTGATCGCCGGGGTCTTTGCAGTGGGTGCGGTGGCTTTGCTCGGCTGGCGGCTGGGATTTCCTCTCGCTGGGTTAAGCGCAGCATTGTTGTTAGCCATTCATCCGTGGCATATTCGTTACAGCGTCGAGGCACGGGGCTATTCTTTGGCCATTTTATGGACAATTGTCGGATGGATATTTCTCTCCAACGCCTTGCGAGATCAACGCTGGCGAAGCTGGATTCTTTTCTCGGCAACGCAAATGCTTCTGCTGTATTCATACAGCGGTGCCGTTTATGTGGCTGCGGTTCAGACTTTCGGTGCGTTGTTTTTCCTCGTTTCTCACCGTCGCTTTTCTGAGCTTCCAAGGTTGCTGGTTCCCGTGGCTGTATCAGGACTTCTTTACACACAGCTTATGTTGCCATGTGTCCCTCAAATTCTCAATTACCTTTCCAAAGACACATCCTTTGGCCCCATGGATGCATCCTGGGCTGCAGAAACGCTTGGTGCCTTTACTGCCGGCGTTAATCTTGGGATCTACCAGGGCGAGCCACCGCCGGAATTTGCCCCTGTCTGGGATCTTCGCACTTTGCCCCTGCAAAACCCTCTTCTAGCGCTCGTCATTTCAATTGTCGTTGTCGGATTTTTGACTGGTTTTGCCCTCCTTTGGCGCTCGCACGATGTGGGGAAAGTTTTGATCCTTATCATGGTCTCCTCTCCGCTGTTAGCCTTCATGCATAATAAAATCACCGGACATTACTTGTATCCGTGGTATTTGATTTATGCCCTGCCTGCACTTGTTCTTTGCGTTGCTTTGGCGTTAACCTGGCCCGGCGAGAGAAGACTCTGGAAAGGCTCCCAAAAGAAAAGGCTACTGCTCGCGTGCTCTCCCACCTTGGTTTTTGTTTCCCTTTTTTTAGCGGCTGTGCCCAAGGCTTGGTATTGCCCCGTCTCGCCCAGTGCTGGTCCTCATGAACTCTGGCGCGGTGCGAACCGTATTGTGATCTATCCGGAAGGCTACGTTTTGCAAAGCACCCAAACCGGAAAGGATAACGCGCCAACCACCGATTGATGTGATGGTGAGATGTTTACACGCACAATGGCCCGGCTGGCACCTGGTCTGCCGCTTCTCAAGCTCGATAACTTTCTTGAACGCTAAATTAGCAGGTTGCCAAATGTGTTTTCCTCACAACCGTTTCTGGTTGAAAAAACATAGTGGATGAAAAACTTGATAAAAATCCGATTGACTTGACGTGCACCATTGCTTTTGCTAACAGACATCAAGTCTATATCTTGGCTTTCTACAGATTGTCCATTTGGCACAATGTGAGTCGTCGAGAATTAAACTTGGTTTCAGTACCTGAGCCAACAGCAGGTGTGGTTTTGTAAGATCACCTCCGCTCGGTCGCTTTCAATTATAAAATGAAATACGTCGCTATTTTTCACGCTAATTTGAATTACGCTTACCTCATACCGGAAAGCTACGAACGCGTCATTCGCTCCTCCTATGAGGTGATTATTGACACATTCCGCGACCACTTCCCTGAGGCGAAATATGTATTCGAAGCATCAGGGTATACGATTGACGAAATGGCAAAACGCACCCCTGACGTCATTGAAAAACTCAAGGCAGCCATTGCATCGGGCCAGTGTGAATTCATGGGTGCGCCCTACTCGCATCCCATTATGGCTAATATCCCAGAGGAGGATGGCTATTGGTCTTGTGAGTTTGCCCAGCGATCATACGAAAAGCACTTGGGAATGCGGGCAAAATCTTTTTGGAATCCTGAGATGACCTGGATGCAGTATGTTCCCAGAGCTTTCGCCCGTGCAGGTGTGGAAAAACTCGTTCTCGACTTTGAGTCTTACATGCTCTGCAACGATAAGGATTATCATTGGACGGAGAAAAATTGGACTCACGAAATGGGTTGGGCTGGGCTTCACACCTGGGCCGATATCGATCCAAATTGTCGCTTCCTCCATCGGCCATTCAAAAATGTTGTGCCTGGCCTCGATGGAATGACTCGTAGCGCACGAGTTGCTGCCAAGCATTACGTCAGTTACTTTCGGCGAAACGGCAATCTTGAGGATTACATCAACGGCATAAAGTATTGGTCCGGTGACGGTGGTGAAGGTGCCCTCATCATTATTGCTGATGATGCCGAGTACGTCGGCACAACCGGCTATTATCACATCAAATACGAGGGAGATTACAGCAAAACGTTCCTCTCGGACCCAACGGCAGCGGACAAACTCAAAGCCTTTCTTCCAGAGGTTCTCAAACTCGGGCCCATGATCACATTTACCGAGGCGTGCGAGACCATACCGCCAGTGGAGGAGCCTTATTTTGTCGAGGATCGCTTTGCCTGGAACAGAACTTATGCCGACGCATGGGCTAGCACGCCCGAGGCAAAATCTTGGGAACCGCTGATGCTCATGCATCGGAAGGAATACAAAGAAAATTATCAACCCATTCTTGAGGCAGAAGAAAACAAACTCAAATACAAGGACATCGTCGAGCGATTTTGGTTTCACATGACCAATTCCGCAAATTCAGATGGACGTTGGCCGCCTCCCCCTCGAGTGACCTGTGCGTTCAACCGCCAATGGTGCCTCAACGAAATCCAAAAAACCCGTGAGGTGCTCGACGAGATGAAGGAAATTTGCAAAGCTTTTCCTCTGCCTCAACCGCCCATACCCGAGCCTCCACCCGACGGCGAATACGGGTTCCATTTTACCGACAAAGATATCGAAGACGTGCGCAACCTCAACATCTACGAGTTGCAACATGCAATCTTTGTGGGAAATTCCCTCAACGACAGCGTAGACCCACAAAAACAGGCGCGTGGAAGGGCCTACCTCAAAAAAGTGTTTGATGAATTGGAACGGCGCGGTATTCGAGGCATCCGACATCCGGCCTCTTATTAAACCCATCAAACAGGGGTGCCTTCAAAAAGGTTTTGCCTCCCGACGCCAAACCCAAGTCTAAACCACCTCTCCTTTTGCACCGTTCCCCGCCCGCTTCATCTGACTGTTCACACCCCGCTAAAGATGCCTCCCCATCAGGGGGCAAAAGTCAAGATAGCCTCTTGACGCTTGCCTGGGGTGAAGCTCGCGTCACAGTTTCGTTGCACGGCGCTAATGTTGTCTCTTACATTCCTTCCGAACGACTTGGCGAAGTCATTTGGACCGGTCAGTATAAGCCGCTCCCTGGAAAAGACTGCTGGGGAGGAATCCCGATCGTCTGGCCGTGGTTTATCCTGGGAACCGGACAGACGCCCAACGCCCCTTTCCACGGTCCGGCGCGCTTCGCCACATGGAATGTGGCTGATAAGTTTATCTCCGACGCAGGCAGCGAGGTACGTCTCTCTCTGCCTGTTCCACAAAAAAAAGTCGATGGTGAGGTGATCCCTCTCGAAGCGGAACTTCGCATCCGATTGCACAACTCCCTGAATCTGCAGCTCATTACCCGAAATACGGGAGTGCAGCCTTATCTGCTGGAACATTGTTTTCACGCCTATTTTAAGGTCGGAGATGTCACCCAAATACGCATTGATGGTCTCGAAGGCACTAAGGTTCAGGATAACCGCATTCCAGGAGCCAGACCCGCAATTCAGATGATCCCTATCACGCTCGACGGCCCAGCAGCACGTGTTTATCGGCCCTTCCCCTATCGCGTAACCCTCGAAGACCCGCTTCTGGGTCGTTGCCTTGTTCTTCGTTCACCAGAAGCCGCACAGCTTGTTCTGTGGAATTCAGGTCCCATCCGCAAAGAAAATGGACACCTCACCGGCGAAGCGGAGTGGCGCACGCAAATAGCCCTAGAACCTCTCTGCGGTTTGGAAAAAGCTATAGAACTTGCGCCGGGCGACGTGACCCAGCTAACCATGGAGATTGAGGCTGTAGCTCTCGATTTTTTCTCAGCGCCGACGACTTATTAAAAAAGCCCACCTCATCACAGATTTCACTCCTTACTGAGTATTTCGGCTTTGAGATTAAAGACATAGACGGCGCACGGCGTTCACCTCTACTGACCACAGAGGTTGAGGTAACGACCACAACCTCCTTCCGTTGCCCCAAAGCCAAGCAATAGAAATTTTCCAATGCGCCATGTCGGACGTAGTGGTTGAAAAGTTTGTTAAAAAACCGAGTTGATGTCGGCGAGGAAGCAAAAAGAGCCTTCATCCGTTAGCGACAATTTGGTCAAGCTGTGCAGCTAGAATTTGAGACCACCCTTCGAGATGCTCCAAGCGGCCGCGAATATCATCGAACGACCGGAATACGGGCTCTTCGATATCTGCCTCTTTGGCAATCGCGCGCGGTTGTGGTAAGACAATATGATGCACGAGGCCAATGTGAACACGTCCAACCTCTGTGGTGTCGTCGTTGAGAACGGCCACAATTCGATTGCGAAGTGGCGTGGGAATATCGAGTTCCTCACTCAGTTCCCGAAGAACTAGTGAGCAATAAGCACCTGTGTCGAGATGGTCTTGATCAGAAGGATTAAGATGGCCGCCAAAGCCGATGCTCTCTTTGGCCACGAGCCTCTTTTCACCAGATCCACCTCCACGACGATAGTGTAGAACATAGTTTCCATAGGTGATTACCGCATAGGGGATGATCTGCTTGTGGGATGGATCGCCTTCGGCGATCGTTCGTGGTAAAAACAGATTGTTTGCGGGGTTAAAGAACGCGGTGAGATAAGGGAACGGATTAAAGTCCAACCCTTGAAAGACTCCGACAGAGTCGAAGATTTTGCGCGGAACACAAAGAATTTGTTCCATTTTGAGTAGGGAAAGAGTCAGCGTGCCATTCCGACGTTCTGCACAGTTTGAAATAGTTTGCCCTCCGTTTTGATAGAGGGTGCAATGATTATCTCGGTCTCCTGGAATTGCCGTAAGTTCATTGCTCCAACATTACCCATACAGGTTGTGATGGCCCCGACGAGATTTTGGGAGCCATCATCAATATCAGCCGGGCCGAAAAGGATTTGACGAAGAGGCCCTGTGGTTCCAACGCGAATGCGAGTCCCACGGGGTAAATTTGCATGTGGCGTGGCCATGCCCCAATGATTTCCCAGGCCCGGAGCCTCGATCGCCTTGGCAAAAGCACTGCCGACCATCACGGCATCTGCACCGCAAGCGAGCGCTTTGCAGACGTCACCACCTTTGCTCATCCCCCCGTCTGTGATGATCGGCACATAGCGTCCGGTCTGTTTGAAGTAGTAATCCCGCGCGGCAGCGCAATCCACGGTGGCAGTCACCTGAGGGACTCCGAGACCAAGGACACCTCGCGATGTGCAGGCGGCTCCTGGCCCTACGCCAACCAGCACAGCGGCAACGCCGCAGCGCATGATCTCAACCGTGACATCAAAGCCTACAGTGTTCCCAACAATAACCGGGATCGGCATTGAAGAACAGAACTTTTCAAGGTCGAGGGATTTGTACTCGGTCGAGATATGTCGCACAGTGGAGACTGTGCTTTGAACAACAAAAACATCGGCACCAGCATCAGCGGCAATGCGTCCGTAATCTTCGGCTTTCTGGGGAATCGAGCTCACAGCGGCGATGACACCACCGGCTTTGATTTCCCTCACTCGCCTGGCGATTAGATCTTTTTTGATCGGTTCTTGATAAATTTTCTGAATAAGTGCGGTCACGCCATCCTTATCAGCCTCGAGAATCTTATGAAGAACTTCCGAGGGGTTCTCGTAGCGCGTTTGGATGCCCTCCAAATTGAGCACGGCCAAGCCACCAAGTTTACCCATCTCAATGGCAAATCGAACATCCACAACACCGTCCATGGCACTTGCAAGCACAGGGATGGCCAGTTTGAGAGGTCCCTGATCGCGGCGTGGGATCTCAAAGGATATATCTACCTCATTGGGGTTAATGGTCACGCTGCCGGGGACGAGCGCAATTTCGTCAAAGCCATAAGTGACACGCGCTTTGCGGTTTTTACCAATCCACATTCCCATAATTTTCTTTCAAATCCTTTCGTTTTTAATTTTCATATTGAGCCTTCCACATGCGGGGCATCGCGTCAACACTTCGGAAGAGTGATCCTCAAAGACCGTGGCACAAAAGCGGCATCTAATTCGCCCGTGCATCCGGCGCCGCTCATGAAGACCGCGTTCGACAACATAGAAAAGCCATGCAACAACCACACTTGCAAGGAAAACAAGAATGTAAAAAGTCAGCGCCTGAAGCAGTGTGAGCCGAATCATGGACTGGATGGTGTCGCCACAACAAATGGCTCAATTGAAAGCCGGAACAGACCAGAGCCGCCCGGTGTCTCCGCAGGTAGGGATTGAAGAAGGTTGCCTCCCAGCGTGTCAAGCTTATCGCTTCCGCTCTTTTTAACGGAGAGCACAATCGGCGCAGGCAGACCTCGAACATCCGCACGAATGAAAAATGCCGCTCCGCTCACATGAGCAAGGTCGTCGGGAGTAAGCCCATTATGAGTTGTTCTCAGCGGGATGCCGGCGGTGGAATGGCACGCTTTGTCAATGACAACGGCTGGATTAAGTCGCGGCCCTGATGAAAGCCCGCCTCGGCGAAAACCGATCTGTTCACCCGGCTTTCGAATGCTTGGCACGTCGAGATCAATTTTGGAAGGTTCCGCCTTCTGAAGCAGAGGGACCGAAAAATCAAAGGAATATGTGTAGGGAAGCTGCATCAAATCATCCAACGCGGGGCCCGGTTTGAACACATTAGCCGGGTCATTGCTTCGAATCCATTCAATGAGTTCGGGTGCTGAATATGTCGGTGTGATCAAAGAAATCCGCGCATCATCTGGAAATCGCGGCGAGAGCTCTAACTGTTCTATCGAGACGGATATGGCAAGCAGGAAATGAACCAAAAAGGAGATGCAGAGCATTAATGCCAAGGGTGATTTGGCAGCTTTTCCCGCACTATCGGCGACCTTAAGAACATCCGTTGGGGCATTCATTGTTCCAGCCCGGCGGCAATAGCAACCGAGAAGCCGCGCTTTAGAGCTTGTTCCGCAACGCTGAACACGGTGTCATGGCGGGCCGAGGCATCAGCGCGGATGATAACTGTGGCCTCCAGAGGATTCCTTTTATCGAGCTCAGCCCCGAGTTGCTTAAGCGATGTGAGCCGGTCATCAATATAAATCCTTGAGAGTCCTCCGCCGGTTATGCTGATGAAATGAGCCTTTTGGAAGGGGGAGAGGAAAAAGCTAGAACTCGGCAGGTTAATACTTAAGCCAGGTTGCAGGACAAATGAACTGCTTAACACAACAAACGCCACGAGCAGCAAAGCCACATTTAAGAGCGGGAAAAAGATGAGGGGGGCAAATTCCACCCGCTTTGTCCGGTGCAGTTTCACCGTGCGCCAGATCCTGGATTTTTTTCGCTAACAAACCCGGACGTAAATTCTATGATCCCCTCGCCCGGAGGTTCGTCACAAATAAGCTGCACCATCTCTATACCCGCTCGCTCCATATCATGGATAAGCGAGTTGACTCTGGCAGAGAGGTAACAATACGCAACAAATGCAAACGTGCCTACGGCCATCCCAGCGCTGGTCGTGACAAGACTCTGGAGAATTCCTTTTGAAAGATCGGTGGCTGTAGCGTAGCCACTCTGATTCGACAACGTTGAAAACGCCTCAAGCAACCCACCAACAGTTCCAAGGAAACCCAGAAGTGGTGCCCCATAAGCAATCGTGGAGAGTGCGGGCAAATAGCGTTCAAGCTTGGGTACCTCGAGTTGGGCTGTTTCGCGGACGATTTCTTTGAGATGCTCCCGAGGTTTGGAGTGATGCAGCACCGCAGAATGAACAACACGCCCAACCGGCCCCGGCGTTCCAGCGCTTTCATGGAGCGCCTCGGCAAAGTTACGCCGCCGGATCAAGATCGCCAAGCCACGCAAAAAGTCGCTTACGTGAACAGTTTCCCGGTGGTAATTCACAAGGCGCTCAAGAAAGACTCCCATAGCAACTACACTACATGCCGCGATGAGTATCATCATCGGCCCACCTTTCATAATAACGTCGAACATACCACAAACATTGGACAGAGACATAGGAACTTCAAGAGTCTTTCTCGCCCTCACCAGATACAGAGATAATCAAACATCTTGACTCCTTGACTCTCAAGGGGAACTGAATAAAAGGCTGGCAATATGAACTTCACCAACCACACGCCCACCGGCCCTTTCAAGGGCGTGGCACTGAGTTTCTGTGCAATCCTATTTTGCGGTTTTTTCTCCGCATGCGAGACCTTTAGCCTTCAAACAGCCGATTATGGCACAAATTATCTTGCACCTTATGGTGGGGTTACGTCTGCACCTGAGAACACGATGGACAACGTCTCATTTTGGGACGGAGATGGTGTCCCAGGCGAACCACGCATTGTCATCAGTCTTGGGGAACAACGCGCTTATTTTTACAAAGGTAATCACCTCGTTGGTGTAAGCTTGATCTCGACCGGACGTGAAGGATTCTCTACTCCCACGGGTCGATTCAAAATTATTCAAAAAAATGCTAACCACCGCTCCAATCTCTATGGTGATTATGTGGATGATTACGGAAACGTCGTCGTCAAAGATGTGGATGTAAAAAAAGATCCCAAACCACCCGGCACAAGGTTCCTAGGGGCCGAAATGCCTTATTTCATGAGGGTACATGGGGGTGTCGGCATGCATGCAGGATTTCTCCCCGGATATCCGGCCTCTCATGGATGTATTCGAATGCCTAAATTTATGGCGCAAACTTTTTTCGCCAACGCACCTGTGGGGACTCCAGTAATCATTACCCATTAAGCTCAACCTTTTCCCTCCAAAGATGAAAGAAATTGACCCGCAAGAACTGCACAATCTTCTTTCCAGTTCCAATCCGCCGATCCTGATTGATTGTCGAGAAGACGACGAATGGGCGCTTTGCCGGATCGAGGGAGCCTGCCACGCTCCGCTCTCTCGCTTTCCGGAAAACATTGGCCCCATTCTCTCAAAAGCCAATGGCGCTCCGGTTGTTATTTATTGTGCGCATGGATTCCGCTCATTGCGGGCTGTTCGCTACCTTGAACAACGTGGAACTCCGAATGTTTTCAGCCTTCGTGGCGGGCTCAAGGCATGGGCAATGTTATTTGACCCTTCCCTGCCCGTGGACTAATTGCCACAACGCAAAATTCTTGCCGTGCTTAATACCGCACGCTCTCTGCTCAATTTAAATGGATAATTCTCCGATCGAAATTCAGCGCCCTCTTGATCCATCGGTCTTCAGGAGATGGGTTACCGAAGGTTGGCGTTTGCCAATGCTCACCTGCTATGATGCGGCAACAGCACGCTCGCTCCAGGAAGCCGCCATCCCCTTGCTGCTTGTCGGAGATTCGCTCGGGCCTGCGGTGCTCGGACTCGAATCCGTGCGTGACGTGACGGTGGAAATGATCGCGTACCATACCGCTGCAGTTCGTCGAGGCGCTCTCAAAACGCCGATCGTTGCTGATTTGCCTTTCGAAAGCGTTGTTTCCATCCCTAAAGCTCTTTATGCCGCAAATCGGCTCCTTGATGCCGGGGCAGATATGGTGAAAATCGAGGCAGGGGCGGACGATATTCAACTTGTGAGTGAGATGGTGGACAGAGGTTTCGTCGTGATGGGTCATGTTGGCCATAAACCTCAACGGTATGTCTCCGGTCCAAGGGTGACCGGAGCGCAATCTGAGGATGCGCTTCAGGTTTACAAGGACGCAATGGCACTTCAAAAGGCAGGGGCGTCGGTTGTCCTATTCGAATGCATACCGGCTCGGGTCGCTGCCGAGATAACAAAACGCCTCAAGGTCCCGACAATAGGAATCGGTGCCGGAGCGGGTTGTAGGGGCCAGGTGCTCGTAATAGCGGACTTACTGGGCTGGACAGATAAATCCTTTCGATTCCTTATCAAATTGGAAAACTTCTACATGCGCACATGCAATGCCGCAAAAATTTATGCTGAAAAAGTGCGCTCAGGTGTTTTTCCAGATGATGACCACTCTTTCCGGATCGAGCCGGAGGTCCTGAGTCGCTTTATGGAAAAACTTCCTCCATTAGAGTAACGCCTAAAACCTCACGCAGCACTTTCAAACAACCTGGAGCGAGTTATTTTTTCTCGTTCCATTTGTGCACAAGCCCCGTCCGAACGCCGCCTAACTCGTAAAGTTTGGCCTTGTTATGAACCATCTCTTCCCGTGATAATCCGGTGATTGCATAGTCTTTCCGCAAAAAAATAGCCTGCTCGGGGCAAACTTCCTCGCACAATCCGCAATAAATGCAGCGGATCATATCGATATCGAATTCTTCAGGGTACTTTTCTACTTTGGCCCACTTGCTCTCACGCGGCAATTCCCCCGGCTTGATACGGATTGCTCGGGGTGGGCAGATAAACTCGCAGAGCTGACAAGCGACGCAACGCTCGCGACCATGCTCATCTTTGACAAGTGTGGGAGCTCCTCTATAATGCTCTGGCAGATTCGCATCCCACTTTTCCTCGGGATACTGCATCGTCACCTTTTTACGCCCGGTGAGTGTGTTGATTAAGTGTTTCCAAGTGATAGCAAGCCCCGCAACAATCGCGGGGAGATAAATTTTCTCGGCAAATGTCAGCTTGGGGCGTGCGACGGTGTAGGCCATAGGATCTTTTTAACTTTTACGTCTCTTTGAGCAAAGGAGATGTCATGTGGTTCTGATAAAAGCGAGAATCAAAGCGGCGAGAACGATGTTGGCCAAAGCAACCTCAAACATAACAACCCAACCCAGTTTCATCAGTTGATCATAACGAAATCGAGGCAATGTCCAGCGCACCCATATAAAGAGAAACAGCAGTAAGGCTACTTTTGCGAAAAAAACAGCGATGTTGATAAACCCCCAAAAAACGCTTGGCAACCACTCCCAACCGGTAGGGAGAGAAATCCCAAAAAACCAAGTGGCAGAGCCGTCCGGAATAAAGGGTAAAGTCCAGCCACCGAGAAAGAGGGTCACAAAAACGGCCGAACCAGCAATCATAGCGCAATATTCGCCCAGGAAAAACAGCGCAAATTTCATCGAAGAGTACTCAGTATGATAGCCGGCTACAAGTTCTGTCTCAGATTCCGGCAGATCAAAGGGAAGCCTGTTGGTCTCTGCGAAAAGAGCGATCATGAAGACCCCCGCCGAGATCAATATTGGAATCCAAAGAAGGAGACGTTGAAGATCAAATGATTGCGAGAGGATGCCCACCCATTCCGCAGGATTCCAACTCCAACGTTCGAGCCAGAATGGGGAAAGCAGCCAGCCGTTGTCACGCTGCCAAAGAACGATCTCGGAGAGGTTCATCTGGCCGAAAACCAAAAAAGCCGGGATGACAGATAGCCCAAGCGATAATTCGTATGAAATCATCTGCGCACTGGAACGAACTCCACCAAGAAAAGGATATTTTGAATTAGATGCCCAGCCGCCGATGACAATTCCATACACACTGAGCGATGCGACGGCGAAAACAAAAAGAATGCCGACATTTACATCTACGATCACCATTGGAACCCCGAGTATACTGCTGCCAAAGGGAATGACGCTTAATGCCATTAGCGAAGGAATCATCGCCAACCCGGGCGCCAACCAGTAGTAAAATTTGTTCACATGCGCCGGTGTAAAATCCTCTTTGAGAATAAATTTGACCGCATCGGCGATCGGCTGGCCTAAACCACCCAGACCGAGCTGTATGTCCGATTTAAACCCGATCAGGCTTAAGGGAATGCCCGTTCGATTCGGACCCACCCGATCCTGAATCGCAGCACTCACCCGCCGTTCGGCATAAACGGTGTAACTGACCATCGGCAGCACGATCAAAAAAATAACACCGATAGTTTTTGCGAGGGAAAATCCGATGAGAGCCCAGTCAATCATAGGGAAAAATATCAGGGTAGAGCTTTACAACGAAGGCAACTTGTCGCTTAAATCTAAGCCGAGATCACCAATTTTTGAGAGACTTAATCCCAGGAACACCGGATTTGCGGCCGCCATATTTTTGAAAACATCTTCAATCGTCTGGAGGCCGTCTCCTCCGCCACAAATCTGAATCAGATCGCGAAGAATCTCCCAATCGTCGCGCGCATCCCCAGGCGGATTGACAGCCCGATTCAAACGTTGAAGGCGACCTTTCCCGTTGATCATCGAGCCGCGTTTCTCAGCAAAAGCAGCTGAAGGAAAAACAACATGCGCTAGCTCTGTGCCCCCGTTGGGTAGCAGAGAGGTCATCACAAGGGCGTCAAGGTTTCTCAGATTTTCAACAGAGAGGCCACAAGCAACAGGATCTTCTCCGAAAACAAGGAGAGCCTTAATTTTTCCGCTGCCAACACCCTCCACCACATCCTTAAGCCTCGCGCCAGGTGCGAGGCTTAAGGATCCTGTCAGGCCGAAAACCCGCGCTCCGGTGGCATTTGGATTGCGGTCCGCACTCATAAGAATCCCATCAGCAGTCCCCTGACGCGGCAGTATGTCACAAAGCTGAACACCCAGAAGCTCTCTTAGCCGGCTAGCGAGAAAAAGCTCTTCGTTTGTCATTTTTGCAGAGACAATCATTGCTGTTTCTCCCGGCGAACGACCCGTCAAAAGTCCTCGTGCAGCATCAAGAGCAGCCGTGTATGAGATTCGGCGAGGCGCTGGGCGCAGGATTGGCGCTGTAAGACGCTCCGGAGCAGATATGTAATGAAAATCGAGCCGACCATAGTCACACATCCAACAGTCATTAACGTCGGGATTATCGCGCGGAGTTTGCCGGTAAATCGTGTTCTCCCGGACTCCTATAATCGTGTTGCAGCCGGTGGCACACGAAGTGCAAAAACTTTTGGTTTCTTTCAAAAACCAAACCCTCATTTTAAAACGGAAATCTCGCGAGGTGAGCGCACCAACTGGGCAAATATCAACGGTGTTCAGTGAGTAATTACTATCAAGTTCCCGGCCCGGATGAACCGTCAACGTGCTGTAAGAACCGCGATCCACGAAGCCGAGCACGTCATCTTTTGCCACCTCTTTCATAAATCGAATGCAGCGGGAACAAAGAATGCAGCGTTCGTCATCAAGAGTCACACGAGGACCAATGACCACGTTCTTTGGTTTTTTTACTTTTTCTTCCCTGAACCGCGAGCCGGCGTTACCGTATTCAACGCTAAATTCCTGCAGACGACACTCGCCAGCTTGGTCGCAAATCGGACAATCCAAGGGGTGATTGATGAGTAAAAATTCCATAACCCCTTTGCGTGCGTCCTGAGCGAGGGGCGAATCAGTGCGGATGGCCATCCCTTCCGCGATGTCTTGTGCACAGGAAATTTGAGGACGGGGTATCCATGCAATTTCCGGGCGACCATCGGCATCGAGCAAAGGCTTACGATCTAGTCCAACTTTCGGCATTCCCATCTCAATTAGGCACATCCGGCAGTTTCCAGGGGAACTCAGTCTTGGGTGATAACAGTAGTGGGGAACAAATAGACCCACCTGGCGGCATGCTTCAATTACCCTGATGCCTTTCGGAAATTGGTGCCACTTCCCGTTTATTTGAACATTTAAAAGTTGCGGAGGCGCGGTAGTCGCGGTGCTCATTATTGTTTTAATTAACGATCGAGGCTCCCTGCAGGAAACACCCGACAATGGCAGGAGTATTACCTTGGCGCTCCGTTCGTTCAAGGTAATTTCTGGGAATTTTCCGCGAGGCAAAATTGCTTATCGCTACCAAAAGGCGCACATGACCTTCTCGCCCCCTCAAGGGCCAATGCGTCAAAACATCCTTGCTGTTGGATTTTTGCAACCAATCTTTTTATGAGATTCAATCATGTGGACGTGGTGAAGCGAAATTTTGTGCGCCTGCGTTGATTTCAGTCTAAAAGAGAACGCGCTCAAGAGAACGCACTCTCGTTTGACTAAAGGCCAGGCGCATCTCTACAGACAAATATCACTTCATGGGCGAATTTTCCTGTTCTTGCGAGAAAAAACCTGTTTTAACACGGAAAAACCGTCGCGGTTTTACTTTATCGTGAAGATTAAAAATAAGGGAGCCGCCGCGCAAGGCCCATGCTTTGCAGCTGTCTTGCACGGCGGCGATTGCACACTCAAAGCGAAGGAAACAATATCTTCTCTCAGAAATATTTTTAAGACACTCGGTGCGAAATTAGATTCAAACCGGCATTTCGCGCGAGAGCGTTTCTCGCTGAGATACAATCCTGAGCGCACCTCAACCGGAGGGCAGGTGTTGCGAGGTTTATTGGCTTGGAAAGCCTCCCCCGAAATTGAACGCTTGCCTCTGCTGGTAAATGAAGAGCGGCTCGAATTGAGAAATTTCAGTATGGGTAGTACCGCGGTGGGGGAGGAGGATATGGCCGACCGTAGTAATCCCTATAGTATTGATCACGCCGGATTTGATTGATCTGATCTTGCTGGTTACCCATACGGTTGCCTACCAGTCCACCCACAAGGGCACCGGCCACGGCACCTTCCGTGGAACTAATGCCGCGAATGTTGTTGCCCGCAACAGCACCGAGAGCAGCACCCGAACCAGCGCCGATCAGTGTGCCTCCTGTCTCAGAAGGACCCATCGCACATCCGGTGAGGGCGGCAGCTGTTATGGCTGCGATTGGTAAGAATAAGATTTTTTTTCTCATTGTTTTTTTCTGTTGTTATTGACAAGCTCACCCTCTGCAAGGCAGCATGAGCCCAATATTATTGGACAATAAATAGCCGTAAAATATTCAATAAATCAACAGCTTCTTTCTCGTTTTGTTCTCGAGCGGTCGCTTACCGAGGAGGGTGGGTTTTTAATCAGGGAACATGGCGTCCTCTAACATCAGACTGAGGCAATGATAAACTGGAAGGTGAAATTCCTGAATTCTGTAGGTCTCATCGGATGGCATTCGCAGACAAATGTCACACCGACCCAAAAGCTGCCCCCCGGAAGAACCTGTCATGCCCAGCACGAAGAGACCTTTAGTCTTTGCGACAATGGCTGCTGCGTTGACGTTTGCAGCATTTCCCGACGTGCTGAGGGCGATCAAGACATCTCCTTTATTACCCAACGCATTAACCAGCTGAGCAAAAGTCAGACTGCCGTCTACGTCATTGCTAAAGGCAGTGCCAAGTGCCGGAAATACCGTAAGGGGTATGGCGGGGATGCCTCTTTGTAATCTGCTCGCAATGTCAGGCGGTAAGTGCTCACGCTCGCGAGCAAGAAGGGGACGTTTCTTTTTGAAACCTTTGAGCAATTCGCCTGACCAATGATCTGCATCCGCCGCGCTGCCGCCGTTGCCGCACAAAAGAAGTTTGTGACCGGAAAGAAGCGAATTGAGCAGGAGTTCAAATGCCGCATTGATTTCCGGAAGAAGAGGCTTGAGTGCCGGTGCGCGGTCAAAAAGAGCGATCAGATGAGAATTCATTAAGGTGCTTTTTTGGGAGTGATCGTTTTAGTGGCCTCCATGGCAGGCGATCCGAGAAGGCGCGCCACAAGCTTGTGCGGTTCGCCTGGCCTCATTCCTCTAGTGGGCATCACCATCTCAAAGAATGCACGTTCTCCCGGGTTTAGAAGCAGGACGCTTGCCTGAGCTCCGCTTTCGACGTCGTCGGACCATCTGTGCAAAAGTCCTCCCTCGGGAGTGAAAAGTTCGGCTTCGGATTTTGGATACCCCTGCCACTCGATGAGGAAAGGAGCCCGCCCGTAATTTACAAGAACGGCCTCTGCAAGAAACCGGCGATCTTCCTCGAGGTTTGGACTAGATGGAATCGCATACAATTCGAGGCGCAGACCCCTATCTGATCGTCTATGGAACGATTGGCACGAAGTAGTGCTTAGAAGAGATGTGCTAACGATAACACAAAAGACTGCGGACAATCTCGCCATCTTACGGTGTTGAGCGACCATGTCCGCAAAGAAATCCTCCGTTGAGGCTTCAGACCTTTAGAGGTTGCGTTTTGGATTTAGGCTGCAATTCCGGTGGAACCTGGCCTACAACACGAGGTTCCACTCCGATACGAGTGAAGACGTTCTGCAATTCCTTGAGGTTGATTACCGGCTCATCCATCTCGATGTAAACAATATCGTGATTGCTATCGACTTTATATCGCAAACCCTGGACAGCCTCAAATTCATGACCAAGATTCATTATCTTTTCTGTTTCACGGATGCCCGCAGCGTAAAACTCGATCTCTATCATGGCGATTTTTCAGGAGGGTGGGTTGTCGTCACTGGTTGATGCATGTCCGC
This sequence comes from uncultured Chthoniobacterales bacterium, assembly GCA_937924445.1. Lineage (GTDB taxonomy): Bacteria > Verrucomicrobiota > Verrucomicrobiia > Chthoniobacterales > CALDSX01 > CALDSX01. The sequence goes on from CALDSX010000010.1 coordinate 56,139, forward strand.
GCTCTCAATGGGTCAGGGTAAAAGAGCGCTGACGGCCTAAGCATAAGGAAACATTTGATAGGTAACATTTCCCCAGTCATTATTCAAGCACAATCCTGCATCGGCTCCTCTGCCAGACTCATTAGGCGCGACAAAAACCACGTCTCAACCCCATACCCCCGTTTTGAGACTTCCAAACCGTGCGATTAAAATGCACTCAGATCGCTAAACTCACCAAAGATCTTGGTATCTACCAGGACACAGGCTCAGTAAACTCATCTGACGCTGAGTCGCGAGATAGCCTCCACCAGCGCAGCCACGCCCTCGCCGGTTTTTGCACAAACCGGAAAGACATTCAACGCACGATATTTCTTCCGAAACTTCTCAAGATATTCACGGCTGTCAGGAAGATCCATCTTATTTGCCGCGACAACTGCGGGGCGTTTTGCAAAGACTGGGTTGAACAGAACCAGTTCTTTCTTGATGGCAGCAAAGTCTTCAAGAGGATTACGACGTTCACTTCCCGCCATGTCAACGACAAAGACCAGCGTTGCGCATCGCAAGATATGCCGAAGAAAATCATGTCCTAGTCCCCGATTTTGGTGTGCTCCTTCGATTAGCCCGGGGATGTCCGCCAGAGATAGTTTCCGATAGCCGGGCAGTTCGATTACCCCCACGGAAGGACGCAGCGTTGTGAAAGGATACGAAGCAATCTTAGGGCGTGCGGCAGAGACGGCCGCCAAGAGGGAGGATTTTCCTGCGTTCGGAAAGCCAACTAGACCCGCATCGGCGATCAATCGCAACTCGAGAAGAAAATTGCCGAATTCACCTTTCGCTCCGGATGTTGCGTGGCGAGGGACGCGATTTGTGGAGCTTTTGAAGTGCACATTGCCGCGCCCGCCTTCGCCGCCATGGCAAAGAATTAGACGTTGTCCTGGTTCGTTTAAATCGGCCACGAATTCCGCGGTCGCAGCCAAGGAGGCGAGGCGTGAACACCCTGCTTTTTGGATCTCGGCATTTTTATCCTCTGATTCGTTTTCTTCAGCATCGGGAAAGTCGGGCGCGTCGAGTGAGATCGGTAGTCGAAAAACCATCGTTCCAACAGGTATTTTTACTTCAGTGTCTGCGCCATTTTTACCGGACATTTTCTTGCCCATCCCGTTACCGCCCTTTCGAGCCTTGACAATCGGCTGATAGTATAACGAGACGAGATTATCCACGTGTGAATCTGCCACCAGCACCACATTCCCACCTCGTCCTCCATCGCCTCCATCCGGCCCCCCTTTAGGCACAAACTTTTCACGGCGGAAACTGACGCAACCGTTGCCTCCGTCACCGGCCTGAGCAAATATGCGGACACGATCAATAAACATTGTATACCCATACGCTATGAAACCTTCGTCGTCCATGCTCCGCTCGCTTGCCCAGATGTCAGCGCTATCTCTTACGCTCTGCCTTCTCATTGGCCGCGTTGCTGCGTATGAATGGCAAGTTTGTTCAAAAGAAAATCTTCCTTCACCGGGTGCTGGCACTCTCCTTCAGCGAATGAAAGCGGTGGAAATCTCTGGAGCAAAGGCTGAATTGACCTGCCTTGTTTTCGATGAAAAAAACTGTCTCTTGCGTGTGGTAGACCGCCCGGATCCTTCGTCGCCTAAACTTGGACCTTCAATGCGTGCAGGCGGTTTTCTCTGCGGGGTTAATGGTGGGTTTTTTACCAAAAACTTCGAGCCACTTGGGTGGGTTGTCTCTCAGGGACGTGAACTCAGCCCTCTGCTCCGAACCAAGCTTCTTACCGGTGCTTATTTTTTCAATGGGCACCGAGGACAACTCTTAAGAACAGCTGAGTTGAAAAAAGGACTTCGGGCGACAGAAGCGCTTCAAGCTGGGCCATTTCTTATTGACGGTGGCCGGCCTGTTGTCGGACTTGAAGCAACCAGGCCCGCAGCACGTACTTTTCTCGCAACAAATGGCGCAGACGTATGGGTTATCGGCGTGATTTTCTCTCCAACCCTTGCCGAAGCCGCGTCATTACTTGCAACGGACGGGATCATCGATGGGCTACACATCCATCGTGCTCTAAATCTCGACGGGGGGCGATCGAGTGGCTTTTGGGCTGCTCAGCCAGAGGAGAAAGTTCTTTCTTATGAAGAAATAAGCGCTGTCAGGAATTATCTCGGTGTGATTGCCAAAAGCGTTAACTAAAAGTTGTGAGTTTCGTTCGAATTTTTTCTTGCGAAGGAATTAGATAAGTTGTAAGCACATTTTCTGTATTGTATTTACGACCTATCAATGGTCGTTTTTGCAATCAGAGACCAACCAATAAACAACCAACCATCCAACCAACTACACCCAAAATGAAGAAAATACTACTTTCACTCAGCGCCACTGTGGCGGCAGCCTCTATTGCCATCGCGGGTCCAAGCTCCTACGACGGGAAATCTGTCAAGAGCTACAAACAACCAGTCCAAACCCCGGCCCCCTGCTTCAGTGCAGGTGAAGCCATTTTTGGCCTTTTCGGTGGCTACGTTTTTGTTGATGATAGCCTTGAAGGTTACGAAGATAGCCTTGGCGGCGGTGCGGAGCTTCTCTACGCCGTCACAAATAACGTGGTTCTCGGAGCTGAATACTATGCCTTTTCCAGCGAGCCGGCCCATGCCTACAACGGCGTTCTTCAGCTCCGCTTCCCAATGGACTGCGTGGCTCCGTATGTTTTCGGTACTGCAGGCGGCCTTGTTAACGGTAAGAACAACTTCACCGTCGGCGGCGGCGCAGGTCTCGAATACCGAATCAGCCCCAAACTCGGCATCTTTGGTGATGGCCGCTATGTTTATGGCGATAGCGGGGATGAAACCAGTATCTTCCTCCGCGCCGGTCTTCGCTTCGTTTTCTAATTAACCCAGGAATCTGAAGCCTTTCAAACAAACGCCGACCCGCCAAAAAGCGGGTCGGCGTTTCCATTTTAGCCAGAGCATTAATTAGCTCCCCATTCCAGTGAGCATATATCGCTTCTAAGGTTTACAAGCCGAAAGATCAGGTGCGGTTTGTTTTTGCTTGCAAAAAGAAGAAAGCACTGACTGCTTGCCTCTCAGAAACACTCTCCTGGCAGGTCAATGATTCACTTTCGAACTCCTACTCAAATTTTTATTTCTCTTGCGCTGATAACTTGGTGTGCGGCGCAGATTTCTTGTAGCGGCACGATTGGCAAGGAGCGGGAGACGCCCGGGCGCTCTGCATTATGGCAAAATAGCTACAGCAACCCGTCAATTGATGATGATACGTCAACAAAGGAATTTCCTATCGAACCTGCGGATTCACTTCCAGAAAATCGGAATGAAAACAGAGAGCCCTCTGAACCTGTAAAAGATGGTCAACCGGACGATATAAAAAATTTTGTCCTCTCCACCTCGTTTACAGCAAACGTTTGAAAATTCAGACCATCTCTGTTGATGGGATTTAATCTGGGGGTGCGGTCAAGCAGGGATAAATGACATCTCTTCAGTCAAATACTCATTGAGGTGAAATAGCCGAATGCCTTGCTGTTTTTTCACTCGCACAATTTGCTTGCAGGAGTAAAGATCGCCTGTGCTGAATTTTATTTGGCTTGGAATGATTTTAACTGCCGTTCTCGTAGCTGGTTGGCAGGGGCGTTTTGAAGAGATTACAAAGCTAGCTCTCGATGCGGCCGAGGGGGCAGTTATGAAATTGGCACTCCCGTTGTCCGGTGCAATGTCCATTTGGCTGGGGATGATGCGACTGGCAGAAAAAGGCGGCTTCGTGCAGGCGGTGGCAAAGCTCTTGCGCCCAGCATTGGCACGACTTTTTCCGGATGTACCACCCAACCACCCTGCGATGGGAGCAATGGTGATGAATATGGCGGCCAATTTCCTCGGTTTAGGAAATGCCGCAACACCCTTGGGGCTACGGGCGATGCGAGATTTAGAAAGGTTAAATCCGCATCCCGGAACGGCAACTAACGCGATGTGCACTTTTTTGGCAGTGAACACCAGCTCCATCCAGCTGGTGCCTTTCACCGCAATATCGGTGCTGGCCGTAAATGGCTCAATCGCGCCCACCGCAATTGTCGGCTCTTCGATTCTAGCGACTACTTGTTCTACCATTGCGGGCATTGTTGCCGTAAAGTTGCTTGAGCGCATGCCAATCTTCCGCCTTTGCTCGAGAGCCGAATCAAAAAAATCTGTCGTGGTGGCGGAAAGCATGAACACAGATCCCGATATTGCCCCTCGAGAGGCGCAGGAGGGGCCGCTCCAAGAGAGAACCCATTCTCAAGGTCTGCCCGAATGGATTTGGAAAGCAACCGCTGTTGCGCTGGCAATCGCAGCATTGATATTGATCTGTCGAACAGCCGAACCGGCCTGGTTCGGCTTCTCCTCGGCGACGGAGGGGGTGGCGGCTGAAAAAGGCCCATTTGTCAGGTGGATCGGTGCTTTGTCACTCACCACAGTTCCTATTATTTTGGCAGCGATACCCTTGCTTGCTGCAGCGCGTGGCGTTCCGGTTTATGAGGAATTTGTGGAAGGGGCCAAGGAGGGGATCCAAGTCGCTCTGCGTATTATCCCTTATTTGGTCGCAATGTTGGTAGCCATTGCTATGTTTCGCGGTGCGGGTTGTATTGACTGGCTGACGGGGACATTAACCGGTCCCTTGACCGTCATCGGCTTTCCACCCGAACTACTGCCGATGGCACTCATGCGACCTTTGAGCGGGAGCGGAACAATGAGCATTTTTCAAGATTTGGTTAAGGTGTATGGGGCGGATTCGCTCATTGTCCGAACCGCAGGCACTGTCTTCGGAAGTACCGAAACGACTTTTTATGTGGTTGCACTTTATTTCGGCTCGGTAGGCATTCGGCGGACGCGCCATGCCATTCCGGCTGGGCTAATTGCGGATGCGACCGGCGTGGTCGCCTCGATTGCGATCTGCAGGATGTTGTTTCCTTAAGCAGGCAACTATTCAAAGCCCCAATCAGAAATGAAACAGATTCTAAAAGGTCTCACCCGATCGTCGCTACACCCATTGATTGAGGTTGGTCTGATGCTTATGCCGTTCGTCATTTGACTCTATTTGGTGGCTGCAGAGGCATTCATTTTCACAAAGTTAGCGAAAATATCTCAGAACCGTTTGTTAACAAAACAAAGCGAAGAGGTGTCGGGGTGATTTGTCAGCGGGGATAACGATCACTTGAGACGGATTCCAAAAATTCCCGTCTGCTGAGAGGTTCCCTCTCTGAGGTAGAGAAAATTACCTAACGCGCGTGGTTTTCAGCGGTTATGGTGGCGGATCAGCTTTGAGGTCGGACTGATAAGCGGCCGCACCAAGCTCTGCAAGATCAAGGCCGGTGATTTCGTTCCGGACATCTGTTCGAAGACGGTTGAGCGCTGACATCACGCTGTAGATGACAAACGCCATCGCTCCGACGCCAACGACACACACACCGACGCCGACAATCTGCGCTATGATTTGCGTCGAGCCTCCGTAAAACAGACCAGTTACGCAGCCTTGCACGCTGTTCCATCCTGAGCCGTATCTGCCGTTGGCGAAGAGTCCGAGAGCCAAACACCCCCAGACACCGCAAACGCCGTGCACTGAGATTGCTGCGACCGGATCGTCAATCTTTAGGGAGCGTTCAATGAATAAAGCAGCGGGCACCACAATCAGACCTCCGATCGACCCAATAAGCACTGCTGCCCAGACGTCAATAAATGCGCACCCAGCGCTCACCGACACAAGACCCGCCAGCAGCCCATTACACATAAAAAAGGGATTCGGTTTATTAAACGCTTTCCATCCAAAAACCATGGCTGCCACAGCACCCGACACGCCAGCCAGCATTGTGTTTACGGCAACCATCGCAATCTGAAGCCCACTCTCTAAAGCCGCTGCTCCCGCATTGAATCCAAACCAACTGAAAGCCAAAATGGACGTCCCGATGAAACCCATCGGCAAGTTATGCCCGGGAATGGAATTGATCGCACCGTCTTTGTTGTATTTTCCGCGCCGAGGTCCGATCAGAGAGGCACCAACAAGCGCAACCATTCCACCGGTGAGATGCACCACACTGGAGCCGGCAAAATCTACGTGCCCATGCCCCAATCCGAAGTTTTTGCCTAGATCAGCCAGCCAGCCACCACCCCACACCCAGCAGGCAAAGGCAGGATAAATAACCGCGCCGATAAGGAAAGAAGAGATCAGCGAGCCAACAAAATTAAACCGTTCGGCCATCGCGCCGATCGGAAGAGCGGCTGCTGTGGCGGCAAGCAGTGCATGGAAGAGGAATAACGCGAAAATGCAGTCATCGAAAGGAGCCATGGCAAGCATGTAGCCTGAATGGCCGATTAACCCAATGAATTTCTCGCCGAGTTCAAACCCAAACATGACGTTCAAATGCTCAGAACCATGAACCTCAAGTAGGGGGATTGCCCTTGAGGAATGCGTCGAGCTGACGCCGCCAAATTGGAAAGCAAATCCACATAGCCAGTAGCCGAGCATTCCTACGGCATAGCTCATAAAGTTCATGGCCATCGTCTGCCCAGTATTTTTTGCACGGATGAATCCCGCTCTAACCATAGCAAAACCGGCTTGCGTCAACATCACCATAAACCCACAAGTAAGAACCCAAAGGAGGTTGGTCGACGTTGCAAACTTCGCTGAGGGGCGTGAAGTAAGCGAATCGGCCCGCTTGTCTTCCGCCGCTGAAACGCTCGGCACCCCGAAAGGGGTCTCCTCTGGAGGCACCGAAAAAACAATCGGCGCAGACTTTGAATTCTGCCGAAGTGGCGCGGTTCGGTCTTTTGTTGAGTTAGGGGTGGACTGCCGATCGCCTAAGCTCGGTGTTGCCTTCGGAACGGCATCTAGCGCTGAACTCTCGATTGGCTGGCTCTTCGCCCTCCCGCTTGGCGGGTCAAGGGACGTAAGCTCTGTCAGAGAAGGTAACGAAGTCAAGTTACCCAAGCCTGTCGGGGCCGACTCGCGCTTTTCGTATAAGCTATCGCTCAAAATTGCGTCGGCATCTGGTGGCAAAAGATCCTGGGCATGAAGAATGGCCGAAATGCTTAGAACAACAAAAGTGGACAGAATTTTAGTCCGGTTTCGATAGTGGCACATTTTTAGAATAAATTCTTCTGACAACGCAGGCAGCATTCTCTGTGCTGATTCTAAGATTCCATCATGAACCGCATGCATCTTGTCAGATGGAGTTCAAGGAAATAGCCCAACTAAAGTTTGGATGGTTAGAACTTTTGTCAGACTTCATGAAGACTTGTTCTCAATTTATGAGCTTATTAAAGCTGGTTTTTTCGAGCATTCCTCTTTAATTTTTAGAACTTTTTTCATCGCTCAACCTCACCGCGGGGGCCCTTTAACCTCCAATTGCCACAATTAAGAAATCCCGAGGCTTGAACTGATTTACGCGGTGTGACGCTCTAAATGCGTCGCCAATCTGCGCCGCCTGTCAGATCGAGTAGAAGCTCCTCATGTGCCTGGCCTACTTTGTTGGGGGAGGCAAATCTTAGAGCGTCCCGGATAGCGCGACGGGCAATGCGCTTTCTGAGACTTTCATCTTGGCAAAGTGTGAGGATTGAATGGTGCCACTCCTCTTCGGAATGGGCGATCAAAGCGTTTTCGCCGTGACGCACGACAAGCAGGTCGGCTTCGCTGGGTGTGCAGACGGTCGGGACCCCGGCGGCCATGTACGTCAGCACTTTGGTGGGAGGTTTGCGAGCTTGGTACCAATTGTCCGGCGGTTTGACAGCGATGGCAATGTCGCTTGAAATCAACACCTGTTCCCAGGTGTCAGGTTGCCATTGCTGAAAGCGGACAATCCCGTCGAGAGGAACGGGTCTGTTGGCGTGGTAGATCAGTTCAAGGGAGCCCGGCACCTCTTTTGAGAGCCGCTCAAACAAGGGGTGAAGCCAGCGCGTTAGCGACGCGTTTTCGATGTATCCCTGCCAGATAATTTTTACAGGGTGTGAGAGGCTGTAATTTCGTTTAAATGTTGTGTTTCGCAGCGGAGCGGGAATCAGACGGGCTTTGGAGCTGTGCTCACCGAGATCTTGGACTTGCAGAGGGTTGGCTGCGATAACTGCGTCCATAAGATCGAGAAACTCGGGCTCATCGTAATATGATCGCGATCCAGATGATGGATTATCAGCAATAGAATAAATTAACTGTGTTCCCCGCGTGCGCAACGTTCGCAGTTGGGCGTAACTAAAGTCATCGAAGTTTTTGACAATAATGACCGCATCATAGTGACGTTTCATCACATCACGCGAGTGGAAAAAGAGATCGGCCTGAAAATGGGCAGATCTGGAGTTGAGCCAGTCGGCAACCATAAGGACGCGCGGCCCGATGACTGCATCTTGTGGTAGGTTACGGACCGGCCCTATACCGACCCGCTGCCGTTGGGTAAAATGCCGACGGGTTCGTGAAAATAAAGACCGCCACAACACACGGTAACGGATGGCCGAGAGTGTTCTCGACGATATCATGGCCTTCTCTATAAGCCTTTTCATTCAGCAGACGCAATCGTCGGATTAGTCCATAACGAGAAGGCTCAGCCCCACAATTCCGGCTGCCAGTGTGCCCCCCATAAAAAGCGAGACCGGTAGGCGCAAGTGGCGCGAGCCGATGCAAAGAGCAAAAAGCCATTTAAGTCCGGTATTTGCGCAGGCAGCTATGCAAATAGAGTGCGCCGCTGTGGCGTCGTCAAGCCCACCGTCGGAGACCAACTGAGAAAGTGAAATCGCAATCGCATCCATATCTGTGAGTCCGGAAAACAGTGCCACCCACGCTATCCCAGCCGTGCCGTAGTAATGAACAGCGGCGCGAGAAGCGAGCACGATAAGCGCAAACAAAGCTGCAAATTTGATGGCAAGATTTAGCCCGAGCGGATTGGATGGATGGTGATGACCAGCGGTCGCTCCGGGAGCAGTCTGCTTACGCAGAGCCCAGCAAAGTGCCACAAGGCCGGGCAACGCCATGGCCGCAAGACCTTTCCAGGCCAGTAAAAGCATTGGTGGATGAATCGCTCCAATCAATACCGCTGTTCTTCCTAGCATCACGGTGGAGGCGAGAGTAATTCCAATCGAACACTCCCGCTCGCTGCCTGGTTCTGATTTGCTTCTCCTTGAGAAGGCGATGGTTGTGGCAGTGCTCGAGACAGCCCGCCGATTAGTCCGGTCATAATGAGACCAGCCCGTTTGCCAGCAATCCGCGAGGCGAGGTATCCCACGAAACCAATACCCGATACAAGGATCACCATCAACCATACTGAACGTGGATTGAACGCCTGAAACGGACCATAACCTTCGTCGGGCAACAACGGCAGCACAAGCGCGGTGAGGGCGGCAAACTTTAGTGCGGCTTTCCAGTCCTCCGCTGTTATGCGGCCCTCAAACGAATAAAGCCAAGGTTTGTTAAACAGCAGAATAGCCATTCCAACCGAAATGGCCACAGCCACAATCCTTGGCCCCCACCATGCGAGACCTCCAACGAGAAAAAGGAGCAGGCTGGCGCTCAGTGATGTGATACCAAAAGAATGAACCTCTTCTCGTGAAACAGAGGGAAAAAACACTATGGCTGCAGTCATGGCGGCAAGAACCACGAAGGCCACCAGGAACAGACCGGGGGCGTGAGAGTCCGAGAGATAAGCTGTCAAAACGCCCAGTAGCGACCAAAGTGTAAAGGTGCGCACCCCTGCACCCTTTCCCCCCTTATCACCGTCGGCATGCGCTTCCCATTGCCGTTCAAGGCCGATAAGAACACCGGAACTGACTGCGATTGCAAGGGCGATGAGGAGATCTTCCGGCATTGATTATTTACGAACTAGCCACCCTCGTTTTCTGGAGTGGTGGTTGAGCGCTCCTCCTTTACGCTCGGCCAAGCTTCAGGGTCTGCTACTGGCAGAGAGTCGCCATCTGCAGGTTCAACACTTGTCTTCTCATATTTCACCCGAGTGCCATCGGAGAAAATAATCGAAGAGGGGAGTTTTAGCTCGGGAACATTTTCAAAAACACACCAGCTCTCAATTCGTACTTTTGCCAGCGTGTCCGATGAATCGAGTTCAGTTTCGGCTGTTTCCAAAAGGCCGGCCTCATCCAGAGCAAGCGTTAGAGTTTCACGGGATGGCCCCCCGTTGATGAGTAAAAGCCGCTCGCTCACCAAATCTGGTTTGGTCTCCTGCATGCGAAAAGGGAGCAAGAACCAGAACGAATCCTTCTGCCATTCGGCGTCGAGATCCGCGAGTTGGTCTGTCACGTTTTCGGCCTGGTAAGCGATTTCTTGATCGAGCGATGTAATCAGGCGTGGGGAAGGTTCAAACATCCAACTCCGTCGAGAAAGCTCTTTGCTGTCTGCATCTGTCCAAACGCAGGTGAAGAATAGTTTACTGATAGACAACGGGTTGGATGTTCCATGGGCAGCGGCTGCGGTGGCGGGATCGGGAGGGGGCCTGGGTGTGGGCACAGGACACGGTGTATTTGTTGGGTCGGGTAATGGTTCTACCAATATTGGTGGGGAGACTTTTGGCACAGATTTGGCCGGTGGGTGCTTATCTCGAAACGGGATTGTGAGGACAAAAGCTATGATAACCAATCCGAGTGTAACCAAACTGATGCGCCAACGGCGCTTCTGTCCCGATGAATCGGGCAACGGAGGGAGGCGTTCTGCGGAGGGGGACTTCATAGGCAGGCAGGGCGAAGCGCCAAGGGCAGGTCAGCAGAGGGCAGGGTGTGTCTCCTCATGAGCTACCTTTTCAAGGTAGGCTCTGTATTCGTTCCTTGGCAAACTGTTTGCGATACTGAGCAATTGCTCGCGATTGATCCAGCCGTTGGCAAAGGCGATTTCTTCAACGCAGGCGATCTTTAATCCCTGTCGACGTTCGATGGCGGAAATGTAATTGCCTGCTTCAAGCAGACTATCCGGTGTGCCTGTGTCCAGCCAGGCGACCCCACGGCCCAGGAGACGGACTTTTAACTTGCCCCGAGAGAGATAGACGCGGTTAACATCCGTTATTTCAAGTTCACCCCGCGCCGATGGTTTGAGATTTCGGCAAATTTTGACTATTTCGTTATCGTAAACATAAAGGCCCGGAACAGCATAATTGCTTTTTGGTATTTTGGGCTTTTCTTCGATGGAGATCACCTTGCCGGAGCGGTCAAATTCCACAACACCGTAGCGCTCTGGATCGCTCACGGGATAGCCGAAGACACATGCCCCATCTTGTATTGCAAGAGCGGAGCGAAAAAAATCGAGTTTACCATAAAAAATATTGTCCCCGAGAATCAATACAGCTCCGTCGTTCCCAAGGAACTCAGCCCCGATCAGAAAGGCCTGTGCAATACCCTCTGGCCGAGGTTGTTCCGCGTAGTCAATGCGCAAACCCAGCGAACGTCCACTTCCTAGCAATTCGCGGAAGACAGGAAGATCTTTTGGAGTCGAGATCAAAAGCACCTCACGTAGGCCGCCGAGCATAAGAGTTGAGAGGGGATAGTAGATCATCGGCTTGTCGTAAATTGGTAGCAGCTGTTTGCAGACAATTCTTGTTAGCGGATGAAGACGAGTGCCGGCACCGCCGGCGAGGATGATAGCTTTTTTCATGAAAAAACATTTGCAACTTATAACTTATGGTTGAAGAGCCTTTAGGCCACGGTTTAGCAATTATTCCGAAGCCTTTTCCAAGGCAATTCAACGAAGGCCGACTAAAGAAAACCTAAGCCTGATTAATCACCACGCAATCGGAATATAACGGCCGAAAACGGGGGCTATGCCGAAATGGACGAAAAGTTGAAGAGAAGACCTTCGGTGAGTATATTTATCGCCAGTGTCACAGTGCCGTTTGTCGATTCTTTCTAATGTCTTTTTTCGGTTCGCACAGCTCTAAGATAGATGGTGATGCCCCCGGGGTGATCGCACTCGGATTGCTTTTGGCTGCCGTCGTGCAAGTGCTTTTTTACAGCGCAGCCGCTGCGATCAGAATTAACCCAACGCAAGTTAGGTCCGCGACAGTAATCATCCACCCAGTGTTTGATATAAAAAAAGTGGAAATCAGCGCGGAAGATCTTGAGGAGCCGTTGGAGCCTCATAGCAAAGTCGGGATCCTTAACAAGTTGCCTGAAATTCTTTTGCCTTCCGAAAATCCCGGTGATGATAGGCTGCCAGATGAAATTCGGGTGGCTCCTTTGCCGCCAACTTTATCCAACCCCTTCGACGAATCCCAAGTCCGTGCTCAAGAACAGGCTGATCTGGCAAAAGCTGCATCTGGGCTTGCAGACATAGCCCGGCAGAGTATTGAGCAACAACAGCGCGCTGAAATCGATCAGCTTCTCGAACAAGGCACGCGACCCGACCAAAATTCCCGTGTTTTGCTCGATCTCTCCGACATCTCATCGCGAGAGATCAGTAACATCATTTCGACGAAGCTTTCAGGCAAGGGAAGTTTTGATGTGCCGAATGGTTACACCTCTATTGATGAGGCGTTGGCCTCAAAAGAGCATTTGCGCACCGGGGTAGCCCCGATTCTAATGCCAACAGATCTGCTTTTTGAATACGACCAATACCGCCTTCAGCCACAGGCTGTTGAAAGTCTTACAAAGCTGGGGGATCTCATTCGCCGCAATCCTCAGGCGGCGTTTATCATCGAGGGTCATACCGATTCCGAGGGGCCTGCAGATTACAACCAGATGCTCAGTGAAAAACGCGCAGCGACAGTCGCCCGCTGGTTGATCGAGAACATGAAGATAGATCCTCGCCAGATCACCACCCGCGGCTATGGGAAAACAAGATTGATCGTTCCCGGCGACCGCCCCAGGGAGGAACAAGCAATCAATCGGCGCGTTGAAATCATAATTCGGAATCGCTGACGCAACCTCGTGGACTCCCTTCAAAGACCAAGAAGAAAGTTCATCGTCAGATCCTCCTGGCCAGGCAGCGGTTCGTGACCGAAGTCCGGGTAAATTTTCATCTCTTTCTTCGTTGTTATCTTATTAAAAACTGCGAATTGCGTACTGGGGGGACAGATGGTGTCCGCGAGACCAGTAAACATGAGTACCTCGGCCTGGATGCGTTGGGCGTGGTGTTGAAGGTCTATGTAGCCAAGTTTGGTGAAGATTTCTCGCTCCCGTTCGTGGAGCGGGTCGAAAAGCCGAAAATAGGTTTGCAACTCTCCGTAGGCGTTTTTCGCCAGATCCATCTCCCACACACGTTGGTAATCAGAGAGAAATGGGAAGACGGGAGCAATGCGCCGGATGCGTGGTTCCAGCGCTGCGCAAGCCAGCGTCAGCGCTCCTCCTTGAGAGGCGCCCATCGCGCCGATCCGTCCAGCGTCTACTTCGGGTAGACTCATGACGACCCTTGCGAGTTGAGCTGTGTCGAGAAAAATTTGACGAAAAAGAAGCTTGCGCGGGTCGGGATCGCCAAGGCCGCGAATGATGTGTCCTGCGTGCGTATTGCCGCGAACGATTCCAATATCCTCCGAAAGCCCTCCTTGACCCCGACAATCCATCGCGGCGACACAAAAACCTGAGGCGGCATAGCTCACCTTGGAGGCCCAGTCACCTGCGTTACCGGAATACCCGTGGAATTGCAGCACTGCGGGAAAATGGCGGCTTTCTTTCTCGGCTCCTTTGGGTCGGAGGTATTTTGCATGGATCCGACCACCCCCAACCCCGAAAAACCAAAGATCAAAACATTCCACCACAGGTGAGCGCAGTGTATAGGAGGGTTGTAGCTGAGGGGCTGGATCGGTCGCGTCAAGCTCCGACAATGCTGCGTTCCAGTAAGAATTAAAGTCAACCGGACACGGATTCCGTCCGGTGTAGATGCGAAGCTCTTCGAGTGGCAGATCAATGACAGGCATAAAAAGCAGGTTGGAATTCGGAAAGATAAGGCTACATTTCATATGTTGTTTCAAAAGCAGAATTTCGCACCGCCCACGAAAGACACGCCAAGAAACACTTGACCCCTTTGACGCCTCTGATAGCGTCGATCTTTTGACATTAAATACCTGGGAGGCCCTGTGGAACTCGAAGACATCAAAGCCATTATCGAACTAATGAAAGCGAATGACCTCTCCGCCTTCGAGTTGGAGAGAAATGGGGAAAAGCTAAAGATTGAGCGTGGCGGTTTTACTCCGGCTCCGCAGCTCCTGCCGACGACCGTCGGCTCTACCAATTCTCTATCGCCCGTTCCCCAAGATTCTGCGATTTCTGCGGGCAGTACATCTGCTCCGGCTCCCGGCAAAGAAATTACCTCCCCTATGGTGGGCACCTTTTATTCCGCTGCCTCCCCCGAAGCTCCCCCGTTCGTGGCCGTGGGACAAGAAGTCGACGAAGAGACAGTTGTCTGCATTATTGAGGCCATGAAAGTGATGAACGAAATCAAGGCTGAGTGTCGCGGGGTGATTGCCGAGGTTGTTGCGGAAAATGGCAAACCGGTTCAGTTCGGTCAGACGTTGTTCCGGCTGAAGTGACAGATCTCCTGAGATTTTTTAACGATGTTTGGAAAGGTGCTCATCGCAAATAGAGGCGAAATCGCCTTGCGCGTCATTCGCGCCTGCAAAGAACTCGGCATCCGAAGCGTGGCAGTTTATTCCGATGCCGATGTAGATTCGCTCCATGTCCAGCTTGCCGACGAAGCCATTTGCATCGGACCGCCTCCGGCGTCAGAGAGCTACCTCAAGATTGACCGCATCATAAGCGCCGCCGAAATTGCAGATGTGGATGCCATTCACCCCGGTTACGGGTTTCTCTCCGAAAACGCCAACTTCGCGGAAGTGTGTGAAAGTTGTAAGATAAAGTTTATCGGTCCCTCTGCCGCAGCTATCCGTGCGATGGGCGATAAAAACGCCGCGCGGCAGACTGCAGTGAAAGTCGGGGTGCCTGTCTGCCCCGGCAGTGACGGGGTGGTAGCAGACGAAAAAGAGGCTCTCAAAATCGCCCAAAAAATTGGTTACCCTGTTATTATCAAAGCTCTCGCCGGGGGTGGCGGTCGCGGGATGCGTATCGCACGTAATGATCCAAGCCTGGTGCAGGGTTTTCACGCGGCACGTGTGGAGGCTGAAAAAGCCTTTGGCGACGGCGGGGTCTATATTGAAAAATTCATCGAGAATCCGCATCACATCGAGTTTCAAATCGTGGCCGACAGCCACGGGTCGGTTGTCCATCTTGGCGAACGAGATTGCTCTCTCCAGCGCCGGAACCAGAAAATTATCGAAGAATGCCCTTCGCCTCTCGTGGACGAGGCGCTCCGCAGGAAAATGGGCCGAGCCTCCGTTAAACTATGCGAGGAGGTTGGTTACGAAAATGTTGGCACGATCGAATATCTCTTGGACGACGGGGGAAATTTTTATTTCATTGAAATGAACACCCGCATTCAGGTGGAGCATCCGATCACCGAGGAGGTGTTTGGAGTGGATCTCGTCAAGGAGCAAATCCTCATTGCGTCCGGCAATCGTCTCACGCCCGGCGTCGCCAACCCGAGGCCTCGCCACCACGCCATCGAGTGCCGAATTAACGCAGAAGATCCATACAACAATTTCCAACCAAGCCCGGGGCGGATTGAACTTTATTACACGCCCGGCGGGCGAGGCGTCCGGATAGATAGTCACGTCTATTCCGGGTACACCGTGCCGCCATATTATGATTCGATGATTGCAAAGCTTATCGTTACAGGTTCGACCCGCGCTTCGGCTATGAATCGTATGACTCGCTGCTTGGGTGAATTTCTCGTGAAAGGCATAAAAACCACCATCCCCTTCCAGGACGTGCTGATTCGTAGTGCAGAGTTTCAGCGGGGTAGGTATCATACCGGATTTGTGGAAGAGGTCTTGAACTCGCGTCTCTCAGACTTTAGCCCCCCTCCGGGTGGGCCTTTGTTATGATCCCCCGCCTGAACAATGCGAAAGCCTGGCGGTAAAAGGTGTTCTCTGTTATGCCCCGGGAGATTATTGATATTCCCTCGACAAGACCCGTTCGGCGGTTGAGACGTCTTCGTCGTTCCCCCGCTGCTCGTTCTCTTGTGTCGGAAACGAAACTTCATCCGCACGATCTCGTCCAGCCGCTTTTTATCAAGGACTCTGGCGAACCGGAGAAAGTTCCTTCGATGCCGGGTGTTGAGCGCATTCCGCTGGATCGGATCTCTGCGCACTGCGCAAAGCTGCAGGACCTCGGCCTGCATGCGGTTGCGCTTTTCCCATGCACAGATCCGGCGCTTAAAGATCCAAGCGGCACCGCAGCTTTTGATCCTGAAAACCTCATCTGCCGAGGGATAAAAGCCTTAAAGAAAACCCTGCCCGAACTCCTGGTTGTCGCCGATGTGGCTCTCGACCCCTACACCTCGCATGGGCACGACGGTTTGCTCGATCCTCAAGGTGATGTGGATAACGACCGCACCGTTGCGGCGCTAGAACGCATGGCCGTTCTTCTCGCACACGCGGGCGCCGACTGGGTCGCCCCATCCGACATGATGGACGGGCGGGTCGCCGCGATTCGCACCGCCTTGGATGACGCCGGGTGCACACACATCGCAATCCTTGCCTACTCCGCAAAATTCGCCTCTGCGTTTTACGGACCTTTCCGCGACGCTATCGGCAGCGCCTCATCGGCCGGAACACGTTCGCTCGATAAACGAACCTATCAGCTTGATCCAGCAAACCGACGAGAGGCGCTGCTCGAGGCAGCGCTCGACGAGGAGGAGGGAGCCGATGCCCTTATGGTTAAACCGGCCGGGCCTTTTCTCGATATCATTCGCGAAATTCGCGAACGCACAGACCTTCCGCTGGCGGCTTACCAAGTCTCGGGAGAATATGCCCAAATCCACGCTGCCGCTCAGCTTGGTTGGCTCGATCTCAAAACCGCACGCGACGAATCGCTCGTCGGAATAAAAAGAGCCGGTGCAGACTTTATTCTCACCTACTTTGCCGAATCGTGGGCTCGGGATTATCAAAAAATCTGATGTCTCATTTGGAGTTCATCGCATCCATTGCGCAGACCCGAGACGAATACCTTGCGATGAAAAAAATAGGTTTCTTTTCCGCCCTTGCAGCGTTTTTCACCGGCACAGCTTGTTCCAATGCTTCGCCGTCAGCTCTGGCCGTGGGTGATCCAGTGCCTTCCGTTTCAGCCAAAGACCATACCGGCGCCGCTTTTGACCCTGCAAAATATGCGGCATCCGGATGGACCCTTTTCTTTTTCTACCCGAAGGCCTTCACCCCAGGCTGCACAGCGCAGTCTTGCAGTGTGCGTGACTCTTGGGCGGAATTTGAAAAACGCGGAATTCGTGCGGTTGGAATCAGCACGGACGATATAGAAACCCAAGCCAAGTTTGTCTCAGAAAAAAAGTTCCCATATCTTTTAGTCGCAGATAGTGATAAAGCCGTTTCCAAAGCCTTTGGCATGAGTGGCCTGGCAGGATTCGTTAAACGGGGTGCATTCCTCGCAAAAGATGGCAAAATTGTGTGGATTGATCCAAAAGGCTCAACAGCAGACCAAGCTAATGCTGTGCTTGCAGCTTACGATGCGATTTTAGCTGCAAATTGACGTCTTTTAAACAAGCTCACATCTGCTGATCAATCTTTGAAGGCCTTCTTTTTGTAACCTGGCGGTGGATTAAAATGATCAGGAGCAAACTCTGCCGCTTCACTTGCGCAAATTCGCCAATCCGAAACAAATTCCCCTTCCTTAAAGCGCACTCGCCGCACAGGAACTCCTTCATAATCTCCAGGTCGGGGAATCGGAAGAAAAGAACTCGTTTCTTTTATGCCGGTGAGTGATGAAATGGCAGCGTCGAAAAGTTCTGCGACCTCCGAGAGGACGTCGAGTTCCTGGTTAGAGAAACCGATATTCTCGGGCGCTGCGGTCCAAAGTTCCGCAATCTTGCGGCCACCCGCACTAATCTCGTATTTTCTGCACATCAGACCTAGCGGGCCTGAGTTCTGTCCAACAAATCGGAATTCCAGATTTTCTTCATTGCCGCTAGCGGCCTCCTTTAAGAGGGCGCGTCCGGCGACCAAAAATTTGCTTATCGCTTCCTTCTCCTTGACTCCCATCTTGGACACCTCCTCTTCAACAGTGTCGAGCGTCTTGCGCGCCTTCGCAAGGAGCGCAAGGATTTGCTCCCGTTCAACCTCGCGGTAGGAAGATTGTTTATCCTCAATGAGAAAAAAACGTCCATCAGCTCGGCGATAAACAATTGATGAGAGTGCTTTGCCACGCACTCTAGACATTCGCAAACCATCCGCTGAAATCTCATAGCGGCTGCGACGCACTCGTTGGTCGCCGGGACGTTGTTCCTCAGCCGTGAGAAGACGTCCTCCATACACTGGTGTGACTATTGCACCCATAACCCCGAGTGCGAACAAAAACCTGAGCAGAAAGTGGACCCTGGGTTAGCCTTTAATCATAGATAAAGTATCACGCGCAACAAGTTCAACCTAAAATCGCGTGGTTGCAACTTTCGAATTGGTCTATGCGATTTGCCGCACCGACGCCTGAAGTAGAGCGATTTTTTTTCGTTGACTTGCGAGTGAACTTTATTGTAGCCTTTGGCTTCCTAATTCGCCGCTCGTTTCTCCGAATTAACCTCGGAGTTTCCGCAGGCGATTGTTCTTTGCGAGTGTAATGAACCAGCGGTCAGACGCGAGGAATCCCGTGAAAACCGGGAGCAGTTGCGCTGCTGTTACTGGATACGATCTCTTACAAAGCCAATCCGTGCTCTTGAGTAAACAAAACGTTAGTCAGTTCGGAGTGTTTCTCCGCACCGATGAGCGTTCAGGGGCGGGTGAAGGCGAGAGAAAGGTGAGTTTGTTCCTTGGGTGGGTTAACCGTGCACACCCAGGTAGCCGACCGAAAGCCAGGAGCCAGAATATTCGCTTAGACCGTTCTCATTCGTCACTTTAGCGGGTGCTAAATGACGCAAAAACTTCTTCGCAAAAAAGAAGAATGAGAGGCCAGCCGCACTTTAAAAACAAAATGGCCATGTCTGTCCGCTTGGCAGCATAAGCCGTTCGTTATCTTGATGCGTGGTCTCTCTCATCCAAACATAAAGAGACCAAAATGAACATCAAACAAAAGATCACCGCTCTCCTTACCGCAGCGGTTTTTTCACTCACTGCAACCCTCTCTCACAGCCAGGTTGTTGCCAATCTCGATGATCTCCACTACTGGGGCTCGGGGACTAACCGCATTGGCTTTGTAGCCTATTGGGATGATTCCAAAACTCCTAATGGTTTAGCTTGGGGTTATAAATGGAGTGGCACCAAGACGGTGGCAGATATGCTCCTTGATCTTGCGGCGGCCGCTGACTCGCGGCTTTTCCTACGGATTGACTCCTCGACGCCCTTTGGCCTTGCCTTATTTGGCGTTGGTTACCAGACCGGGAACGCAACTTTCGGAGTGTCGGGGGCTAAGGATCCCGCAGGTAATCCTGTCACGCCAATTTTCACTTCGGGCGTCGATGATCTCAACACCAGTCTCTCAACCGAGGCACCTTCAAGTTCCATATCTGCCAACCCGGCGAACAGTGTGGATCGTTACCAAGAGGGTTGGCTTGATAATGGTTATTGGGAGTTGTTTCACTCGGGTAATTCCTCCACGACCCTTGACCCTAGCTATACCTTCCCAACAACGTGGACTTCCTCTTGGGTCGGAAGCAGTCTGACTCTTGTCAACGATGCGTGGGTGGCATACACTAAATCAAAACCAGACTATTCCCCAAATTCCCCCACCACCGACGTTGTTGCAGCGGTTCCAGAACCTGGGAGCGTGGTGTTAATTTTACTAGGCCTGGGAGCGCTCGCCCACCGTCGCCGCCGCTAAGTATTGTTGACCACCAAGAAACCCCGAACTTCCTGGTGTTCAACCCACCGGGAAGGCTTCCCTGCGTGGTTCCTTGCAGATGAGCATAATCTACCTTTTCCTGTTGTTCGCTTGCTGTGGTTGCAGCAAATCTTCCATGGTCAATTACCTTTTCTGGCGTTCTGAAGCTCATGGAAATCATCAGCCACGCGCGCGGAATTATGCCAACACAACGCTTACCACACAGAGCTAAAACCTCTGTCGCCCTAATCCTCCTGTGCCAGGCGCCTTAGACCTTTTGGATCAGGTATTTAACCCACGCAATCTTTACACGCTGCATGACCTGAGGTGCAAGACTATTCAGATCGGTGCGGGGGGAAGATGCCACTCTGCCCTTTCACCCGTTTGACCTGATGTTTTCCACGGAATGGAAAATTAGCGTTCCTGAAAAGGTGTTTCTTTTAAGTAGTGCAAACCCAACAGCCATGGCCTGGGCCGACACCTTCGATGTTTCGGTGTGCGCTAGAGTGATAAACCTGGTTACGATCGGCACTGAGACATCCAATCGGGTTAGGAACTACTGGATTGATGTTTCATCTTTAAACGCCCTCGACCAATCACCACCGACCGATTTCGGAAAGTCATACGGTGAAAACTTGTAAGACAGCGTTGGGTTATTTTGTTCGCATCGCTTTGCGGGTGGCGCACGGTCTGGCCTCGGGCCTTTCGCCGATGGGATGGATCTGGTCCGCGAACGTTACGACAAGCGCTCGGGAACGTGGTGCGATTGCGCGAACCAGATCATTTGTTGGTGGATTGCCGATTCTCAAGGCTTCCAACATTTTTTGGCTACGTTGGATTTGGTGTAATTTCTCTATGTTTCGAAGTGGTGGCAATGGTTTTAGCTTGGTCGAGTTGCTTGTTTCGATCGCAATCATCGGAGTGTTGGCGACGTTGATCGTCAATACATCATCCCAGATGTATCGCTCCGCGTCGTTGGCAACATCGGCAAACAACATCCGCCAGCTTGCTGCAGGAGCCATGGCCTATATGGGTGAAAATAACGGTAGCTTTTGGAAATACCGGGAGAATGTTCCTGGCACAGGGGTGCGCTGGTGGTTTGGGTTAGAGCCGCTTGAAAGTATGTCGAAACCTGAAGGGCAGAGATGGTTTGACCCTGAACAAGGCCCTCTTAGCGGATACATTCCTGCTGGGATGAAACCGGATCCGAGTTTTGCGTTTGTTGGTAAGGCGTTCAAACCCAAGTTCAAATTCGGTTACATTGGCGTCGGCTATAATGTTCTGCTCGCCACGCATGACGCGGTAAGAATAAAGGGTTGGATGGGAACAGGAGTTCCAGCGCGTCAGGTGGCGTTCCAAACCCCGGGGCGGGTGGTTATGTTCGCCACTTCTGCCCAAGTGAATACGTTCCAAACACCCGCGAGCGCGACAAACCCGATGATTGAAGAATTTTACGGACTTGACGACAATGAATTAACGGTGCACTTCCGGCACAACGGCAAAGCGATGGTGGCTTTCACCGACGGTTCGTGCGGGTTTCTTGAAATGGACCGCTCTACTCTTGATTTGCGCTACCCCAAGGCACTGGTGGGTCGTTTTGCGCCGAGAGGTTCAAAAAAATATCTTTGGGAGGAGGCCGAGTGAACACAGAATTCCCCGCTTCGGGGGACATATCATCTCTCGGCATTCGCCTGCCCCCGAGTCGTGATTCGGAGGACTATTATTTTGAGGCTGGCGTCATGGTTTTTACTGCTCACTACCTTCTTAAACGGGGCATTTGTTGTGGATGCGGTTGCCGCCATTGTCCTTACGACGCAGAGGGGCGTCCTCTACCGCAATTTGCAGACAGCAAGTTGCCCGGGTAAATTGTCCGATGACATCGTTGCCCACCATTGCGCAGACCATCGAAGAACGGGAAAACGCCCTCGTTGTTAGATACAGTTTCCTGCCAAGTCCGTGGGAACGACTCGAAGAGATAATTAACGCCGGTCGGCGGGAGATGGATTTTCCAGCCGAGGATTTGCAAGAGAAAAACCTTGTGCCTGGCTGTCAGACGAGAGTTTGGCTCACAGCAACATGGCCCGAGGGAAAATGCAATCCTCTTGTCGCCACAGATTCTGCTGTGGTGGGAGGGTTAGCCAGGTTGATTTGCGAGGTTTGCCGAGGCGCATTGCCATCGGAGGTGGCTGTGCATGAGTTGACTGTGATTCAGCAACTCGGACTAGATCGCATTCTCTCTCCCACCCGGCTGAATGGGCTTACAAATATCAGCAACCGACTTCAGGTTTTGGCGCGGTTGAAACTGATGGAGCTTAGTTAGGCCAATTTGGAGAACGGTTTATCAATACGCTGATTGATATTCGAGATGTGCTCTTCCCATGCCGCAAGATGGCGGTCCCATGTTAATTGTGAGATCGTTTCACGCGCTGCGTTACCGATACGATTTCGTTCCTGGGACGTCAGCGAAAGAAGTTTCTGGCAGCGACTTGCGATCCTGTTTGGGTCTAAAGGGTCACGCAGAATAAAGCCTGTCTCGTCCTCTCGAATGTGATCTATCGCTCCATCGCGTTCTGATACGAGAACCACAAGCCCACTTGCCATTGCTTGCAGAACGGTGTTCGCGCAGGCGTCGTAACGTGTAGGGTGCACAAAAAAATCTGCTGCATGACAGAGACTCCTCATGTCGTGACCGCCTCCTACGTAACGAATGTGCTTAGCGATTTGGAGATCCCGGATCCGTCGAGCAAGTCCGGTAGGGAGTGGTGCCCCTGCAATAACGAGGGTTGCCCGCACACGGGGCCATGCCTCGATCAGAGTGGGTAATCCTTTTCGCTTGTGTTCCATTGAAGTAAACAGAAAAACATCCTCTTCAAGCCCAAGCCCCAGTGAAGAGCGGGCCATCGTGCGCTGGTCCTCTGTAGAAGGGCTATACCGGGCAGAATCCACCGGCGTGTGGATCACAACACTACGGTCTTCAGGAATCTCATAAATCCGCCGCACCTGCTCCCGCACAGCAGTCGAGTTAAAAACGAACAACGCTGTGCCTTTCCCACGGTAGAGTGATCTTTCAAGCAAAAGCTCAATCCGGTTTTTAAGACGCCATCTTTTCAAAAAAGGCTGGGTGCGCGAATAGACAGCGTGGCATCCCCCACCTGCCCTGTGAAGATCTTGTTGGGTCGTTCGGCCAAAGCCAAGTACCGCGTCCGCACCCAAACGAGCCGCGCGTGCGGCACCCGCGTGATTGAACCAAAGTAGGTTCAACAGAGCAGATGGCAGACGTTGCACACGGTGGATAGAGACTGGCAAAGCCACCAAGTCGGATGCGGTCTTTGAAGTAACAACGTGCACCTCATGACGGGCCGCAAGTCGCCGGGTAAACTCCAAGACATACCGCTCCAACCCGCCGCGGTTGAGTAGTTTCTCATACAGGATAACAATTTTCAAAGCGCCTCCCCTCGCTCTTGAAACGACCCAGCCGTGCGAGGCGCAATCTGGGTTTCGTAGAGGCGACTGTGGCGCACAAATGCCGCGAAGGCTGTGGCGATGGCAATCCAAAACCCAGGAAACCCGTCCAGAAAACCCGCTCTCAAGATGTAGCCCCGGAAAAATCTCCAAAAAGGACGACTGAGATTGCTTATTGGATTCCAGCGTCGCCCCTGGCTTACTTCCCGCTCGAGAAATGCATCGCTGAAAGAGTTCATTTTGGCAATGTAACTGTTGATCGTGGGGTATGAGTAGTGCAGCAGATCCCCCTTCAGCCTGACAACAGGACCGTCCACCACAATGCGGTCATGGCCAGCTCCACCGATAAATCGCCCGCACTCCCGGCGAAAGAGGCGCAGGCTCAGATCAGGGTACCATTCCCCATGCCGAATCCAGCGTCCGAGAAATTTCGAACAACGTGGGAATTCAGCCCCAGCAGCCTCTTCGGGCGAGGCAAGAAGCTGCGTGATCTCTTCGCGGAGTTCGGGCGAAAGAGCCTCGTCACAATCAACTGCAAGCACCCATTTTCTCGTGCAATGACCAAGGGCGAAGTTTTTTTGGCCGTGGAAGCTATCCCATTCGCGGGTGAGCCACTTTGCACCGGCTTCTCTTGCGATCTGTTCCGTCCTGTCTATGGATCCAGAATCCACGACAACGATCTCCTCAGGGAGATGTGCGACGCTCGCCAGAAGATTAGGGAGATTCTTCTCCTCGTTCTTGGAGACAACGAGCAAAGAAAGATCCATCGTGTCTCTGGAGGATGGTTCAGAGACGAAATTCAGGAATGCCTGGTGGTGGGGCGACTGGCTCTGGCAACGGCGTCTCACCCCCCGGATCGGTGGGTGGCACAAAGGATTCCTCACCACTGACCGCACCCGCAGAGCTCTGCCCGGTGGGAGAGGAGTTGGCCGCGAGGCGACTCCCCTCCTTCGGCTGAAAGTCAGATGTATTTACCCAGCCGACCAATCCAGAGGGGAGCTTGGCTCGTGAATAATCCTTGCCGAGACTCAGAATTGTCACTTCCTGGCCGCGCTGGACTTTCCAATCAGGCGATCCGGCCTGGGCTGGTCCGTAGCGATAAAACGGAGCCGCATCCACTCTTGCGACGTATGTCATCTCGCCCGCCGTGGCTGATGCTTGATCAGGTTTAACCTCGGAAGATTGGTCTTTTTTTGTTGATCTGCAGGCCGGCAGCAACAGAGCCGGAACTATCACCGCCAAAAATAGTAACCGATTCAAGCATTTCATGGGCTGATGAATATTTTTATCTAAAATCGAATCTTGCCCGAATTCTGACGGGGACGCAAGTTTTTAGTTGGCCATCTGGCCCGAGACGGTCACACCCACAAGGCGAACCTCTTTCGGATTTGACACAAAGATGAATAATAAATCCCGTCCTGGAATTTTCCTTCGATTCTGCTTTTATGCGGCGGGATGACCGTTCTAGAAGTTCTCACAGCCTCGACCGATTTTCTGAGACGAAAAGGGATAGAACAGCCGCGTTTGAACGCCGAACATCTCTTGGCCGGCGGACTGAGTTGCCGACGGCTCGATCTTTACCTTCGCTTTGATGAGAAGCTGGATGAAATTCTGCTGGACAAACTGCGAGAACAGGTTTGTGCCCGCGCCACGGGTGTCCCATTGCAGCACCTGCTCGGTTCGGTGGAGTTTTACGGACGAACGTTTCTCTGTGACAATCGCGCTTTAATTCCTCGTCCGGAAACGGAGTTGCTTGTGGAAAAGACCCTCAAGTTGATCGCCAAAACCGGATTAGCATCTGGTTTTGCACTTGATGTGGGAACGGGCTCGGGTGTTATCGCCATCACTCTTGCTTTGGAACTGCCAGGTTGGCATGTGGCCGCAACCGACATCAGTAGGTCCGCTCTGGAGTTGGCAAGGGAAAACGCCCGTCTCAACGGTGTGGAAGTTTTTTTTGCACATGGCGAGTATTTCGCAGGGCTCGAAAATCAAAAGCCCAAAACCAATATTTTGGTGGCCAACCTGCCTTACATACCAAGAGCAGAGATAACGCACCTGACGCGAGAGGTTCGTCACGACCCTTTTGAGGCACTGGACGGGGGAGCAGACGGTCTCGAAAAAATCCGTGAACTGGTGCGCCGAACTCCCGTTATCCTGGCACCCGGCGGGTTGCTGGCACTTGAGATTGGCTCTGGTCAATCAACAGAAATCCTCGCATTGTTGCAGACTGAAAATTTTGAGAACATCTGCGTTGAAAAGGACTATCAGAACATTGATCGTTTTGTATTCGCACAGGCTCGATAAGGAGCCTGAAAGTTGGATTTATCAGCTAATCAAAGAAAATGGATAAAATTTTGGTACATGGAGGACCGCGCCTCTCTGGAACGGTCCGCATCAGCGGATCGAAAAATTCGGCACTTCCGATTCTCGCTGCGACCCTCCTGACGAAAGAGGAGTGTATCATCCATCGTGTGCCGGATTTGAGCGACATCCATTACATGTTACAGATTCTCGCCTTTATGGGGTGCGAAGTGGAACGTGCAAGTGGGACGGTGATTGTTCGTGCGGAAAAACTCTCTACCCTTGCACCCTACGATATTGTGCGCAAAATGCGCGCTTCCGTCTGCGTGATGGGTCCGCTGCTGGGGCGGGAGAGGGAAGCGACAGTCTCGCTACCGGGCGGTTGTGTTATTGGCGACCGTCCGATCGATCTCCACCTTCGCGGGTTTGAAAAGTTGGGTGCGATGGTGCGAGTCGAGTCGGGCTACGTCAAGCTCTTTGCAAACCGATTGCGGGGTAGCGTTGTTCCGATGCGCGGAAAGTTTGGCTCCACAGTGCTTGGGACGGACAACATCTTAATGGCCGCAGTTTTGGCGGAGGGAGTTACGATCATTGAAGGCGCGGCCGCCGAGCCGGAGGTGGTTGATTTAGCCAATTTTCTCATCGCGATGGGGGCCCGTATTGAGGGGGCGGGGACCGACCGGATCGTTGTCGAGGGGGTTTCTTCGCTCCACGGAGCCGAGCACAGAGTTATCCCCGACCGGATTGAAGCCGGCACCTTTCTTGTGGCAGGAGCTATGGCAGGCGATCGGGTCACCGTTCGCAGGGTTGAACCTTCGCACCTCGCGGCGATCACCAAAGCTCTGAGCGTTGCCGGCTTTCAGATTTCAACCGAAAGCGATGCGATCACCGTAGGGCGAAACGGTTCCTTGCATCCCTTCAATTTGACCACCGCTCCGTATCCCGGATTTCCAACAGATATGCAGGCCCAGTTTTGCGCGCTAGCCACGCTCTGCCCAGGGCAAAGTCACATTAAAGACACGATTTTTCCTCAGCGCTTTATGCATGTCGCGGAGCTAAAGCGCATGGGTGCCGAGATTGATCTGCCTGAGGTGGGTCGCGCTGTGATTACTGGAAATGGGCGTTTGAGTGCTGCACCTGTTATGGCCTCTGATCTTCGGGCGTCGGCAGCTTTAGTTCTCGCTGGGCTCAAAGCTGAAGGGGTAACGGAAATCAATCGTGTCTATCACATCGATAGAGGTTATGAACATTTAGACGATAAACTGATTGGCATCGGAGCCCAAATCGAGAGATTGAAAACAGGTAGGCCCTAAGCCTTAATATTTGCGCCGACCTCAAAGAGGCTGATCTGGAATAAAAACAGGGCGCGCTAACAAACCGATTATGTTCCATGTTAAAAAGGCGAAAATCACTAGGTGAAGCAAGTTTACGCTCAACTCAATAGTCCTTAGCGCAAGACGTTTCCGCAACGAATCTATTCCCACACAAATGGCAAGAACCAGCGGGGCGTAGAGTGTCATCATAAACCGATCCCCGCGCCCAATGGGATCATACCATCCAAAGGCCAAGACATAAATCCCGAATACCGCTGCAGTAAAAATTCCCGCCGCACTGTCGCCCGGTGTAAACTTTAGATCCCTAAATCTCGCAACAATATAAAGCAGACTCAGCGCAAAAAAAAGCGCGACAAGGTAATGGCCCCGATTCTGTAAAAGATACCGCCATGGCCGGTTTTTTTTTCGCTTCCCGCTTTCCGGCAGAAAAAAACGTGAGAGCTTTGCCGCCACCCCATCACTGAGCCGGTCGAGCACCTGTCGCGGTGTATGTGTTCGGATATAATTTCTCAACGAAGGCACCTCATCTGAAGGGAGTGCGGAGATTTTGGATTTGTGGCTGAAGTTTATGAGAAAAGGGACGCTTTGAGCAGCGTAATCATCGTGCCACATCCAATATTTTGGCATATTAAAAAACGGATCGCCAAACCGCGCGTTTGCCCATATTAAACGGGGGGTGGCCACAACTCCAAACCCTGCGGCAACGAGCACAATGCCTGTCAAATGACGCTGAGGCGCCCAGACGCCATTCCCCCAGCCTTTAGCCCGTTCGTCTTTGTCTAACGCCCAGCGAAACACACGCCAACAACCCGCACCAAACCACGCAAGCAAAAGCGGGTCTATTCCGCTCTTGGCGAGGTAGGCAAAACCTGCTGCAATGCCGAAAAGCGTGTAGTGAAGAAGCGGATTCCGAAATAGTAGCATTGTGCCCAGAACACAGGCAGTTGTGAACGAGATGTAGTACAGCGGTTCAGGTTGGAAATAAACCGCGCGGGGCAACAGGCTGCCAAGTCCCGTCAAAAGCAGCAGATTAACCACTGGAAGAATAGGCAACCAGCGGATGGCAACTAGAGCTCCGGCCGCGAGGGCGGCCGCACCCACTGAAAGGTTGAGCCATTTTCCCTTCAGAAAGAACAACGCCTCATCATCATGCCAGGCAAGTTTTGCTGCCATCCAAGGCCATAAGGGGTTGCTGACGGCGTTCGTTCGCATCGGGAACCAGTCGCTGCGACAATCCGCCGCGAGATCCATGTTCGCTTTCTGATCGGAGGCGCGGCGGTCGAGATTTGTGGTGCTGATGAGAATTGTCCCGAGGTGAAACCAGACCCCAATAAAGCCGACTAGAACACTCAAGAAGAACGCCCATCGGAGACGCTGCGGCAGGCGGTAGAACAGAATGCCGAGGGTTGTTTGTTTCATGCCGGAATTGGGTTACGTCCGTGTGACTTTAATCCGCGAACGATTCGTGCCGCAGTCTGCGGCCCTTCATATATGAACCCGGTGTAAAGCTGCACCAACGAAGCTCCCGCTTCAAACTTCCGAACCGCATCCTCTGTTGTGAATACCCCCCCCGCTGCGATAACCGGTAGCCCGCTCTTTTGAGCTACAAAGGCAGCAAGCGCGGTGGATCTCTCAAAAAGCGGAGCTCCACTTAGACCACCACCCGCCGCAGCCGCTGGGATCGGCGTCTCGCCGAGAAAAGAGTGGTCCACTGTTGTGTTTGACACAATAAATCCATCAATTCCACGCCGTTTTGCTGCGTCAAATATATCGTTGAAAAGATCAAATTCGAGATCTGGGGCTAGCTTTACCAAAAGCGGTTTTCGGCTTTGACTGTTGTTCGCCTCCTGAATGCCGAGCAGCAGTCGTTCAAGGGCACCGGCTTCCTGCAACGTCCGAAGCCCGGGTGTGTTCGGAGAGCTAACGTTAACAACGAAGTAATCCCCGAAGTCGCGCAGTTTTTTGAAGGAATACACGTAGTCTGCCGACGCATCCTCAATCGGCGTTACCTTTGATTTGCCGAGGTTAATGCCTACAGGGATTTTTGGCCACAACTTCTGTTCACGCCACCAGGCAAGACGGTTTGCAACTGCATCGGCGCCGTAGTTATTGAAGCCCATCCGGTTGATCAATGCTCTCTGTCGCGGAAAGCGAAAAAGACGGGGCTGTTCATTGCCAGGCTGCGCCCGAGCGGTCACGGTGCCAATTTCAACAAAGCCGAACCCCAATGCCTCCCAGACCGGCAGCGCCGACGCGTTTTTGTCAAACCCTGCAGCAAGCCCGACTGGATTTGGAAAATCAATCCCTAAGAGCTTGACCGGAAAATGCGGCGCACCGCAAACCATGCGCAACAGCCCAAGGAAGATTCTATTTCTTGCGAGCGCTGCAAGCTGCTTAAGAGCAATATCATGGGCGCGTTCAGCTTCAGAAAGAAATAGCAACGGGCGAATAAGACGCTTGTAAGACCAGGTTAACATCAGACTTAAAAAAAGCCGCACTCACCGGTGTGAATCAACCCAAAGACAGGCTCAATCCACCATTCGGCGCGACAAGTCCCCGTAAGCATCAATCCGGCGATCGCGTAAGAAAGGCCAGTGCGTGCGAAATGTATTCACCCGTTCAAGATCACATGATGCCACGAGAACCTCATCGCCGTCAGCTCCAGCCTTGGCGATCACAACACCACCAGGCGCGGCAATAAAACTGCTTCCCCAGAACTCTATCCCGTCTTCGCCTGCCGGCGCTTCATGTCCTACCCGGTTCGCTACCGCAACGTAACATCCGTTTGCCACAGCATGTGAGCGCTGGATCAATTCCCAAGACTCTCGTTGTCCTGCGCCGTATTTGGCCTTTTCGGCGGGATGCCAACCTATCGCGGTCGGGTAAAAAAGAATCTCCGCTCCACGAAGTGCCGTTGCTCGCGCGGCTTCCGGAAACCATTGATCCCAGCAGATGCAGACTCCAATCGTTGCAAATCTGGTCCGCCATGCCTGAAAACCGATGTCGCCAGGAGTAAAGTAAAATTTTTCGTAAAAAAGCGGGTCATCGGGAATGTGCATTTTACGGTAGATACCAAGAAGCACCCCGTCCGCATCCAAGACGGCGGCAGTATTATGGTAAAGGCCGGCCGCTCGTCGCTCGAACAGCGACGCGACGACCACCACGCCGAGCCGGGCCGCCTCCTTCCCGAGACGCTCTGTGGTCGGTCCGGGGATTGGCTCAGCCCATTCAAAATAAGCATGATCTTCGGACTGACAAAAATATAAACCCTGAAAAAGTTCCTGAAGACAAACAATTTGTGCTCCCAGATTGGCAGCTCTATTAATTCCTGCGATCGCGCGTTCGAGGTTTTCGCGCCGATCTGGGCCGCAGGAATGCTGGACGACACCGACGAAAACTTCCCGCCCCTGTTCGACTCCTAGGTCGCGTTGTGCTCTCAGACGGTAATCCTCGTTCTTAGAAATTTCAGGCGCTTCGGCGACGCTCATCGTTTTGGAAATATCATCTCGGGCGTCACACCGCAAGCCCGAAAAGTTGTGTGGACAAATCCTTCAAACCGCACTAAACCTTTTCCTCAATGAAAGCTCTCCGCTCCACTCTCTTCGCTCTCGTGGTTGTCGCCTTTGTTGCGTCCGCCCTTTCTTCGAAGGCACTGGCGCAGGCAGCAAACCACGAAAGCACCAACCCAGAAATCAAACCAGTGAGCCAAGACATTCGCGTTGTAATGGAAACCGACAAAGGTTCTATTGATCTAACGATTTTTGCAAGTAAAACACCCTTAACCGCCGCCAACTTTCTCAACCTCGCACAGCGCGGTTTTTACAACAACATCACGTTTCACCGTGTTATCAAAGATTTCATGATTCAAGGCGGAGACCCTACAGGCACTGGAACTGGAGGTCCGGGTTATCGCTTCAAAGACGAAATTGTGCAGGAACTGCGCCATGACAAACCCGGCATTTTATCCATGGCCAATGCTGGTCCAGGAACCAACGGTAGCCAATTCTTCATCACCCACCTGCCCACACCCTGGCTTGACGGCAAGCACACCGTGTTTGGCATGGTCACTGCGGGACAGGACGTGGTCAACTCCATTGCTCAAGGCGATAAAATAAAGAGCATCAAAATCCTTGATGCCACAGACGAGCTATTCAAAGCATGTTCCGCGCAAATTGAGCAGTGGAACAAATCTTTGCATCGCTGAGACCACGCCCCAGGCTACATTAAATTAATCCCCTATGCGGGTGAGAATATGCATGGGTTCCATGTCGGATACGCCAATGTCGGGGCAGCCCCCTTTTGCGGTCGCGATCGGAGTCAATCCGGACGCAAGGAAGTTCTCGACTCACTGAGGGGGGCGCTCTTAATCCTCATCGCATTTTCGCATGTACCAATCCCATATGAATGGGAATCCCTTTTTTCTCATCCGTTAGGTTTTATCAGCGCAGCCGAAGGTTTCTTTTTTCTTTCAGGTCTCGTCGGCGGCTTGGCTTACACCCGACGTTTCATCAGAGATGGCTGGAGGAAAATGGCGCAGGCTGTTTTTAAGAGGACTCTGCAGATTTATTTGGCTCACCTTTTTACAGCAGTTGTTTTTCTAAGTCTGATTCACGGATGCATTTTTTTAACCGGCCGCCCCCTGTCGAATGCCTCCGCGGAGATCATCGAGCAACCATGGCAATGTCTCATCGCCATCGGCTTTTTGGTATATCAACCGGGCATTTTGGATATTCTCCCCACTTACTGTGTGCTACTGGCCGCTCTTCCAACTGTCATTGTCGCCTTGCAACGAGGACTTGAGTTGGCGCTTGCGGTTAGCAGCTTCATTATTTGGCTTCTGACAAATATTTTTGAACCACAGACCCCATTCATTTGGGGTTTGATGAATACCGGCGCGTTCAATATCGGAGCGTGGCAGCTCCTCTTCTATGGTGGCGTCCTTTTAGGCCACCGACATGCGACGGGCAAGCCGACGTTCCTCGTGCCTCCACTGTGGATGCTCCTCCTCATGCTGGCATTGGGTATCTATTTCTTTGGAATTCGTCATGCCCTTTGGCCTGCTTTCGTGCCGGATAATTTGCGTGACTGGCTTACTAATAAAAACAATTTGGCGCCGGTACGGCTCCTCAACACGGTCATTGTTATATTGATCTTCAGTGCTGTCTTGAGACGGGTCAAACGGTTGCCACTTAGCGGCTATCTATCCCTCATCGGCCGCCATTCGCTTCCCGTGTTTACGGCTCATGTAGTTGCCGTGCTTTTCGTGAATGGATTCTTAGATATCTTCGCCGACAACGCCTTTGGACGGGTTGTTGGCCCGATTATTGTGATAGGCGCAATGACGACGACAGCGATGCTGTCAGAGCACAGAAAGCAACTTTAGGGTGCTAATCTCATGTTCAGCGGGACCACTGATTAGATGAATATTCCAAGACAGCGATACTCTGAACTGGCCGAGTCGTATGGCGTTCGGGAAACACCACAGTTGATCAATCTGTCGCCTAATCCTCCGGAAATTGAGGTTCAAGCGCTTTGGTTCTCAGGGTTACTCGGACGCTCTTTCACCACCACGGATGGACGCAAGATCGAGATAGTGGACTTTGGGCGATGGAACAGAGAAGCAGGTCCTGACTTCGAGGATGTGGTGCTACGCTATGAAGGTGGCACCCTTCAGAAAGGCTCACTTGAGATAGACCGCGAACTGCGTGATTGGGAAAAACATGGTCACGACAGGAATGCGGCGTTTGAGACCGTGATTCTTCATCTTTTTGTGAGGGATTCAGGAAAAGGACAATTTTTTTCGCGCACACTCTCCAACCGGGAGGTGCCTCAGGCCCGGCTGGACCTCTGCGGCACCGACGTATTCAGGTCGGAATTTCCGGTGCTCGCCCACTCCGGCAGATGCATGGCTCCGCTTGCAGGGCTGACGCGCGAGCGCACCGAAGACATTCTGTACTCGGCCGCTTTTCATCGCCTCAAACTAAAGAGTGACCGGCTCCGGCACATCATCGAAGCCCGAGGCGAGGATAATGCCCTCTTTATGCTTTGCGCCGAAGGGCTTGGCTACAGAGACAATAAGCTCCCGATGCTTCTCCTCGCACAGCGTGTTTTACTCAACGACCTGCGCGCTGAGGCCTCTGCGGCAGAAGCCTTGCTTTTTGGTGTGGCAGGTTTTCTGGAACGCGAACGACCCGCGGGAGATCCCCCCAGCCAATGCCTCCAGCACTACCGTGATTTATGGGAATTTTGGTGGGGCAGACGCTCCCGGTATGCGCACCTCGTTCTTAAACCTCGACATTGGCATGCCGGTGGTCGGCCTCAGAACCATCCGCAGCGTCGGCTGGCCGCGCTATCCGCTATCGCGGTGCATTGGCGTGCATTTAAAAATCGCATCCTGCGTGGTAACATTCTCGGGTTTGAAAGTTGGCTGGCCGCTTTGGAGCATCCTTTCTGGTCGAGGCACTTTACTTTTACCTCCGCACCCTCCCCGCAGCCGTTGGCGCTCGTCGGTGCTGAAAGGGCCCGCGACCTCTTCGCAAACGTGGTGGTGCCTTTTCGCTTCGCGATTCGCGGTGAGGGTTGGGAGGACTATTCGGATGTTGCTGGGGCGGCTCTTAACAGCCGCCTAAAGACCGCATCCATTCGACTTTTCGGCTCACTCTCCACAGCAAAAGTATTCACGAAGCGCCTCTTCCAACAGCAAGGTCTCCTTCAGATTTACGAGGACTTTTGTCTCAAGGAGAACTCCGGCTGCGTAAATTGCTCATTTCCAAAACTGATTACCAATTGGTAACAATGGTAAAAATCCTTTCCCGTCAAACCACCGCGGCTCTAACGCCCAGTGATGAGGAAACGTAAGAGCAGAGCCAACTTCTCCCAGCGGTCAAGTCGGCAACGTCCGACAAAAACATTGAATTCTCGCTTCTCAATCTTGTCCAGTAACCGAGAATAGACCGCGCGCATTAACAAAGGAGCCTTTAAAAAACCCGCACAACGTGAGGGCATAAGCTGTTCAACTCCACAAAGATAATCCCTCGCCCGCTGAGCTTCAGACGCAAGGAGGGCTACCATCTCCGGCGGCGGCGACTCTCCCCGCATTGCACGTTCCACCGATTCGGCAAACAGGCGCTCGTCGCATCCCATTTTGCCGCGGACATCTTCCGGCAGGTAAATTCGCCCCCTTTCGGCATAATCCTCTCCAACATCGCGCAGGATATTTACTAGTTGCAAACCCACTCCCAGTCGCCTCGCAAACTCATCGCAAGAATCATCGCAACAACCGAAAATCCTTAAACTCACCAATCCCACCGCCGACGCTGCGAGATGACAATAATGCTCGAGAGCGGAAAAATCCGGGAATCTTTTGATCTCGAGATCCGTAAGCATTCCGTCCACAACCGCCTCGACATCCTCAGGCCGGGCTCGGTAGTCGGAAACAACCTGTCGCAGCAGCGCCGCCACAGGGCTTTCACCCACCGTTTCCTCGCGCACCGACCGTCGATGGATCAACAGTATCTCCCGTCGCTCTTCCACAGGAGTCCTTAAATCATCAGCCACGTCGTCCACAATCCGACAGAAGGCATAGAAAACTTTCATTGCGAACCTTCTCCTTCGAGGCACGAGAAACAACGTCTTTGCTAAGTTTGATCCGCTCTTGGCAATTATCCGCTCGACCACCTCCTGCGGGTCGGCGGACGCACTTCGCGTTGCTCGAGTGACGCTCATAATGACAATCAAATCACGTTCAAACAAAAAATCCAGAGCGCGAGGTTTTCCAGTTATCGCCTCCCATTTGTTGTTGATCCTTCCAATTTTAATTATAGACTATGAAACGTTATTCGCTCTTCATGATGTCCCCAGTCATCTCCCGTCAGCTTTTCGTTCTCATGGCTCTTTTTGCTCCTGTTTTTTTCTCAGGCGCACCTAAGCTTCAGGCACAATCAAACCAGCCCGCCACTCCTGCGAATCTGTTGCGCAATGGAGGCTTCGAGAGATCAGCCAAACGTGACGAACTCTGGGATGGCATCGCTCAGGATGGAACGCTTTCCCTCTTCCGCTTTTCGGAATCGGCTCTTTCTGAACGCGCCGCCGTCACACTAATGGGTATGCCTCCCTCTATTCGTTTTGCCGACATGAACGGAGACGGTAAACCAGATATCATCGCCGCAACCGGCCAAGGGTTCGTTTTTATCTACCCGAATATCGGCACCCCCCAGGTCCCCAAGTTCGGCAGAGCAGAGGTGGTCCCAATCTTTCTCGGTTACACCGACCAATCCCCCAACCAACGACGCACTGTTCCACGCATCGCTCTTGCTGATTTTGGGCGACGTAACACCTTTGACCTCCTCGTAGGTAATTTCACGGGAGAACTGCTCTTCATACGCAACGCGGGGAGCGGCCGCGAGCCGCGCTTCGAACAACCACGCACTCTCGCGGCAGCGGCAGTTCAGATATCTGAAGTTCCCGGGCGCATCTGGGGAAATCTGCTCGCTCCCGACGTCGGCGATTTCAACAGAGACGGTCGCCTCGACATTATCATTGGAGAAGGCAGTTACTCAGCCAACAATATCCATGTATTTTTCGGCACCGGAGCAGCACAAAACCTCGGCGTTGATCCCAAGTCGCGTCAGTATCTCGCTTTCGGTGACGGCAAAGAGCATCTGATGCCAGCTATTGTGGATTGGAACAGCGACGGTTTTCCCGACATTCTTGTCGGCGACCGCAACGGAGCTCTCTCTCTCTACCTTCATCCCGGTGCATCGTTCAAACCTGGCGATGAGATGAAGTTTTCAACCAACGTCTCTCTTGGCAACGCAGCTAAACAACCTGGTATGATCTCACCCGCAGTCGGTGATTATAACGGCGATGGAAAATTTGATATCCTCTTCACCAATCCAAATGGGCGCATTTCCGTTTCACTTAACGAAGGAACCCCTCAACAGCCAAAGTTTACGAACCCAACCTCCATCAAAACAACCGATGTGTTGCTCCCGGTCAATCATCCATCCGGATGGGATATCAGTGAGAGAAATCTCGGTCTAGACCGCGGCAATGCCTACTCAGGGGTCACTGTTGTTACTGAAGTGGAGGAACCCGGCCTAGCTCCGCCAGAAGGAATAGCAGCCCTGAAAATTTTCCATTATTCCGCCCCCAATCAAATCCTCAAGTTTCCGCCCACTGGAATTCCCAACCCCAGTAAAGACTTCGCTCAACTTGGTCACTACATTCAGGTCCAAGTTCCTATCACAGTGGAATTCGACAGCTCATATGATGTGGTTTTTCAGGCTAAGGGCAATCAGGTGCGGGTCGCAAACTGGTTCGTAGCAATTGATGCCAGGATAGAGCGGGAGGCGCTTGTTCAGCGCACCGACCGTGGCGCAAGAGTAACAAATCGCGATCTGAATGAACAACTGAAAATAGAAAGCAAAATCAACGCCGGAACCTCTTGGACACGCAACAGCAACTCTTTTCGGGTCACTTTCAAAGACACCGAGATCAACAAAGCTCTTGCTGATTTTGCCAAGAGCGACAAACCTGCCGAAAAGCGCCGCACATCTCTTTCAGGATCAATTATTTTTATTGTGGATCCAGGTTACACTGGTGGTGCCCTCTACCTCGACGACGTCGTACTTACCAAAAGATAAAAGCAACCTCCCCCCCGTAGCAGCCTTGAACCCTTCCCACTTCTCCGTAAAGTAGGGTCATGATCGATTTTATTCTTAATACGCTGCAACATCCATTCACCTGGGGATTGCTCGCAGGGCTGACCGTGGCCCTGTTGCAAATTAAAAAAATTTGGGAGCTTAAGACACGCATCAAATACCTCGAATCTCACCTTATAAAAGGTCACGAAGCAAGCCTCCTCACTCACGAACGACTTCAAAAGGAGCTCGAGAGCCTCCGCGCGGCAAACCTAAATTTTCGCGATAAGCTCGCACAGCTCTCCCATAGCCCCCGCGGGCAAATTACAACCCAACTCGACGCCTTTCAACGTGCTGTGGCAAAAATGACAAGAGAAGCTCCCGGTTTTGCCCAAGCGTTTGCAGATGCGCTGGAAAGATCTCATGCTGAAATTTTTTCAGAGATCGACGGTGCTCGACGCCCTTCCTTAGGTTTTTTGGGAGGCCTTCCGATTTTTCAACCTAAAACCACCCTTCAACACGTCGCCCCAGAGCCGGCTGCCCCTGTCTCCGTTGTGACGAACAAACAGCACCCAATTACGGGAAGCTAGAGCATGGCCGTTCGCATTATCTCAGGCAGGGCCGGTGGGTTACAACTTAGATTGCCAAAAGGCACCGACGTCCGCCCAACCATGGATCGTGTGAAGTCCGCTATTTTCTCTATCTTGGGTGAGCGTGTCATTAATGCTAGAGTTTTGGACCTCTTCGCCGGGACCGGTGCGCTTGGAATTGAAGCCCTCAGTCGGGGAGCCGCCTCGGTGGTCTTTGTCGACTCCGATTCAAGAGTTGTTACAACAATCCAGGCAAACCTCTCACATGCCGGTTTGGATGAACACGCCACCAGTGTCGTCCGGGCTGATGCGCTCCACTTTATTCAGCGCCACGCCTGTTGCTCAGAGCCGTTCGATATCATCTTTGCCGATCCGCCCTATACCCAAAAACGGGATGATTTCGATCCCGGTCTCGAACTCATCCGCAACCCAGCACTTGCCGCCTCGCTCAATCTCAACGGTTTTTTTATCCTTGAACGTCGAACAGGCGAGCCTTTGCCGTCAGTCGGCTCTCTGCAGATTCGCGACTGCAGAAAATACGGGCGCACTACAGTTTTCTTTCTTTCGCATGGCTCGGGTTGATCATTCGCTTGGGCTCGCAGCGGCTTTCTACCGGATCGCTTTCCCATTTCTTTTTTTTACATTAGCGCCTGGTTGGCTCGCAAAAATGTTTCAGCGCGGTGGCTGGCAAGAAAAATTCGGCGAACGCCTTGGCCTCTACGACTCCACCACTGTTCCAGCACGCCACGACGGCGTCCTTCTTCACGCCGTCTCCGTAGGGGAAATGCTCCTCGGCATCCGCATTGCCAAATCGTTCAAAACATTCTCTACAAAATCTCTCACTCTCACCACCACCACCACCACTGGCATGGCGCAGGCCGCAGCGGCCGGTTTTTACCCATCTGATCGGATCTATCTGCCGGTTGATTTTGCGACCTGTCAACGGCGGATGTTTCGTCACCTCCAACCACAGGTATTTGCTACCGTGGAGTCTATGCCCTGGCCCAATCTCTTGCGCGAAGCCCGAAAGCTCGGTATACGGTTGGCCGTCCTCAATGCCCGGGTCAGCCCGCGGAGTCAGCGACGCTATCTCGCCCTGCGCCGGTTTCTCTCTCCTTATTTTGCAGCACTCGACGCCGTCGGTATTTCGACCTTAGAGGATGCCGTCTTTTGGCAAACGATGGGAGTTCCCAAAGATAAAATTCACCTCACTGGAAACATCAAGTTTGAGGTTTCACCACCTCCTCTCGAATTGATCGAGTCTCTCCGCCAAGTTTTGGCCGCCGCCGGATTGGCCAACCGCCACCCAATCATTATTGGGGGGAGCACCTTCCCTGGCGAAGAACAAATCCTTCTCATGGCACACAAAAAACTTCGCCCGGCCCATCCGAACCTTCTCACACTCATCGCCCCGCGTCACGTGGAGCGGGCTCCGGAAATCTGCGCCGAAGCCCGCAAGGCAGGATGTGCGATCTGGCGAAGATCTGCCTGTCCAAGCACATCCAATCGTTCACAACCGGATGTGCTGTTAATTGACACTACGGGAGAATTGCGCGGGTGGTATGCACTGGCAGACGCTGTTTTTATCGGTAAAAGCCTGCACGCTCGCGGAGGCCAAAACCCCGTCGAGCCCGTTGTCGTCGGACGACGACCGATTTTCGGACCGCATATGGAAAACTTCAGCTCCGTAGCGACAGATCTCATAAATGCAAAACTCGCCATACAAATCTCCAGTGAGGCAGGTGTTTTTGATGCACTCGACCATGAAATTCGATCCCCACAAAACGAAGTTGTCGCCGCTCGCGCTTCCGCTCTTCTCACACCTCACAAAAATGCAACGCTCAAAACAACCAGGCTCCTCCTCGATATGATATCCTGATTAAATTTGCAGTCGCTTTTCCGTTGTCGAAACTCTTGACCGATAGATGTAACGATGTAAATTAGCAAAAACGGGGGCGTTCTGGATTCGACCGGAGCGATGAAACCCGGGCTGCATGTCGAGGACGATCCGTTGGCCTCGTTAATCATCGGGTCAAAAAAATAAACGCAGATTACGAAGATCTCGCTCTCGCGGCCTAATTAACCCGCGACGCAAACCCCGCGACGCCTGCTAGCAGGGGGCGCGACGACAGCAGGCTGGTCTCTTCCAGGCGCAGCCGCAGGAAGAGATGAATTCGAAGACGTGGCTGCTGGATTCGGAGAACTGTGGCCGTCCAAATCTCCGGGTTAAGACTTATGACGGCAGAAGCATGTGGACGTCCGGACGGACTCGGTTCGGGACAGGGGTTCGACTCCCCTCGCCTCCACTTCCTCAGCGCTCCTGAGCCTCTGCTTTGGCCGAGTCTTGTCTTCAAGCTCCTATTGGTGTCTGCCTTGCAAAACGTGCAAGGCAGAAATGAATTTTGCATTGCTCTTCCGTTGCAATCGTGCCGAAGTCTTGTATCAACCGCTAGCAGCGGAGTCATCGCCGGGTGCGCAGTCATCGCTATTTATTTAGAGTTCAGGAGATAAAGGGACAATTCCTTTATCATTAGGATCGAGGATCAGCTGGCTCCCGCCAGGGGGGCAACTAACAATACAATGGATCACACCTCTCATCCTAAGAATCCAACATTTCGTACGTTCCCAAAAACATGTTTGATCAACAAGCACCCCGTTCCTAATTTACTAATCTCTTACTCCCACTCCGGCATCTTCAACTTTTGGGTTTATCCGCAAAAAGTTTGCTTAGCCTTAGGAAGAGTCAGGATTCTCAGGGAAGGAAACTCGAAGTCGCTTCCCTCTGTAGGCACACAATTTGCGGAAGAGCCAACTTTTACCGCTCAGTGGCCAAAATATTGCATTGCGCTCATGGCCGGGCAGTATGAGCTCAAGCTCATCATCAAAGTGTTGTGGGTGCCCAAAAGCCATTGGAAAAACATGCCGACGAAACCTCCTTATCCCTTACGCAACGCGGCCACCAAAAACCTCGATAACAAAATCCAGAGTGCCAAATCCAACACCCGCTCTGTGCGCTCCTTCTTAAACAACCCTATAAATCGTTGCGAAAGTAACTGCGCTAAGCGGCAGCATATTGAGTCGTTTTGAGTTGGAAAAACGAGCGGACAAGTTTGGTGTTTTTCTGAATGGATCGCATGATGTTAAGCATGTTGCGTTTCATGGCTTCTTTGTT
>CALDSX010000011.1 GCA_937924445.1 uncultured Chthoniobacterales bacterium
CCAACCCCATCCATGACGCCACTCTTGAGGTCATGTGCACCGAACTCAATGCCACGGAAGTCTGCTATCCAGGCACAGATCTCCGCGTCTTTTACCGCCCAATCAGGTCATCCGTTTTCCCCAGAGGTCAGGATGTCTGAATTTGCACCGAACCAGCAGCTCAAGCCATGACGGCGTGTGGCAACGACCCGGGGGCGTGAACTCCGACATCAGCCAAACAGGAATGGGGTTTAACATTTACCCTAAAATCCTCCCTGAGGCCGATGTCCATCGCCTACTTGACACAAGCATAAATCAATCATTTCCAAGAAAAGGCACGTGCGAGCCCGGAGCTGTTGTCAAATCATCCTTCGGAAGAAATATCTCGCCCGCGAAAATATTCCAACAAGACTTCCTCAAACTCACGCCCTTTCGCACAAGGAGGGTGCGTTGCGTCATGAAAAACCGCCACTCCTGCTATTCTAGGTCTCTCGACAGGCGACATTCTTTTCCCCGCGCGTTTAATGACAAATTCGACCACCGACTTGAGCCTGCGTATTTGTGTGTTGCCCACGTCGCCTCGATCCGTAGTTTTCTAATTCGAATGAGCCGAATACGTTTGTTGAGCACTGATTTTGATGGAACGTTACTTCATGTCCACGAGCAGCCGCGTGTGCTGCCCGAGCTTGAA
Organism: uncultured Chthoniobacterales bacterium; assembly: GCA_937924445.1. Lineage (GTDB taxonomy): Bacteria > Verrucomicrobiota > Verrucomicrobiia > Chthoniobacterales > CALDSX01 > CALDSX01. The sequence goes on from CALDSX010000011.1 coordinate 671, forward strand.
CACGCTATTACCTCCCTGCGATCGAAAGGCTGCATTTGGGCTATTAACACAGGGCGATCCCTGGAGCTTACGCTCGAAGGGCTACGGGAAGGTGGCTTCCGGATTCAGCCGGATTTTATCCTTGCAAACGAACGCGAGATTTTCATCCGACAAGGCTCGCGCTGGGAGGCGGCAACGGAGTGGAATCGCCGCTGTATGCAGGCGTTAGATCAGATGTTGCTCAGCGCTGAGAAAGAACTTCGGGCAATCACGACGCTTATTGACTCTCAGGGCGGGGCACGGTTGGTATATGAAAATGGCGCGGCGGCGGGTATCATCGCAAGTTCCGATCAAGTCATGGATGATCTTTGCGCAGAGATTGATGCGCTAGCCTCCGCTTCCGCTACTCTCCGCTATCAAAGAAACAGCATTTATCTGCGGTTCAGTCATGTGGACTACCACAAAGGTGCAAGCCTTACTGAATTGGCCGCGACTACCGGCGTTCCCCGTGAAGCAGTGCTTGCAATAGGCGATCAATTTAACGACTTGCCGATGCTCGATTCTGCTGTTGCTGGGATGATCGCTTGCCCGTCGAACGCTATTATCGAGGTGAAAAAAGCCGTGCGCTGCAGTGGCGGGTTTATTGCCAACCTCGCGTTCGGAGCCGGTGTGCTCGAAGCCATCCAACATTTCTCCTGAGCAGATCACAACTGGCTCAAGTGCGGGGCGTCACGAAGTGGCTGCCTGACATGCCGCGCGATCCCCTGCGGACAGTCTCTTGACGAGAATCTTATCAATCCGATGGCGATCCATATCCACCACTTCAAACCGGCAGCCGCCCCAGTCAAAAAATTCACCCTCGGTCGGTATGTGGCCGAACTGATTGACAACGAAGCCACCCAGGCTGTGAAACTCCGCTTCTTGTTCATCGGGAAACTCATCGATACCAAGCAACTCCTTGACGTCCTCGACGTAAATCCCGGCGTCAATCAGAAAAGAGCCATCCTCGCGCTGCACAGCTTTTGGTTTATTCTTGGCCTCGGGCTGGTTTAAATCGCCGACAATCGCTTCAAAAAGGTCGTTTAAAGTCACGAGACCGCAGATACCCCCGTATTCGTCAGTGACCAAGGCGATATGCCTCCCCACCCGGCGAAATTCTTCAACGAGCCGGTGGGCACTCATGCTTTCTGGCACGACGTGCGGCTGGACGAGAAGAGCTCGAATGTCTGGGGTGCCACTGGCAGCGATGGCTGACAGAAGTGCTTTCACCGATAGAATTCCCAACACCTGGTCGCGATTTTTCTCGTAAACAGGGAAGTTTGAATGGCCGCTCTCCTTAATGGTCGTCAGAATAACCTCAAGCGGGTCTGCGATGTTTAACATGACCATCCGGCCACGTGGGGTCATCAGGTCTTCCACGTGCTTGGTGTCAAGTTCGAGTATGCCCTCGACCATTTCTTTCTCGTCCGGACGAAAAACACCGACATTGAGACCTTCATCAATGAGAGATTTCACCTCTTCGTCAGAGACCGATGCTTCTGTGCGCTGCTGAATTCGCAAAACCTTCAGTGCTGCGTCGGTCGAAGCGCTCAGCAGCCGCACCGCAGGTGCTGTCATGCGGGCAAGCCAAAGCATCAAAGGGGCAAAAAAAGACGCAATAGCCTCAGGATGAATTAAAGCAATCCGTTTCGGCGCCAGTTCGCCAAGCACCAGAGAAAAGTAGGTCAATAGCGCCATCACCAGCACAAAAGCGACTGGCTTCGCTACCGGCTCCAGTAGTGGTAGATTAAGAAAAAATGTTTCGAGTTGGCCCACAATTCCCCCGCCGAACGCCCCAGCTAACAGTCCAATCAAAGTAATGCCCACTTGAACAGTCGAGAGAAAATCGCCAGGTGATTCCGCAAGCCGCAAAGCATCTGCTGCCGATTTGTTCCCCACTTCGGCCAGGCGGCGAAGGCGGTTTTTTTTCACCGACACAACGGCAATTTCCGTCATGGCAAGGAGACCATTGCAGATAAACAGACCAAAGATAAGCAAAATTTCTATGCTGATGTTGTTCATGGCGCGATTTCAAAGTGACCCAGCGGTCAGCTTCCCAGCCGATTCTGCAAGTCTAAAGCCAGAGGGAAAAACTCAAAAATCCCTTCGACACCCCTCACGGACGCTTTTCTCCAACCCATGATTTTTCGCAATGGCTGCAGTTAGTTCCGAAGTTGCGTTACGCACAACGCCAAGCCTGTCTCTGGCTTTTGATGTGACATCTCTTAATAAGTGGGGTGACCGACGGGGCTCGAACCCGCGACAGCCAGAGCCACAATCTGGCGCTCTACCGACTGAGCTACGGCCACCATTTGAACTTGAAGATATTTTCCGGGCATATTTTACCAACCGACAGGCCGAACTCAAACAATCAATTGACGACCCCGGCTTCCAGAGGCGGTTTTTAAAATGTCTCTTCGCCGTGACGGTTAGATTTAAGGAATCATTCCCTCAGAAAAGCCGAATTCGCAAACTCTTTTTTGTGTTCACTCGGCGGTCGGCTCGCAAAAAAGCAAACCTCATAAAATGGAATCGAAGTGATGGTCTGGCTTTTTATCATTTTATGCTTGGCTTAAAGCATTAATAAAGCATTTATTGATGCTTTGATTTTTTTATGGCAAACAATCACGAACGGCTGACTTCGGGTGTGAAATTTGCTTACGGCCTTGGCGAACTCGGGCCCGCCATGGCGGGAAGCACTCTCATTTTCTTTCTTTTGATTTTCCTTACTGACGTGGCCGGTCTGAGCCCTGCGCTTGCAGGATCTGTTCTGCTTGTTGGAAAAATCTGGGATGCTGTGAATGACCCTCTTGTGGGCTGGTTTACCGACAAGACACGCTCCCCTTGGGGGCGTCGGCTGCCTTGGATTGTTTACGGGGCCGGACCATTAGCACTCCTTTTTTTCCTTCAATGGATTGTGCCGTTCGGCGGGGCAGGAGGGCAGTTAGCCCTCTTCTGGTATTACGTGACCATTTCGCTGGCCATGAACACAGTTTACACAGCGGTAACCCTACCTTATTCCGCGCTCACACCTGAACTAACACATGATTATGACGAGCGCACCCGGCTTGTCGGTTTTCGCCAAGCATTCTCACTGGGAGGAAGCGTCGGTGGGTTGGTCGTGGGTATGGCAGTCTTCCAGGTATTTCACGCCTCCAAGCAGGCTCAATACGCACTCTTTGCCGGCCTTATCGCCTTGATTATTCTCATTAGCCTAGGGATTTGTGCCGCAGGCATTTGGAAAATCGCGGTGCAACGCGAAGGGGAACGCCTCCAACGGATGACTGCTTCAGGCATCGGGGAGACAAAAATACCTCTTCCCCAACAGTTTTCCATCATCTTTGCTAACAAACCATACCTCATTGTCTGTGCTATCTATTTATTCTCATGGATTGCCGTCCAGTTTACTGCGACCATTCTACCTTTCTACGTGCAGAGTTGTCTCGGACTTCAGCAATCTGATTTCTACACCGTCGCATTGGTGGTGCAGGTAACGGCTCTCTTGCTTTTACCTGGCTGGGGATGGCTGGCAACACATCTCGGCAAAAAACCAGTTTATTTCTTCGGAATGTCGTTCTGGATTTTGGCGCAAGGCGGACTACTCTTCCTCGAAGGCGGTAATTTAGGGAAAACACTTTTTCTGGCAGTCATGGCGGGCGCGGGCGTGTCTGTGGCATACTTAATTCCATTTGCCATGCTGCCAGACGTCATTGAACTCGATGAACTTGAGACTGGTTGCCGACGCGAGGGAATCTTTTACGGCTTTGTTGTCTTCCTCCAAAAATCCGGGTTGGCCGTGGCGCAATTTATAGTGGGAATGGCACTCGAATTTGCGGGTTATATTTCCAGCGGCCCCGGCGAATCCATCCCCAAACAACCTGAAAGTGCGCTAGCTGCCATTCGCTTTTCCATCGGGCCTTTGCCAGCCCTCTCTCTGATTATTGGACTGATTTGTGTCGCTCTTTTTCCTATCACAAAGGCTCGGCATGAAGAAATTTGCCGCAAGTTGCAGGAGAAACGCGGATTAAATTTGAAAAAGGATTAAAGTTTCCAAACGTGAAAAATTTTCGTATATAAGCGTGTTTTAAGAATTTGAAATGACCCTGCGGTGTTCGGGGTTCAGGCACAAACTCTCGAACCGATACTAAAATCACATTGGGGGCCAGAAATTTGGGAGGTTTATGACCCGCCTCTTTAGGACTTCAGAGCCTGCCGAATAGTCCCCACCTATCCCACTGGGATCGGGAGATCTGCCTCAACGACACACGTGGGGTCACCTTTTTTGCTCTTAAAAATTTTGACCCTCAATAACTAACCCAATCATTTGCAAACCTAAATTTCATTGGGATAAGTTGTTACATTTAAGACTCATTTATGATGGGTTTTATGGTTTTTTTATTTTTGAGAAAATAACTTTTGGTCAAAAAAAAATTTTTAAAACGTGTTTTACTCTTTTTTTTGACCTAAACGACTGCTTTCACCTTATAAAAAGCTCTGATTATGGGAAATGTAAGATTTTTTTGGCAGATCTCATGGGCTTCTTAATTCCCCTCTCTTTACTTTGGCATCCTTGGTGCTAGTCATAAAATTGAGGAACCAAAAGCTATTGGCTCGCGGAACTTCGCTAAGCAACAATAACAATCCAAACCACAAAACATAAAAAATGAAATCTCACAGAACATCGGGCTTTACGCTCGTCGAAATCATGATCGTTGTTGCGATCATCGCTCTGCTCGCAGCTCTTGCAGTTCCGAGCTTCATCCGCGCTCGTCAGCGCGCACAGGCCTCGAATCTTGTTAACGATGCCCGCATC
>CALDSX010000012.1 GCA_937924445.1 uncultured Chthoniobacterales bacterium
GCCCGAGAGCGCGTTGAAAACCCGGTTCCTCTTTACCGGAAGAGAATATCTCCCCTCCGCCCGCCTCTACGACTACCGCCACCGCACCTACTGCCCCACCCTCGGCCGCTTCCTCCAAACCGACCCCATCCGCTTCGAGGCCGGGGATGGGAATTTGTATCGGTATGTCGGCAATAATCCGGTGAATTGGGTAGATCGCGAGGGATTATCCGAAAAAAATGCAGGTGGGTTCAGGGTGAAAGTCGTGCGTGAGGGACAAAAAACAATCGACATGACAATAACGGACGCAAAGAATCTAGAAATATTTAGGTCGGAAATTGATGGGACAAGGGTTGGAACCATTAAAAAAATAGAGTTTTTTGGCCATGGCTATCCAAATAACGAGTTGATTGGAGGAGCATCCGCTCAGTTAAATTTTGGATTAGTTCGAACAAAAAAGAATGACATAATTGGCACAGAAGATTTGGAGCGACTATTCAAAAACAAATTTACGAGCCATGCTGAGATAATTCTTCATATGTGCGATTCTGCTTCGTCGCCGATGATTACAGACTTTTTTCGCAGTGTTGCCCCTTTCTCCAATATCGTTACCTACGAAGGAACTGCTCGGGGGATTCTCGATTATGGGGGCATTATCTTCGGAAAGAAAAAAGTACTAACAAATCAATGCGAATCAGAAAGATAATATTTTGTGTTCTATTGTGGGCATTGATTCCGGTTGTCGGTCTCATGTCCTATCATAGACTTCTGAAAGACTCTGAACTACAATCAAGCACGCAAGCTTTTTACCGAACCATCATGACGGGATGGTTACTTGTTGATTTGGGAAAGGAATACCATGCTCGGAATGGAATGTTTCCTTCACCTGATCGACTAAGGGCTCTTGCCCGTGAACACTTTGTTAAGCTTCCGAGACCTTCCGTGCTGATCGACGCGGGAGGGATTGAATCTAAAATCGTCGGTGAATATGATAATACAGGTGGATGGCTTTATGATGAGACCAACGGCTCGCTAGGAATAAATCGGCAGATTTCAATATCTATACGAGATGTCAAAGGGCCATTTGATATAAGCAGTGTTCGACTTGGGATTAATGGAACTTACACAATATCCGGTCCTTCTGATCTTTCCGCGCAAATAGCGGAGGTCTGTGATGCACTTCAATAGGGGGCCTTCAACTTCACAATTTCAATAGGGGCCAGTCCTGAATGGCACTAACTTAAAAGGTTTTTTCGATGTTTTTTGTGAGTTCCTCTACTGCGGTGCTGCGGTGACGGAGTTGACCCATCATGACCCATCTTTTTTCTGGGTCGGGGTCACTAGTTGATTCTAGTTGATTAGTTGATTGCGATAAAGGGTCTGTCCCTTTATGCGATAAGACTCTCAAGCGCAAAGCTTATGGTTTCCGCGATGAGACATTCTTCATCTTGAAACTTTAGAGCCTTCATGAATCTAAAGCCGTGCTAACAGGCGTCTAAACATGAACTTCCCGGATAAACCTGGTTTGTCTCCTAAATGCTAACTGACCGACTGGCAAGTCCAAGTATTTCCAAAAAACCGCTTTGGCTTTACTTGCGCAGCTTTTGCAGATGGGCTTTTGTGCCAACCGATGATCAGAGCGCTTACTTACACTGGTGGAGCCTTGCAGACAAATGCATGGATTATCAACGCAAGAGAGGGGCCTCTTCTTTTTGATGCACCAGGGGGAGTCTGTCGCTGGCTTTTGGAGCGTGAAATTTGTCCGGTTTTTCTGGCGCTCACTCATGGGCACTATGATCACGTCGAAGAGGCGGCTCTTGTCACGCGCACTTTCAAGTGTCGGGCAGGGATTCATCCGCTCGACCGTCCAATGGTGGAGACACCCGGTTTTTTCGCTAATTGGGGGGTTGAAATCGAACACTTCACACCCGAAGCCTCCTTCGATGTGGAAGGAATAACCATTCTTGCAGGATCAACCGTCGAGTTATTTCACGTCCCAGGGCACAGTCGAGGGAGCGTTTGTTTCTATTTTCCAGATAATGGCATCCTAATCGGCGGAGACGTGTTGTTTGCCGGAGGAATCGGTCGCTGGGATTTACCAGGTGGCGATGGTGCCCTGCTTCGACGAGGAATTGTTGAGAAGTTGATGCACCTACCCTCAGAAACCAACGTTCTTCCAGGTCATGGACCAGCAACAACGATCGGAACCGAAAGGCGTTCAAACCCGTTCCTCTACATGCCTCTTTAAAATAATCCGACACTATGACTTTCACCGACTCTGCAAGTGAACCGAGGAAACCTGAACGTTTCTCTCTGGCCGAGTGCTGGACTGCGCATGGGCTGCTGCCGTGAACTGGGCGGATGCCCTCCGATAACATTGGCGAAGAAACCTCTACGGTAGCGGGGCCGTCGTCAAACTCGCACCGCAAGCGGCCTCTCCATCGTCACGGTGGCGGCCACGGGTGATTTTTGCTCCGGGCATATCCACGCGTGGTTCCATTAAGGTAGTCTCCTTCGCTTTCTGGATGATCGTCAGCATCTTTTGATAGAGCGGATCATCGGTATTTGCAAAGCTGACAACCTCAGGTGCCTCATCGGCAACTGGAACAGGTTGAGGAGGCTTGATCACATCCGGCGGTTGCAGCCAATTCCGGACCACGGGATGTGGCGGGGTGGCTTTGCGGTCGCGGCAGAGTGCCAACCCCAAGCCTTGGTCCGATTTGGCCAGGGGCGCTCGCAGAATTCGGCTCCACTCGGGGTTTTGCAGGTTCACCCAGTCGTTGCCAATGGCTTTGTGGCAACTCACGCAGGAATTCTCTTTCATGAGTTTTTCCAGGTTGACAGAAACGTTGTCGAAGGTATCGCATGTGGCCCATTCGCCGTAGTCATAAGTACCATAGTAATTGCAATTGCCGTCCATCCACGCTAGCAACAAATCAATCTCACTCCGACTAATTTTAGGGAGGCGGCCACCGTGCCCGGACAGTAACAAATCCGTTAGTGGCGCGACCCCCGGACCGTGGGTGCGCGGGGGCAGAATTTCCGTGGCTTTGATGGCCCCGTTCTCGCAATCGAGGAACCCGACCAGGTTGCGTTTGATCAGGCTTTCGTAGCTGATATTGAACGCCCAGGTCCATCCGCCGGATAAATCCAAGCCGGCAGCCATCTCCCCCGATCCACCGTGGCACAACACGCAATGTTGATCGAAAATCGGTTGGATAATCAAGATAACCGGCACCCCAACTTTCAGGTTGTGGTGGCTTCGGCGGGAAATCGAGCGCTACGGGGCGGAGAGATTGCGCCGGTGGAGCGAGATTGTCTTCGGATATGTGGCAGCCGACACAAGAGCGCGTCACGCCAGGGGTGGACCTGACAAAGGTGCGCATGCTCTGAAGCATCCGGCCGTTCTCATCTAGTGCTTGGAAATAAACGGGGCGGTCTGGCGGCACTTCGAAGAACGCAGAACCATCCTCGTGAACCGGCACCAGACCCAAATAGTCTTTGACATCATACGAGCCTTGCCAACTGACGAGAAACTTTTGGTTCCACCAGTTCCCGGCTCCCTTGCCTTTCATGGGCCGTTCACTGGTGCGGGCCGTGGTCGCCAGCACGCGCAAGGTTTTCACCGCACCCCGTTCAACGCCGGTGAGGCCGCTGTAGATGTCCGCCATGAGAAACTGCGCGGGTTTGCCATCCACGACCTGATCAGGAATCGCCGGCGGACTGGGGCGCGGTTTAACCAGCATCGGTTCGTAAGCGCCATTGTAGCTGATCATTTCGATCACACCGTGGAGACCCCGTTCGGGGTCATTGTTGGCGATTAGAAAAACATCGGGGCTGAGCGGCCAGGGATCGCTGGGGCCCTCCATTGGTCCTTGATCCACCTCCGTCGGGTATTTCGGAGTTAAATTCGTGAGGGCCGCCAAAGAGTTCTTTCCGACAGAGGGATCAAGGATGGCAATCGCCCCAAGCGGTTGGCCGTTGTGCGGAGTAAGTGAAGTAACAATCTTGGAGGTGCCGGGAATTGGTCGTGCATCGAGAAGAGCGCTTGGTTTGGCGAGATTGGCGGCAAACAGAGCCGCATCGTTGCTGCCATCTGGGTTCATGGTCCACAGGCTCTGGATATACAAGGCAGACCTGTCCATGTATTCCCAACGGCCATAGAGAATCCGACCATCCGGCAGCACGGTCGGATCGAATTCGTTGACATGGTACACGGAAATCCGCCGCAGCCCCGTGCCATCCGCGTTGATGGTGTGTAGCACGTTCACGGGGGAGTTGTTGCAGGGAACTTTCGGGCCGTCGCGGGTGGAATTAAAAACAATGCGTCCATCCGGTAGCGGATGCGGCTCGAAATCATGCACAGCCTGACCCTGTGGTGGTGTGAGCAACTGTCGCAGTCCGCTGCCATCCACACCGATTTCAAAGAGGCTTGTTGGGCCACCCTGAACTTTTTTGAAGGCGAAAAGAATCCGTTTGCCATCCCATGTCAACTCGTGGTCCCGATAAACGCCTTCCCCCAAAGTCTCTTGGGTTGAGGGATCGATCACTGGCCGAAACCGGCGAGCCGCACTGTCAGCCTGTGGATTTTCCAAAATGTAAATTCCGCCACCCGGACGATACGAGATAAACGTGTCGTAGATGTGGCCCGCCATGTAGGGTTGCCGTTTGACAAAGAGTAGGGTAGGCAGGAGTCGGCGGGTTGAGAGGGCTTCTTGCCCAATGACCGCCTGACTCCCGCCCCCCGTCAAACCGGACGGGCGGATTTCCCGCATCCGGCTTTCCCGCGAGCCTTTCTCGCATCGCACTTCATGCC
>CALDSX010000013.1 GCA_937924445.1 uncultured Chthoniobacterales bacterium
AAATCGAAAGGATCCTATGTCTTCCACCGGATGGCTGAAAACCGGAAGATGCCCGTTGAAATACCACACTATTCCTTCCCTTTCCTCAAAGGCCAATTCGTTAGTTATTGGCGTGCTGCTAGAGGGTAGAGGGGAATATCGGAAGCTGAATTTGCGGGATTCTCCATTATCAACTCATTGCCTCAAACCTTTCAACTCAGTTCATTGGTTTCCTCGACTCCTTGCTCCTCCCTCGTAGTGGTCAGGATGTCTGAAGTTATTGATGAGGTGATCCAAAGTGTGGAAACCGTGCTTGTGAACAGTGGATTTGTGAGTGAAGCGGCCGTGACCCAAGTCGAAACGCCCCGTCAAGAGGGCGGAGATGCTCCCATTGTGATTGCCGCCATCCAGCGAGAGAACCATCACCGCGGCGTGACGGATTTGGAGAAAAAAGATGATCCTCCCGCGCCAGGGTCAGAGGCCACATTCCAAGAGAAGATGAAGCACCGGACAGCGACTCAAGAGGGGTGCGCCAAATACAAACAAAGGCAGCAAACCATCGAGCCGGTTTTCGGAATCATCAAAGAGGCCATGGGATTTCGAAGATTCAGCCTGCGCGGTCATGGCAAAGTGAGCTTGGAATGGACGCTGGTGTGCGTGTCATCCAATCAGCGCCGCCTTCATCGCCTGATCAGCACAAAATCATCGCCGAGCCACCCGTTGGCGGCCTGAAACAGGCAGATTCTGGCTCCCAGCCGAGCTCCTTGGTTTCAATTTTCGGAAAGCTGACTTCAAAATCCCCGAGCACTCGCCGAAAACTCACCAGATGAAAAATTTCCTCGAACTTTTACCAATCGACCGACGAATGTCGCCCGATTGGTAAGTCCGACAGGCTGCTAGACCGAAGAAATAACAAACGAAAATGCGCTTTCAGAAAAGGTAAACCCTTAATAAACTTTGTTTTAAGGCAGCCTATTTAGGCAAAGGCTATCGGGAAAAAGACTTTAAAGTCTGAATCTGTAGCTAGCGATTACCAAATGGCCTCTCTGTTACTTTGCACGATCAGTAAATTCGATCCTCAAATTGCGGATAATAACCTTGCCGTCTAATTCCCCGCGGTCATCGCTGTAAACAAAATGAAAACTAAACCATCGAGTCTGAGTCATTTCTTGAGGAAAGTTTTGAGGAAAGTTGATTTCCGCACTGCTCCCCAAGTTCGTGGAAGCAACACAGGTCTTTTTTTCTTGATCAACCTCCATTGTCACAGTTACAGGTTCACTTCCCAAATTCAGATCGAATTTTACATTTTCACCGTCGGAATTTCTCATCCCCGAATTTCCAACAGCGTTACCCCCTATGCTAACCGTCTGCGAGTTGCTAGGGCCTTCTTTATCAACAATCTCGCATTTGAACCAGCCAAATTGCGCTGTCACCTCAATAGTAAACGTCAGTCGAAACGATCGCGTGCGGTCTTCCTCGGAGAGTTTAAAAATAACGACATGACTATTAGGTGACATCCCTTCATTGAGCACGAGATCCTTGGTCCCATCCGAATTTTCCACAATTTCCCAACCCCTTACCATCGCTATACACTCGGAATTTGGAGAATTTCTCTGCTCCCAATCCAGAGGATTAACAACATCGCCGGCTTGAAGAGAGGTTGCTTTGATAGCAAATATGAGCGCCACATGAAAGAAGAGCACTCGTTTTGTAAATGCAGGGATACAGGACATGGGAGATGTCATCATACACAATGCTCTGTCGACTCGACTCGTTTGTCAATCTTAAAGACTCAACCTCGGTTTGTTTAAAATCTGCGAGATAGAGGGCACAAGTAAGCGATAAAATCATACCTTAGTTCTCTCTTGTGATGAATATCTTCAGCGGGGTGTCTTGATGAATGCCGGAGTTATCCGCAACGACATGGAGGAGAAACGTTTCAACTAGTTGCCTCATGCTTGATCACCTTGATGATAGGCCACCCATAGAAAGGGTTTTGAAATGTTTGTTTGGGTGGAAATTGAGAAACGACCTTCGCGGAGATGACCACGGGAAATTGGGGAGTTTGGCGCAATGAGCAATCGAGGAGTCGGTGCTCATAAACCTTGAGTCTCTTATCGGATGGCTCATTGTTCGTTCCAGTCCGTCCCGACTTAAAGTTGGCTTCATTTTTCTGCAAACCTGCTGGCAGCAATTGCCAGGGCGGACAAAGAACTTAAAGGCATTAGCACGGCAGCAAGCAAAGGGTTCATTGCGCCAGCCATGGCAGGGATGAGCACGCAGAGATTGTATGTGACGGTGAAAATTGCTAGACGCCGGATTCGAGTGCGTCGTTTATCGGCAATACCAAAGAGCCTGGCGACGCCTCCGACGCGATCACCTGCGAGATAGAAGTCGGCATTTCGTTCGAGCAATCCCCGTTCATTGGCAGGCGTGCCCCTGCAGGCGGCTTCTTTGAACGCGAGATTGTCGTTTCCACCGTCACCGATCATAAGGACGAACTCCCGTCCTTGGCGACGAATCCAAGCCGCTTTGCCCTCGGGGGAGAGGCCCCCAAAGGCGGTGGTGATGCCGTGTTTTTGGGCAAATTGTGAGACCTTGGGTGGATCGTCGCCACTGAGTAAAACGACAGATAAGCCACGAATGGTCAGTTCGCGAATAGTGACAGATGTCTCTGGACGTGGTGTTTCCGCAAATTCGAAGCGGCCTAAGACCTGATTATCGCAAGAGAAGATCGTTCCCCCGCCGGCTTCCTTTGGGCCGGACCATCCGGCGCGACCTACTCGCCATAATTTCCCCTCCTGATCTCGCCATTCGATTCCCAGCCCTGGGTATTCTGTTGCATCGTCTGCTGCTTCATCCGCTACAGTGCCTTTGGCAATCAAGGCTTCACGCAAAGCACAAGCAGCGGGGTGAAGGCTTCGCCATGCCATAGAAAGGAGGGTTTCTCGCTCTGAAGCGCTGAGAGCGTCAAGCGCATCGCGATTTACGAGTTCGGGTGTATCGGAAGTGAGAGTTCCGGTTTTGTCAAAGCAGACTGTTCTCACTTCAGCGATGCGCGACCAAATTGTTGGGTCTCGAATAATGACGCCACGTTTGCGCGCTGTTGCAGCAGCAATTTCGTCACAGAGCGGAATGGCCACGCCGATTGCGCAGGGGCACGAAACAACCAGAACAGAGACAAATACTTGGAGAGCGTCTGATATAGACCGCAGTGTCATGTGGTAAAGCGCCGCTGAAAAGGCCAACACCAGAACCGTTGCCAGAGCAAAGCGAACAACACGCCTCGCGCCAAGCCCTGGGCGCTCCGCAAAATCGGGTTGAGCAGATAACAGCGATGCCAGCCTGGAATCCTTCCATTCCTCAAGCGCCTGAAACCAAGCGGGGGAGGTTCCGATGACACCTGCGCCCGAGGGTACTAAAGCTCCAACCGGAAAGACCCTGGGGTTGGGTTCTCCACTGATCCAATCTAAACGGAGTTCGACAGGTGTTTCGTGAACTAACGAGCGCACGGGCACGGTGCCTCCGGGTGGCACGCCATAAACAGCGCCAACCTTTAACGCCGCAAGGCCGGTGCTGTTGTCCGAAACAGCGTTGTCTCGATAAAGGAGAGGGCCTGGTTTAAAATCTCCGCGTTCAAGTGTGCGCCGTGCGGCCCTGGCTGCATGTTCCTGCATCCAACGTCCCGCCAACATAAGGAACGTGAACATTGCGACGAAATCGAAGTATAATAAATCCCTGCGGCCGATCCCCCAAGAAATTGTCGAACCGGACCAGGCCACAATCAGACCGATCGCAATCGGCAGATCAATAGATGCCACATTTGCACGAAGTCCCGCAATAGCTCGGTCGATAAAATAACTACCACCAAAAATCATCGAGGCGGTCGCAAGCGCAAAAGTCAGCGGATCCATTACTTTTGCAAGCGGGTCATCAGCAGGCATACCCAGATAGTGCGGAAGGGTGAAGAGCATGGTATTCATCGCAAGTGCCGCACAGACACCCAGCCGCTTGCTGAGGCTGGAAATGCCATTTGTCATAAGCCGTCTGTCCGAGGCATGCTCACGAGGAAAAATGCAATAGCCAAAATTCTGAAGCACGCGGGCAAAGGCTGCGAGTTTTAAACCTTTTCCGGTGCGCCAACAGAGCCGAAGCCGCCCGCGAGCAGGTGAGATCGTACATTCGAGAGCGCCGGGTTCCCTTTTGAAAAGTTCCTCAACTAACCAGACACAACCAAGGCAGGAAATACCTTCTATCCCACATTCGAGTTCAGGCGCGCCGCCTTGCTTTTCAGCCGTCGCTTCGGCATTGGCCTGGGCCTGGTTAAGCCAGCTCATATCTTCCGGATGAAAAATCCGTGAATCCGCCGGTTGGACGGATCCTTTGGCAAATGTGTAAAAACTCTCGAGTCCGGCCGCCAATATCCGTTCATGAACCACGCGGCATGCAGCGGAGCAGAAATCTTCATTTGCCTCTGCTCGGAATACAGACCCGCAATGGCGACAAGACTTTACGGTCGGAGCGGGTACATCCTCTGAGTTGGCATCGGTGGGAGAGTTTTGCATCAACAACCCCTTTATCTGCTGGGCCGAGAAGGTTTTCAAGTTCTCCGCTCCTTTTGGCGAAAGACCGTATTGAAAACAGAAGAATCTGAGTTAGCAAATTGGAGTTTAGATTCATGCAAAAGTCGAAAGAACCAACTTACCCGGTGGGGCATCCCACTCCTTGGCAGAGCAAGACCTTATGGACAGCAATCACCCTGCTGTCTCTGACGGTGATTGTGTCGGTTCTGGCGGCATTTTTTTGGGTTGCTGGAACTTTCATCGGATTTCTGCAGCCATTGCTTTTGCCAGTTGCAGTGGCCGGCATCCTTGCCTACTTGCTGGATCCTGTGGTGAATTTCCTCTGTCGATCATGGCGTCTTTCGAGAACCGCCGGGGTCGGCTTGGTCTTTGCTCTCTTCACAGGACTCATGGCGTTATTGCTTATTTCGATTGTTCCGGAGATTTGGCGACAAACCGCGAGGCTAGCGGCCAAGGCCCCTGAAGTTTTCATGATTGCTAAGCGGAACATCCTAACCTGGATTGAGATCAATCAGAGTGGCGGGGCGCAGAGCATTCTTTTTGAAGAGGCCGAGAAAGTCGTGCGCCAGCACTGGGCAGAATGGCTTCAGCATCTTTGGACGTTCGTTCAGTCGAATATTGGCGGTTTTTTGGGCGGATTTGGCTTTCTGCTGGGCTTCCTTCTCGTGCCGCTTTATCTTTTTTTTATGCTAAAACACAGCTCCAGCATCGCGGCACATTGGAGTGAGTACCTGCCATTGCGCGCCTCAACATTTCGCGACGAGGTTGTTTCGGTTTTAACGGAAGTGAACGGGTATCTGATAAATTTTTTCCGAGGTCAAATGCTTGTGAGCATTTTTGACGGTGTGCTGACAGGTCTGGCGCTGCATTTTTTTGTCGGTTTGGACTATGCAATTGTGATCGCAGTGCTTATTGCGGTATTGGGAGTAATCCCATATTTAGGAATTGTTCTCTCACTTATACCAACTCTTCTTGTAGCGGCCGCACAATTTGGAGACTGGCAGCATCCGCTGCTTGTGCTTGGTATCTTTCTCGCCGTGCAAAATCTTGACGGCATTTTAATCGCACCAAAAATAGTTGGTGACTCTGTGGGTCTTCATCCGATGACGGTTATAGTGTCTGTGATTGCGTGGAGTCTTATTTTCAAAGGATTGCTTGGCACGCTGCTTGCAGTGCCATTGACGGCCACGTTAAAAGTGCTTTTCCGCCGTTATATTTGGGTGCATCTTCGAAGTGTGCCAGAGATTAAGCGTCCGAACCCGGAGCCATCAGGGTAGGAGCCGATCATCTTGTGGCTAAGACTCATCCACCCATGAATGCAGAATCGTCCGCCACCAAAGAGTCATCCTCTTCTCCGAATAAGCCTCAACCTAAACGCTTTTTCAGCACAAAGACGCAAATGCGCGATGTGTTGATCGGTGTCTTCGGTGCCGTTATCGCCGTAGCTTCACTCATATGGATCGTTTCCGGGCTTTTTGGCCGGGTCGAATCCAGGGGGGCGCATGGGGTGGTCATAGGCAAAGAAATTATTCCCCGGTCTGAAACGGAATTTACCCTTGGACAAGGTGGTTTTCAAAAGAGAGAGATCGAAGGCCGCTACGTGCTTCGTGTCAGGGTTGCAGCAGAGGATAAGGTCTACTTGGTATACGTGACAGAGAATGTATACAACCAAACAGAAATAGGGTCGCCTTATTTTCTTGTGAAAGAACCTTTGCCCACTGGACGAAATGGAGGTACAAAAGAGTCTTCTCCCGCCGAATCATCCAAACCCGCCGCTCCGGAAAATCGCTAAATTTTATTTTTCAAGCGACGAGCTGACATTCGCACCGTTTGAATTTGGCTTTTGAGCATTTGGGCCGCGCAAAGGAAGCCTCACAGTGAATTTACATCCCTCACCGGGCACGCTGTAGAGCGAGACGTTGCCCCCGTGAACAAGCGCGATATGGCGCACGATAGAAAGCCCTAGCCCGGTGCCGCCGGCGTCGCGAGAACGATCTTTGTGAATTCTGTAGAACCGTTCAAATACATGTGGCTGATCATGGATCGGGATGCCCGGACCGTTATCTGAAACATCCACCACCATTTCGTCGCCTTCACAAAAAGCTTTGAACGAAACGGTCGGATTTGTTGATTTCGCGTATTTAAGGGCGTTGTCGAGAAGATTAAAGAAAAGTTGCTCGATTCTAAATCCATCCGCTGGGATGTGGGGCAGGTCCGTTGGGACGTTTAAGATAATGTTTACTCCCACTGAACGAATCCTTGGTTCAAGTTGACGAACGACATTTGTAAGGATCTCATGAATATAAACGGGAGCGATTTGAAGTCGTTCACACCCGAACTCAAACCTTGATATAGTGAGTAAATCTTCTATCAGAAGGTTCAGGCGATTTCCGTGTCGGCTCATCGTTTCGAGAAAAGACTTAGCCAACTCTGGATCATCCACGGCCCCTTCGAGAAGAGTTTCAAGAAAACCGTTAATGATGGCCAGTGGCGTGCGGATCTCGTGAGAGACGTTGACAATAAACTCTTTGCGAATTGCCTCCAAGCGACGAATCTCAGTAACGTCGTGCACAACCACAACCGTGCTAGGGCTTACTCCCTCTCCTTT
Organism: uncultured Chthoniobacterales bacterium; assembly: GCA_937924445.1. Classification (GTDB taxonomy): domain Bacteria; phylum Verrucomicrobiota; class Verrucomicrobiia; order Chthoniobacterales; family CALDSX01; genus CALDSX01. Next base: position 7,171 of record CALDSX010000013.1, read on the forward strand.
GACCGGCGCCACGCTTACTGCGAGATGCCGTTTCGAGTAGCCTTCTCGGCTTCGGGTTTCGTGTAGAATTTCTCGGCTTTTACGACTTTTTTCAATGATTGCTTGTTTGACAAGCATTTCGATCTGGGGGCTACGTAGCACCTCCACCAGAGCTCGGCCTGTTGGCGAGCTTTCAATTGAGAAAATTCTTAAAGCGCTCTCATTGACCAGAGTAATATGTCGCTCGTTATCGAGCAAAAACACCCCTTCATTGATGCTTTCTAAAATGGCGCTGAGATTGCTCCTCTCGACCTCCGCCCGGGACTTCAGCTCGGTTATTTGTCTCACGAGGCTTGAGATCGCGTTGCGGGTGCGCCTGGCGAGAACCGACCGACCTATAATCGGCTCCGATAACGTTCCGCTAAGCACCCTCTCAATTGCACCAAGCAACTGTTTGAAGAGCGCATAACAGCACACTAACAGAAAGAGAATAATTCCTGCTACAACGACAACGCCAAGGATAAGACCCATTACTTTGAGGTTAAGCCGAACTCGTCATCGGTGGTAATCCTGTAGCCGTAGCCCCGAATTGTCTCAATGTTGCAAGCTGCTTTCTCACCAAGTTTTTCTCGCAACCTTCGGATGTGTGTGTCCACGGTTCGGGTATCGGGACTTCCGCGGTAACCCCAGACGCCTCTCAATAGATGATCTCGTCCCAAGATCTCCCCCCTGCTTTCCACAAGGGCTTTGAGGAGTCTGAACTCTGTCTCGGTGAGTTCCACAGGGTTTCCTTCGAAAAATGCTTGGCGGCGGATCAAATCCAAAGAGAATTTTCCGTAGGAAAGGTTACCAGCGGGTGATTTGCCAAGTGCCGAGCGACGCAGAAGCGACTGCAACCGAAGAATGACTTCGCGTGGACTGAAGGGTTTCGTCACATAATCATCGGCACCATTTTCGAGCCCTTGGATACGGTCGTCCAACTGACTTTTGGCGGTGAGCATTAAGATTGGAATTGAATTTGTGCCTTCATGGGAGCGAAGAATCCTGCAAACGCCGATCCCGTCCAGTCCGGGCATCATCAAATCCAGAACAAGCGCATCCGGTGGGTCTACCTTGATCAACTCGATAGCGTAGAGACCGCTCCCTGACAAAATCACTTTGAACCCCGCTTTTGACAAATTGTAGTTAAGGAGGTTTCGCACATCGATCTCGTCGTCCACAACCAAGACCTTTTGTAGCATCAATTAGCTTTATACCTCTGCTCTGGTTGGATGTCCAGCAAAAACTCTTTTCAGGTTTTTCAAGCACCTGCAAAAAACGAATTTGAAGAAGTCATAATCGGGCTCCCCAATGTGACAAAGTTGTTACATGCCAAACGTTGCGGACTAAACCGATTGGATATTTTCTATTTATGGCAAGCGAGAAACGGGCTTTAGCCATGTCCATTCATTTTTCTTAGGCGAACCACGGAGCGTAGAATCTGCCTTCATGCACGCCACAGACGCATCAAAGAATCAGGCTTCAGGCAGTTTGCAGGTCACTGCAACACTGGAAGGGCTTGTGTTGAGTCGCGTCAGTGTGAGTAGCCAAGATATTGGGTTTGTTTTGAGAGGCCTTTTTCAGAATCATCCCGATCTGCCGGGAGTCATAATCACACTTCCAGATGGGGCAGTGTCTGGTCTCTCAAAACAGGAATATTTTCGTCAAATGGCGCGGCCCTTCGGTCCTGAGGTCTACAACCGGCGGCCGATTAAGCTCCTACTCGACCACGGAGTTCCTACTCTTTCGTGGATGCCCGGATCAACACAGGTGGAAGCTGCAGCAGAAGAAATTTTGAGGCGTTCTGAAAGCCGTCGCTACGAGCCTCTGCTGACCAATGACCGCAATGGCTGCCCAGGTATTGTGGATGTTCATTCTATTCTTATCGCGCTCTCGCAACTCTCCTCCATACGCGCCCGTCAGATGGCACTGATTCTTGATACTGTGCCGGAAGGGTTTCTCGTTATTGGTTCCGACCGAAAAATTCTGCCCGGCTACTCACTTTCAGCGGCCGCCATGCTTGGTCTTTTTGACCTTGCAGGTATGACTTTCGATGAAGCACTCAGCAACTTAGACAGCAAGTTAGCAGATCGTGTTCGTTCCTTTGTTGAGATATTGTTTAATCCCGCACTTTTGGATCGCTTACTTGAACCTGCTAACCCCGTTCGGGAGTTTCAGGCACGATCGGCTCATGGCGAACCGTTGCACCTCGCCATCCGTTTCAAGCGTGTGCGCGAACAGGGGTGTATCTCACAGATCCTTGTTATGATCGAGGATTTGACTCTTCGCAAACGTCTCGAAAATGAGGCAACCAAACTGCGAGACACCGCCCAGATGCGTTTTGAAGTCCTTACCCAACTTGCTGGGGCAGATCCTCATCATCTGCCGGGTTTTCTCGACAACTTCAATGCTCTCTGTCAGCGGCTGGAAAAGCTAGAGCCTGGTGAAGATCTAAACGCCCTGCGCCGCCGATGCCACGCGCTCAAGGGCGAGGCAGGCGCACTGGGACTCTCTTCTTTTAGGACGGCGCTGCATAAAGCCGAGGATGTCATTGAGCTGGACGCCCCTCACCGGGCTTCTATGATCGGCGTTCTTGCTGAACTTCGCGCAGCCGCAGCAGACCTCCTTACCCTTGCTCGGAAATTGCTGTCTGAATCTTCAGACCCTGCGACAGCTTCATCCTCACCTTCTGCCGTTTTGTCACGCTTCCAGGCCTTGAAAAAAATGCTCTCCCTGGCTGTCTCTGAGGCCTGCAATCTGACCGGAAAACAGGCTCGATTTGAGCTACGCGGCTGTTTTGACATGATGTCATCTCGAGAACTTGGCCTGCTGAGAGAGGTGCTGCAACAGCTTGTGCGTAATGCCGTTGTTCACGGCATTGAAACGCCCGCACAACGTGTAGCCGCCGGGAAGCCACCCGAGGGGACGATCATCGTCGCCGCGCGGGAAGCAGGAGAGTTCTTCGAAATCATCACCCAGGACGATGGTGCCGGTCTTGATCGAGAGGCTCTCCGTAACAGAGCCGGAGAAAGCGGAGAGGAAATTTCGGCTGAGGAACTCATTTTTATAGACGGTATTTCGACCGCTCAAACTCTCAGCGAGCTTGCCGGTCGCGGTGTTGGGCTGGGACAGATTCGAGAATCAATTCTCATCCACGGCGGCACCATCGCTGTTCACACCCAACCTGGCTCCTACACAGCTTTTCAAATCGTTCTTCCGCGGACCAACCAAATGCATGAAACTGCTGATCGTTGATGATTCACAGGTGGTTCGTTCCTCAATTGAACGTGCCGCGCGCACACTTGGGGTGGACGAGGTGCTCACGGCAGCTGATGGGGAGACTGCCCTCTCTCTTTTCCACACAACTTGGCCCGAGATGGTTACCATGGACATCACGATACCTCTTTTAGATGGTGTTGAATGCGTCAAACGCATTCATCAGGTCTCGTCTCGAACACCAATTCTCGTTATTTCTGCGCTCAACAATCAACAAACCGCTATGAAGGCGCTTGAGAACGGTGCCTCCGGGTTTCTTACCAAACCGTTCACCGCCACAGAAATTGAGATGGCTTTGCGCGATCTTATTGAGCTGGCAGAATCCATGAAAAAATGATTTCTATCTACTCGGCGATAATTATTGAGAACGATCCGCTTCTAAGGGAGATGATGTCTGAGTCCATCACCATTCATCGCCCCGAGATCACAATTGTCGCGGTAGACTCTCCAAACGAGGCGAGGATTTTTCTTGAGGATGGCCAAATAGATATTCTCGTTGCAGGGCTTCCGTTCTCTGCAAAAATCTTATCAGAGCTTTCTGCGATTCTGGAATCGATCACGGATGATACGCCGATCGTCCTCTGCGCTGATGAGGAGGTCGATATACCACCTCCTGAATTTGGTGGCTGGGTGGCGCGCACTGCTCGTTTGGCTCGCCCGCCGTTGCTCGACGCGTTGCTCGAAGCAATTGACCGACAGATTCTTTCCCGACGCGATACGATCCTACACGATATTAGCCTACCGAGCTTTATTCAACTTCTCCATCACGATCGGAAAACCTGCACTCTGTCGATTGTCTCTGGTCGCAAACATGGCCATCTCTTCATGAGAAGAGGAGAACTCGTCCATGCGGCGCTCCCCGCCAAAACTGGAAGGCAAGCCGCCCTCGAAATCCTCACCTGGCCGTCGCCAGTCGTGCGAATGGCAAATCGTCTCCGAGCTCGACAAACCATATTCGAGAATATTTCCTCTTTGTTACTCGATTCGTCCATTCTCATTGACCACACCCTTGCTACTCTCTAAGAATGATTGACGCTCGCCAACTGGAAATCTTTCGTAACAACACTCTAGACTACTTTCAAAAAGTTGCCCCTGGACAGCCCGCGCCCATACCCGGCACGGCATACCTCATCTTTGACCCGCCGCCATTTCTTGGTTACGCTGGCGCTGTAGATATCTCAGGCCCGCTGGTCGGGCTAATTTACCTCACGACTGAAGCGTTAACTCTCGATAAACTCATTGAACTCAACGGCTCTCAGCCTGGAGAAGAATCTCTTCGTCTCGATATGTGCCGGGAGCTCTCTAATGTCATTTCTGGAAATGCCAGCAAAGCTTTTGGGCCAGCCTGGACCATTTCTGTTCCTCGCAGTCTTGGCCCTGACTCCGCAAGGGAACTCTCTTTCCCCGGGGCTACCTTCACCCTCCCTGTGGAATGGATGAGTTCAACTTTTCAACTCGTTGTTGGTCTCAAAGAACTGTCCGATGCACATGGATAATCAAACCTTAATCGAAGCCGTTTACGAGCGAACATCTGAAGACGATTCCCTGCCTGCCGATCTGCGGCTGACTATCACCCAATGGGCCACGCTTTTCTCCTGCGATGGGTACCGTTGTCTTCTTGAAATTGCACTTGATCTCCGCTCAACCCCTGGTCAGGTCTATGAGGCTCTTAACCATCTCGAATCTCTCGGGCTTGTGCGTGAACGGCAATTGGATCTCGCCGAATATAGTCGGATCGCAGCTCTTGCGGCTCAAGCAGAGAGCCAGTCCTCTCCGCTCTCACTCTCTCAGCTGACTGCGCGTCGTGATGCCCTTGCGGAAGCCCGACGCAAATTGGGGGTAAAGTCCGTTGCCAAAAATAATCCTACTCCTGCCCCATCAATTCCCTTCCAACCCCTTGAGATATCGAACCCACAACAGCACAAAAACCCTGCAGCCATGCCTAACAACACTCAAAGAACCCTCAACCTAGGAGGGCTTGTGCGCTTCATCGCGTCGCGAGATAAGGACTCCGCTTCTGGTCAACTTGCTGTTTACCGCGTTTTCATGGGAGTAAATACCGCTCTTCTTCGCGACGCAGGAATTCACTCCTTGCGCTTTGACGACACCGTTTCCATTTCAAACCCTGGCCTCATAGATGCCATCACGAGATCGGTGGAGAAAAATCTTGGCATACCCATTCCCGAGCATCTCTTCAGCGCCGCAGGATCATCCTCATCCGGTTAACTTAAACCGGGAACGCCCGCAAAACTCTGGCATAAATCAAAGTATCAAGTGCCACAAAAAGTGCGGTAATTGCCCCTCCCCGCTGGGGAAGGTTGCTGAAATTTCTCCCGTGCCCGACTGTGGTCGTAAGGGACATCAAGAGCCACCAATAATTCTTCTAGAACCGAGAGTACTCCATCATTCGCAGCAGCCAACGCCTCTTCGACCTTGTGGTTGCGGGGTATGATAGCCGGAGTGACAGCCTGCATGGCAGCGAGGCACTCAGTCTGGGTGCGCCCCTCCGAAGCCAACCGAGTTCTCCATTTCGTCAGCCAAGGCTCGAAGCCTTCGGGGAGTGAAGAACCGGTCGCAAGGGCTCGAAAAGTGTTCGTAAAATCGGCCTTCTCAGCATACATCTTTTCAAGCAATTCTCTCGCCAAGTCGGCATCGCCTTCGCGTGGCTCCTGCAGGCCAAGCCTCACACGCATTTGGCTGAGCCATTCTTCCTCATAAATTTTCGAAAAATCTTCAAGAATTTCATTCGCGCTGACGATCGCCTTTTCTGTATTAGGGTTGAGCAGTGGGAGCAACGCCTCGGCAAAGCGCGCAAGATTCCAACGCGCGATCAGAGGTTGTTGGGAGTAGGCGTAGCGTCCGGCGTGATCGATTGAACTAAAGGCTGTATTCGGATCGTATTCGTCCATGAAGGCGCATGGACCATAGTCTATCGTCTCGCCAGATAGAGCCATATTGTCCGTGTTCATAACTCCGTGGATGAAACCTGAGAGCATCCATTTTGCAACCAGCCTAGCCTGCCGTGTGGCGACCCCCTGCAGAAGAAGGAGAAACCGTTGAGGATCTTCAGGATTTATGTCCGGAAAATGCCGGGCGATCGTGTAGACTGCAAGGCTCTCCAGTAGCGTGCGATCTCCCAGACAAGCAGCGTACTCAAATGTCCCCACGCGGATGTGGCTCGATGCAACACGCACCAGCACCGCGCCACGAAGAGGTGTTTCGCGAAGAATCATATCGCCCGTCGCCACGACCGCCAAGCTTCGCGTTGTTGGAATGCCCAAGTGATGCATGGCCTCGCTGATGATAAATTCTCGTAGCATTGGCCCGAGCGCAGCCTTCCCATCGCCTCTTCGAGAGAACGGCGTGCGCCCGGAGCCTTTGAGTTGAATATCAAAACGCTTGCCCTCAGGCGTTATCTGTTCGCCAAGGAGAATAGCCCTCCCGTCGCCAAGCATTGTGAAATGTCCAAACTGATGGCCGGCATAGGCCTGCGCAATCGGGCTGGCCCCGGGGGGGAGACGGTTCCCAGAGAAAATCTGCGCGGCATCCTGCGATTCAAGATGAATCGGGTCAAGCCCGAGTTCGCGGGCCAATGGGCGATTGACAACAACCAGTCGAGGCTCTGTCGCAGGCTCCGGTTGTGCTTTGACATAAAACGCCGGTGGTAATCGGACGTATGTATTATCAAATTTCCATCCCACAAGATCGGTTTCAGAGCTCATTGATTTGTCCGGTGGCTGAGTCACAAGCAATGCTTAGGTGAATGCTCCTACGGTATTTCCCTATAAAAAGCTTTAAGGACCTCATTTTAAACTAACGTCAGCGCAAAGCCCAAAGGACGAGTTTTGTTGATAATAAATTTGCCCATCACCAATCGGGCGTGGGTTGAGGTCACCGGTTTTCTTCACCGGTTTTGTATAAAAGAAGCCCCGATTCACTGTTGCGAATCGGGGCGATATCTTTTGGCTAAATTTAAAGGACCCTTAGGTCACATACCGAGATAGCCGATGAGTTGAATAGCAAATGCGGCAGCAGCACCGAGGAAAGCAAAGATGCTGAAGCCCAGGAGAGAGTCCCCACCGCCTTGTTCGGTGACTTTTGAAACCACAGCGGCCGCTGGTTGTCCGGCGGGACGTGAGGCAAGTGGCTGAGTCTGTTCCATTTTAACCGTTGCCTGTGGTGGAGCTTTAGGCTGGGGCGGAAGCTGAATCCGAGCTGTCTCTTTTTTTGCCGCAGCCGGTTTTTGGATAACGGGTGCGGGACTTGTTTCGGCCACACTGGGTTTTGAAGAGGGTGAAACCGGAACGGTTGTTTGTTCGGTTTTGTCTGGAGTAGCCGAAGAGACCGGTGGCTTTGGCGCGGTTGGTGGCAGAGGAGGCTTTGCGGGAGGCGCAGGAGGGGGCGTCGCCGGAGAAGCCGAAGAGACAGGTGGTCTCGGCGGTGCCGGTGGCACGGGAGGCGTTGCGGGAGGTGGAGGTGCAGGAGGAGGTGATTTGGAGATAGGGGGAACAGGAGGTGGTGGTGGAATTGGTCTTGCGGACCCTAGTGGCGCAGGGATGGCGGGCTTAGCGGGAACCGTCGGTTGATTTGCCGAGGGAACGACTGGGGGCTGGGGCAAAGGAGCTGGGGAGGGAATTGCCTGACCGGCATTGGGAGCGCTGGGAAGTGAAATTCGGACTGTTTCCCTTTTTACTCCCTCAGGCAACTTTATTCCGGGCTGAGGAGGCAAGGAAATGCGGACTGTTTCCTTCTTAGGAAGTGCACTGAGCGGATTTGGCTTTATCTGTTCTGACATGGGAATATTTTTAGGTATAATTGCCTTCAGACGTAATAGTTACGAATGGGCTGACGTTAAAGTTAAGGGAACTTTTCAAAACTGGCAAGGGAAACGTTAGAAACGTTACTTAGCTTAACACTCGTTATATATATTTTCACCATCAAACCGCAAGAACATTTTCAATTGCAAGGGCAACATTTCGTTTGCGGGGAGAGGCTTTTATGATAAGTTTTCTTTTAGGGGAAACAAAAAACACCCCTGTGCATACTCTACTGCAACTCCTCTCAGAAATTTTGAAAACATAAACATAGATAGTTTGTCGCCACTTGCCAGGCCAAAGCCCAAAATGTTGGCGGGATGTGATATCCAAGATATGATTCGTGCACTTTTTTTCATCGCTGTTATTTTGTCGTCCGCACCTTTAGCCTTCGCTCAAGTGGCCGTTTACAGGATCGACTTTAAACGAACGGGTCGGGGGCTAAACTTCGATTTTTACGACGGAGCATATTTTGTAACAACTGCCCCGGTAGGCAGTGGTAGTTTTGTGTTTTTAGTTTCAGATGGGGCCAAACGTTATTACAGGGTAGCTTCGGATGCTGGACAGCTTTTTCTTTCCAAGGACGGCAAACTATTGATGGCCTCGATCGCCGGGACGGGTGGAGACTCAGGAGCGGCCGGGGGTGCTCAATCTCTTCTTTTACTGAATGGTTTTAATGTCCGGTCAAGAGGCGTGGGTGGTGGAATTTCTTTGCCGCTTGTTGATGATTTGCGCGGCTATTTTTCTGCCTATCGTTCCAGCGTCTCAAACTCCGGAAATAGTACTTCAAGCGCCACAATCAGTTTTGTCGAAGACAAATTCGCCGGTTTTGCTGAGGCGACGGCAAATTTTGATGTGCGTCTTACCCGAGAAATTAATTCGACCCTAGGCAGTGTATCAGATGGAATCAAGCTTGTCATCGAAAAGGTCAAGCGTCAGGGCTACCAATCGGAACCTGATCCAAGCCCAGAACCAGAGGATGTCGTTCTTCCGTAACTTTCACTTGATGGCAATCACCTAGCACAACCGGTGCTGACCATTTCGCTAACCGAACTAGCCATTCGCGCCGGAGCACCGCCTCCTGCGGCGGCAGATGCCGCATCGAGAGCGCAAACCCAAAATCTCTCCCCTATCCAATTTTTTCTTGGCATTGAGGGTGTTGAAGAAAAAACTCTTTTATCTCTCCTCGCGAATGAGCTTGGCTTGCCATTTGTTGACCGGGTCAACCCTTTGCCCGATAAAAATCTTCTCGGCAAAGTCCCTTCACGCCTTGCAATCACGCATGCGCTTTTTCCAAATCCACAGACTCAAACGGAGAAGACACAACGCGAGGAGACGCCACCAGAAGCCGATGAGTCCTCACGAGATTCCAATGTCCTTTCCGATACTACAGAGGCTGAACCCCACAAGGAAGATGCAGAGCCGTTCTACCTGCTCACGTCAGACCCATTAGATTTCGCCTCGCGCCAAGCGGCTGCCATCATTGAAGTACCCTTCCGTTGGGCAGTCGCCCCGCGTTCGCAAATACTCGCCGCTCTACGCTCTGGTTACGGCATTGGTGCGGAGACATTTGAGGAGCTGCTCGCCGCACGTGGAGCAGAAAAAGATGTGCGTCCGAACCTCTTGGAAGAGACCAACATCCTCGATTCGGACGATTCAGAAGCATCGGTTGTTAAATTTGTGAATCAAATCATCAATGCCGCTTTGGATGACCGGGCAACGGACATCCACATCGAACCGCTTGCAGACGATCTCCGCATCCGTTACCGCGTCGATGGTGTGCTGCAAGAAGCGCAAGTACCTCAGCGCATCAAAGAACTGCAGGACTCGTTGATTTCTCGCATTAAAATTATGGCCAATCTCGATATTGCAGAGCGACGTCTCCCCCAAGACGGGCGCATTCCTTTGCAACGAGATGGCGTTCAAATAGACGTCCGCGTCGCCTGCATCCCGTCTGTCACAGGAGAAAGTATCAGTCTCCGCCTGCTCGGGCAGGAATCTTATGACTTCCGGCGGCTTGGCTTAGAACCTGAAGACGAGAACAATGTGCGATCGCTTCTGGCAATGCCAAACGGCATTGTGTTATTGACCGGGCCAACCGGTTGCGGTAAGTCCACAACGCTTTACACCTTTCTCAGCCAGCTGAACACCAAAGATCGTCGTATCGTGACGATTGAGGACCCGGTCGAGCGCAAGTTGCCGGGTGTCGTGCAGATTGCCGTTAAACATGACATTAACCTCGGATTTGCTGAAGGTCTGCGCAGCATCCTTCGAAGTGATCCCAATGTGATTATGGTCGGCGAAATGCGCGATTTTGAGACGGCAGAAATTGCAATTCGTGCCGCCCTGACCGGGCATCTCGTCTTCAGCACCCTACACACAAACGACTCGACAGGCGGGATCACACGCCTCATTGACATGGGCGTTGAGCCCTTTCTTGTGGCCTCGTCGGTGCGCGCATTCATTGCACAACGCCTTGTTCGTCTTCTATGTCCTCACTGTAAAACACTGGTTCATCACCCGGACTCCTATCTCGACGATATCGCATTTCCGGCAAGCGGCCGATACAATATTTACGGCCCAGTGGGATGCGATCGCTGCCGTCAAACGGGCTACATTGGCCGACGAGCGATTTATGAAATCTGCCTGGTTACCCCCGAGATGCAGGAACTAATCACCGAGCGAAAACAGGGTTCCGTACTCCGCTCGACCGCCATTGCCCAAGGAATGACGCCGCTGCGGCAGGCAGGTTGGAAGAAAGTGCTCGATGGCCTGACTTCGATTGAAGAGGTGGTCCGCGTCACAACAGCGGACGTGGATTTGCAGGACGAATAGGCGGAGTATGGGCAGGTTCACCTACGTCGCCATTTCGGAAACAGGTCGTCGTGTCGAAGGTGAAGTGCTCGCTGCCACTCGGCCCGAGGCACTTCAGCAATTGTTCCGGCGCAAGCTTCAGCCGGTTTCCGTTACGGAAATCAGGGGGAAAGCTACAGGCCAGACCTCTCCGCGGAACGAGCGCACCAAAACGCCTTCCGCTCACATGCAGCCAACGAACATGGCACAGCAAAGGCTTTCGCAGCCACAGGTTATCCTCTTTGCAGAGGAAGTGGCCGACCTGCTCGAAGCCGGCCTGCCACTGGAGTCTGCGCTGAAAGTCATCGAATCACGTAAGGAGGTTTCATCTCTCAAAATGGTCGCCTCAATAATTCGCCAGAGATTGCGCGACGGCGAACCGTTGTCGAAAGCGATGCGGGCTGCGAGTGCCAGCTTTGGGGATCTGTTCTGCAACCTTGTCGCGGCAGGCGAAACCTCCGGAGCTCTAACGCAAATCTTGAAGCGTCAAGCACGTTACCTCACCACCATGCTCGACCTCCGCAACCAGGTGCTTTCCACACTTATTTATCCTGCTTTTCTTGCCGCTTCAGGCATTGGTTTGATGGCGCTTTTCGTCACTGTTCTCCTGCCACAGTTGGTCGTGCTCTTTGAGAAAACTGACCGTGCACTTCCTTTCGCAACCCGCATGTTGATCGGGATCAGCGATTTTACGGGAACGTGGTGGTGGGCTCTTCTTTTAGGACTTTTACTTTGCGGAGCAGGCATCGCCGCTGGGCTGCGCACGCCGATCGGCAAAAGCTGGTGGGATCGCGTTCAACTCCGGATCCCGTTAATTGGTGCGGTTTTTGAAGCGCGGTTTCTAGCTCAATTTGCACAAACACTCTCTAATCTTACAGCCAACGGCCTGACTTTGCTCGACAGCCTTCGGCTCATGGAGAAAGCGACCGGCAATGAGTTTATTCGACGTTCCATCAGCGAAATTGCAAGCTTGGTTGCCGAGGGTATTTCTTTTGCCGGTGCGATGCGTCGAACAGGCGGATTCCCGGATTTATTTATCGATCTCGTCTCTGTTGGAGAACAGACCGGCGATCTCCCAGGATCTTTAGACCGCGCTGCGCGTCGTTACGAAAAAGAAATGAACGGCCGAATAAAAACTGTCACCGCGCTCGTACAGCCTGTTATTATTATCATCATCTCCGGCGTCATCTTGGTCCTTGTTTGGGCGATCGTCACAAGCATCTTCCAAGTCACCTCAAGCCTGAGGATGCGCGGCGGAGTGTGATTTGGTATTTGATCCGTGCGAAAGGATTGTTATTGTGAAACGGTCTCTCCGCTCGGGGTGTAGCTTAGCTTGGTAGAGCGCCTGGTTTGGGACCAGGAGGTCGCAGGTTCAAATCCTGTCACCCCGATTCTCTCCCTCTCAATTTTCCAAGCGGCAAAGGAACAACACCTCACGGAGTTAAATGCGAATAAAAATGGATGTCGCTAGAGAAACCCATCAAGACCGCAAACTGGCACGGATGCGGGCAGTGGCCCTTGGGGCATTAATCTTTTGCTTTTGTGGCTTGATATTTTCGCGGCTCTACGAAGGTTCACATCCTTTTTTTCCCTGGATGCGCGCTTTTTGCGAGGCAGCTACTATTGGTGCATTGGCCGACTGGTTCGCGGTGGTTGCTCTCTTCCGACACCCTCTCGGAATACCGATTCCTCACACCGCAATTCTGCCATTAAACAAGTATCGCGTCGCTGAAACCTTAGCGCGATTCATCGAGACAAATTTTTTGACCTTGGAGCGCATCAACAACCGTCTCGATCAGGTTAATTTTGCGGATGTCACTGCCAGGTGGCTGCGTGAAAACAACCGTCAAGTTGTGCAAAAAACATTGCAATTTGCACCCGGTATCATTTCGGGCGTAAACGACCGCGAAGCCGCAGCGATCCTTGCACAACAGGCCCGCGTCGCGCTCCGCGGAATATCTCTCTCGCAGACTGCAGGGGCAGTTATCGAGACATTTCTTCAGGGCGGACGAGACCGGGAACTTTTCACCGCCGCCATTCTCATTGCAGACAATCTCGTCATCGAAAACCGCGAGAATATCAAAGAGAAAATCCGTGAGGAAATCCCTCTCAACAAAAACATGCTGGGTGACATTCCATTTCTTGGAGAGTTCGCCGGGCCGATGCTTCAGCAGATCGGCGACAGCATTGCTGAAATGGTAGCCGATAAAACTATCGAAAAGGTTCAGCGCATCCTCGGAGACGCAGGAGCCCATCCAGAACATGCGCTTTGGCTCGGATTCCGAAAACACATTGAACAAATCGTCTCTGACCTGAAAAACTCTGCCGAAATGGCTGCCCGAGTTGATGCCGTGCGCGATGCTCTACTCACTGGGAGTCTCGTAGATGATTTTGCTATGAAAGGCTGGCAGGCACTCCGAAGATTCGTCGTGAACGACTGCGCCACACCAGACTCCGAAATCGCCCGGCGAATCGAATCCGCTCTCGCGCATGTAGCCAATCAACTCGAAAACGAAGCTGCCGTGCGCGATGGTTTAAATACTTTTCTCCGAACCCATCTAGCGTCCGCCATCCTTTCCGCAAAGCCCCATGTAACAGAACTCGTGGTCTCGACAGTTGCTAGCTGGGATGGGAACGAAATGTCTTTAAAACTCGAAAATGCCGTCGGGTCCGATCTTCAATTCATCCGGCTCAACGGAACCTTCATCGGCGGCCTCATCGGTGTGTTCATCCACCTGTTTTTTCTTTTCCTTCTGCACTAAGTATTACCCTTATTGCCCTACGGTAAGGTGCGGGTATTGGCATTCGACTGAGTTCCTCAAAAGAGACCCACCGACGCACCGCACCGGGAATTTCCCCCGTGAACTCAGGATGTTGCCATACTTCCAACACCACGCGGTACTTTGTTACCTGGTAATTGGAATGGTAAACTCGCGTCGCTCCTGAGGGAACACTCGGTGGCAAAACCCACAACCCTCGCCAGCGTGGGCCTTTCGATCGTTCCAGTAACACTCTCTGTTCCTGCACGATCCAAGCGCGACTATCCGTCACCTTCTCAGTAACAGCGCGTGGTCTTTTGAGAGGGAGGCCTACTGGGTTCACAGCGCGACAATAAGCCCGCACGGGACAGGCGACACAGGTCGGCTCACCCGCACGACATAAAAGTGCGCCAAGCTCCATCAAGGCTGCATTCACTTTGCCAGCCCGCTTTGGCAGTGCGCCTGCAAGGCGACGAGAAAATTCCTCAAGGTGTCTCCGCCCGACAACTGTGTCGCAGCGTTCAGTGTAATTTATGAGCCTGGCAAGCACGCGGGTAATGTTCGCATCCATCGCCGGTTCAGGGAGGTTAAATGCAAAAGAAGCCACTGCTCCGCAGGTGTAAGGCCCTACTCCCGGTAACCCGGCTAATAGCGTAAGATCGCGCGGTAATTTTCCTTGATGCTCTTTTACCACCAACTTCGCAAGGCGATGCAGATTCTGTGCCCGGGAATAATAACCCAACCCCTCCCAAAACCTAAGCACATGTTCCTCCCGAGCTCGGGCCAAAACTGCAAACGAAGGAAACTCGCTCATCCAACGCTCGAAATATGGCACCACAACTTGAACCGTGGTCTGTTGGAGCATAAACTCCGACACCAAAATGGCATAGGGATCACGGGTGCGTCGCCATGGCAAGTCACGCGCATGAGTCGCATACCATCGCGTCAACAGACCGGCCAGAGCAATCTCCTCAGACGTTGAAACGGAATTCGATGACATCTCCGTCTTTGACAACATAATCCTTACCTTCAATTCGGAGCTTGCCAGCCTCACGTGCTTTGGCATGAGATCCCAACTCCACAAGATCATTGAAGTGAACGACTTCCGCAGCAATAAAACCTCGCTCAAAATCAGAATGAATAACGCCTGCGGCTGCGGGCGCCTTGTCTCCCGCACGAATGGTCCATGCGCGTGTCTCTTTTTCGCCTGTGGTCATATAGGTGCGTAGACCAAGCAGTTCATAGGTGGCACGAATGAGCGCCCCCACGCCACTCTCCTCCACACCCAGCCCGGCGAGATAATCTCTAGCTTCCTCCAAAGAGAGCTCGGTAAGTTCGCTTTCAATCTGTGCACTGATAACCACCGCACCAGTACCTGCGTGGGTTGCGGCATAATCTTGCACTGCGGCGACATGAGCCGTCGCCTGGCAGGCTTCTTTTTTTGCCAGCGCCACAAGGTCCGCTTCCGAGACATTGCACGCGAAGAGCATTCGCTTAGAGGTGAGCAGGTAAAAATCACGCATAACCCGCGCTTCTTCCGGCGAGAGGCTCTCCGCGAAAAGAGATGCCAGCTTTCCGGCATCCAGATGTGGAATTAGTCGTTCCAAAAGAGAAACCTCGGCCTTAGCTTGTTTGTCTCCCCCGCGGGCAGCTTTGGCGTTGCGCTCGAGACGTTTCTGAGCCGACGACAGATCCGCAAGAATCAATTCGGTGTTAATTATTTCAATGTCTCCGATCGGATCTATTCTTCCGCTAACATGATGAATATCTGCATCTTCAAAACAGCGAACCACCTGAACAATCGCATCCACCTCGCGAATGTGGCTTAAAAACTGGTTCCCTAACCCTTCCCCTTTGCTCGCACCCCGCACCAGACCGGCGATGTCCACAAACTCAATGGCGGCGGAAACAACCCGCTGACTGCCAGACAGCTTGGACAAAACCTCAAGCCGGACATCCGGCACCTGCACAACACCGGTATTTGGATCAATTGTGCAGAAAGGGTAGTTCGCCGCCTCAGCCTTGCGGGTTCGAGTCAGAGCATTGAAGAGTGTGCTTTTGCCTACGTTTGGTAGTCCGACGATTCCAGCTTGTAACATGGGCTAGAAGCGTAGCGAGTTTTTCACATGGGTAAAGGGCAACCAGCAACCGGCGGGCTTGTTTTGCCAATCGCACCCCGCCATCCCCGCGAAAACAGACATCCCCTGCTTGGCGTCCAAACTGTCTCTCACATATTGCAGCTAAATTCTACACCAGATGCTCCTCTGACTTACCTTCTTCGGTGCGCGTTCAGCAGCAGAGACATTCTAAGGTCAAAAACGGCCCAAAATCGGCCATGGAGAATTGAGAATAAAATGGTTTTCCCAAATACGACACGCTCTGGCTGAGCTTGTTGCTGCTCTGTCTGGCGAGGTTCGGACAATTCTCCCACAATGCGGCGATCGATTGCCATGCAGATTGCAGCAACGCCCGCTGGAGTTTTAAGCACATCCTAGTAAGCACTCAGATGAACTTCATGATCAACAAAAGTCCGTTGCCCGAGAGGTAGGGAAGGAACATCTGTTTCCCAAATAGCGTCCTTCTGGGGCCTCTATATATAGGAAATGCAGATAATTTCTCCCACATAAACACATCTGTCAGGATGTGAGCCGACCCTATGCTGCCACCCATCAGATAGAATGAGAAGGTAGTTGAGGCCGTGCCAGCGGTTCTCGAAAATAGCTGCCTGTATGAAAACGACAAAACAACCACATCGCAGAGCCGTAATCGGCATCGACCTCTGAGATAAACAACACGC
>CALDSX010000014.1 GCA_937924445.1 uncultured Chthoniobacterales bacterium
GTGCTGACGCAGTGCCGCCAGCATAACCGCAAAGACCTCCTGATAAACCTCCGCTCCCAAACGCTGGCGAATCATCGTCAGACTGCTCTGGTCCGGCGGTCGCTCTTCGAGCCCATAGCCCAGAAACTCCCGAATCGACAAAGAATCTTCACACCGTGCGGCCATGGCTCGTTCACTGGGTGGGTTTTCAAAAAATCCCACCATCAGCATCTTGAAATACACCACCGTGTCAATCCCGGGCCTTCCTCCCCGATTGGCTTCCCGGTAGCTCGGTTCGCAAACACCCACGCTTTCTGGGCAAATCCCATCTCGGCCAACGTCTCGTTGAGTTTAGCGTTAAATCCCCGCCCTCGCGAGGTTACCATATGCTTGCGCTCAACCCCAAACTCTCCTTGATCTTCACTCCCAAGTCGCTCCTCAAACAATTTTATCTCCTATCATGCCTGCCTGACTTAGGCAAGGTTTCTCAAAAGTCTGCCAAGGCACTTTTACAAAGTGAGGAAATTTTAGCTTTTTCTAAAAAAAACATTGACACAGGTGAGGGATTTTTTATGACTAAGGTCAATCATTTTTCCTGTTCCTCTCTCCACTCAAGTAAGCTCAGGCTGAACCCTCACCCGCATGTCACAGCTTCAACCATCTCGTTCTCTCGTCGAATCTCTCGTTCGTGAAGCTCTGTTAAAATCGCTCGGGTCTTCTCTTCAAAGTGCTCTTGCCACTTCGGCACATCCGCCGAAACTAGTTGTCAACAGCTCCGCGCGGCACATGCACATCACCCAAGAAAACTTGGAAATCCTTTTCGGAAAAGGTCATCAACTCAAAGTCTATAAATGGCTCTACCAAGAGGGTCAATTTGCAGCTGAAGAGACCGTAACACTCGTCGGCCCTCGACGACGAATCATTCCAAATCTGCGCATCCTCGGTCCCTGCAGGAATCTTACTCAAATTGAATTGGCCTTTACGGACGCGATTCAACTCGGTATTGACGTGCCGGTGCGTCTTTCGGGCGATATTATTGACAGCCCTGGTGGATATGTGATGGGTCCCAAGGGGATGATCGAAATGCCCAACGGGCTTATTCGTGCAGCACGGCACGTGCACATGAGCCCGGCCGATGCAGATTACTATGGAGTTAAACATCTGGACAATATGAAATTGCGCGTTTTTTCCCCGCTCTGCACAACGGTCCTTGAAGACATGCTGGTTCGGGTTGACAAAACATTCAAGCTAGAGGTTCACATTGATACTGACGAGGCCAATGCTTGCGGCCTTGATCGAGCCACACGGTTTGAACTTTTCAAATAACCAAACCAGAAACCACTCCACTGACTATCACTCCAACCACCACCCTAAAACACAACTCCATAAAAACATCTATGAACGAAGCAATCGGACTCATTGAGACTCGCGGCTACGTCGGCCTTGTCGAAGCCAGCGATGCCATGGTCAAGGCGGCCAACGTGGACCTTATAAAATCACTTCAAATCGGCGGAGCCCTCGTCACAACCATCGTCAAAGGTGACGTTGGCAGCGTAAAAGCAGCTGTTGAAGCCGGGCGCGAAGCCGCCACCCGCGTGGGTAATCTTGTAGCTGCTCATGTTATCGCCCGCCCAAGTGCTGATCTCTTAAAGTTTTTTACTGCCTAATAAGCTCTCAATCTCTTTACTGACTAACCCCACACTTTTAACTCAAAATTAAGACTCTTATGGCAGGACAAGCACTTGGAATGATTGAAACAAAAGGCCTCGTGACCATGTTTGAGGCCGCAGACGCGATGCTCAAAGCAGCCAACGTCGAACTCATCGGCTGGGAAAAAGTCGGCTCCGGCTACGTCTCAACCTTTATTCGAGGAGATGTGGCAGCCGTCAAGGCGGCTGTCGAAGCTGGTGCCACGGCTGCCTCAAGCATTGGCGAGGTGATCTCCGTTCACGTCATCCCTCGCCCCCATGAAGAGCTTCCGCAATTGGGCAAATTCTTAGCACCAAAAAACGGCGTTGCCGGCAAGTAAAGCAAACACTCATCGGCACGCACCGATACCGATCTGGCTTTGTGCCATCAACGTTTGACCTTGTGATGAGCAACCGAATTCTTGTCGCGAATATCGGCAGCACCTCGTTCAAGTTTCAACTCCTCGAAATGCCCGAGGAAAAGTTGATTGCAACGGGGCGCGTGGAGCGAATTGGCTCGGCATCGAGCCCGTGGCAGCTTCAAGTAACCGGAGGCGAGACGCGCGACGGAGAAAACACTTTTGCCGACCAGGTCGCCGCGATTTCCTTTATCGCTAACGCCGTCGAAAAAGCAGGAGCAGGCTCTTTTAGAGAAGTGGCAGCGTTTGGTTTTAAACCGGTGATGGCCAAAGGCTTTTCGGGCACGCAAGTTCTTGATGAACCGGTTCTTCAGGCAATGGAGGCCTTTTACACCCTCTTGCCCGCCCACAATCCGCCTTACGTTAACGCTGTCCGTGCGTTTAACGCCCTCTATCCTAATATTCCGTGCATCGGCACTTTTGAGACAGCTTTTTATGATCAGCTTCCCGAAGCGGCCACGTGGTTTCCGGTGTCTGTGGAGTGGAGAGTAAAATATGGCATCAGGCGCAACGGTTTCCACGGAGCAAGTCACCGCTATGTTACCCAGCGCGTAGCAGAGATTCGAGGCACCAAAGCGCTTCGCATTATTTCCTGTCATCTTGGTGGCAGTTCATCCATTTGCGCGGTCAAAGATGGTGTCGCAATTGATTCGAGTTGGGGTATGACCGCGCAGAGCGGTTTGCCACATAACAATCGGGCAGGCGACTTTGATGTGTTCGCGTTGATCTATCTCCTACGCGATGTTGGTCTTGGGCTGGATGAAGTCGAAAGAATTCTCTCTACCAACTCCGGGCTCAAAGGCATGTCGGGCCTGAACTCTGGAGACATTCGCGATCTCAATGCTGCCGCCTCGTCGGGCAATCAAAACGCCAAAATGGCCATTGAAGTGTTTGTGAACACCATTCGCGGTTTTATCGGGCGTTTTATCGTTGCCCTCGGCGGTCTCGACGTGCTCGTTTTCACAGCCGGCATTGGCGAAAACGACGGGGCTCTTCGCGCTCGGATCTGTCAGGGCATGGAATTCCTCGGCTTGGAACTCGATCCCAATCTTAACCTCCCACTTCGTGCGAAAGAAGCTCTCATCTCCAAACCGTCAAGCACGGTCGAAGTCCGTGTCATCCCAACAAACGAAGAAATCGTCATCGCCCGCAACGCTTGGGCAAAACTTCAAGAAAACCAGGCCGCCTAAAACCAGCACCCCGTTCAAAAAATCTGTTATCCTCACACCAACAAACTCAAAGAACAACAGCAACCCACCTAAGACTATGCAACAAGCTATTGGAATGATCGAAACCCGCGGCCTTATTGCCCTTGTTGAGGCAACTGATGCCATGCTCAAATCCGCCAACGTGAAACTCGTGGGCCCTATGGTGCAAGTAGGTAATGCCATGGTTACTGTGGCGGTCGAAGGCGATGTCGCCGCTGTAAAAGCCGCCACCGAGGCTGGACGCACCGCCGCTCAATCGTTGGGCGAAGTGGTTTCAGTAAGCGTCATCGCCCGTCCGGAAGAATCCCTTGCTGCCGTCCTGCCGAAGTCCAAATAATTTTTGCGCCCTCTGGCGCTTTCCTCACCAAAAATCAGCCCATGATCCTCGCCCGTGTCGAAGGCGCCCTTGTCGCCACCCGCAAACACGACCGGATGACCGGAAAGAAATTGCTCCTGGTCCGTCCGCTCACCGTTGACCAACCAAACGCGGAAAACTTCAAGGAAAGCAATTCGACACTCGTGGCAGTGGACCAACTTGGCGCCGGAGAAGGTCAAGTGGTTCTTGTCGTGCAGGGCAGTTCGGCACGGCTTGGAATGACCGATAAAGATAGCCCCGTGGATGCTGTGGTGATCGGAATAGTGGATACTGTGGACATGGGCAAACGTCTCCTCTACAAAAGCCAATAATTTGTTAGCACCCTCTTTTTTCTATGAATCAGGAACTTATTTCTCGCGTTGTTGCCGAAGTGCTTGCCCGGCTCAAAGAAACCGCCGCCAGCGCCGAGGTCGTAGGCACCGGGTTTGGTGTTTATTCCCGAATGGAAGACGCCGTCGAGGCCGCTCATAAATCTTTTCTCAAGCTTCGCGATGGAGGGTTCGCTGCCCGCAAAGGAGCTATTGATGTCATTCGTCGCCTCGCCGTTCAAAAAGCTGAGGAATGGGGAGCGATAGAGTTTCAGGAGACAAAAATCGGACGACTTGAACATAAAATCGAAAAGCTCAGAATATGTGGACCGCTTGTGCCCGGCATCGAGTTCCTCCAGCGCCAAGCGTTTAGTGGAGACTTCGGGCTAACCATTATTGATTATGCGCCCTGGGGTGTTATCGGTGCCGTCACACCCTCGACGCACAGCGTGCCAACCCTTACCGGCAATGCGATTAACATGATCGCTGCCGGCAACAGCGTCGTTTTCAACACTCACCCTGGCGCCTGCAAGTGCGCTGCTCTCGCGATTCGTGAATACAATCATGCGATCCACGCCGCAATCGGTATTCCTGACCTGCTTGCCTGCGTCGAGCAACCGACTCTCGAAAGCTTCGACGCGCTTTGTAAACATCCACTCGTTAAACTGCTCTGCGTTACAGGCGGGCCGGGTGTCGTAAAAGCAGCCATGCAAGCCGGCAAACGGGCCATCTGTGCCGGCCCCGGCAACCCGCCCGTGGTCGTCGATGAGACCGCCGATATCGACCGCGCGGCCCGAAGCATCATCCAGGGTGCCGCTTACGACAACAACCTCCTCTGTATCGGAGAGAAAGAAGTCTTCGTCGTTGACTCCGTTGCAGACAAACTCATTGGCGCCTTGAAAAGTGCCGGAGCCGTTCAGCTCGATTCTGCACAGGTAGATGCGCTCACAAAAATCGCGTTCTCCTTCCCGCCCGGCGAGGGGGCCGGTTGCCCACACCCGATTGTAAACAAAAAACTCGTTGGAGCCGACGCCTCCGCTCTTGCTAAACTGATTGGGCTCTCTGTGCCACCTGCCACTCAGTTGCTCTTTGCGGAAACTACAGAGGATCATCTCTTCGTCCAAGAAGAACAGATGATGCCCTTCATTCCAATCGTTCGTATGAGAAACACCGATGAAGCCATCGAAGCTGCCATCAGTGCGGAGCACGGTTACAAACACACCGCCATTATGCATTCGCGAGACATCGCCAACCTCACTCGCATGGCCCAAGAGGTGGACACCACGTTGTTTATTAAAAACGGGCCATGCATGACAGGCCTCGGCCTTGGGGGTGAGGGGTTTCTCTCCTTCTCCATTGCGACACCCACTGGCGAAGGGGTTACCACTCCAATGACCTTCACCCGCAGCCGACGATGCGTGATGGTCGAAAACCTCAACCTCTTTTGAGCAGCAAACGGAATGCGACTAGCGCTGGTCAAAGGACACGCCACAAGCACAGTCAAACACCACAGCCTCGAGGGCTGGCGGTTGCTCGTGGCGCAGCCTGTTGATTCCTCAGACCGCCCTGACGGCCCACCGCAGATTGTGCTCGATTCATTTGGCGCCGCTCTGCACCAAAAAGTTCTCATCTCTTCAGACGGTGCCGAAGCGCGCAAAATGGTCGGCTCTGAATTCAGCCCGGCACGATGGATGATTCTCGGCATTATTGACCCGGAAAGGAGTCTCGCCCTGTGAGAATGGCCACCGTTGTAGGACGCGTCACTCTGTCACTTCGCCATCCGGCATTTAGAGGGGAAAGGCTCCTGCTGGCCCTCCCTTGGAATACAACCACCTGGACAACCGCACACGCACACCCCTCGGAAAAACCCGCCACAGATGCTCTCCCGTTCGATCCCTCCATCGTTGTCTATGACGAACTTGGTGCCGGTGTGGGTCAGCAAATCGCAATCAGTGAGGGACGAGAGGCCGCATGCCCATTCAAACATCCTTCCCCGGTAGACGCTTACTGCGCCGCGTTGATTGACGAAACATTCTATCAGGAAACCAGACCATGACCCGCGTTTTTTCAACCCAACAAGCCGTTGCTTTCATCGAAAGCGGACAAAAAATTCTCAACCACAACCGGCAGACAATTGTCACTCCAGCGGCACGCGACCTTCTGGTGGAGGCCGGTGTAAAAGTGGTCTTCGACGAGAACGCCACTTACTCCTCCTCAATACCTCAAACCGCGCCCCAAAAAACCACGGACACAAAAGCTGGCGGCATGCCTTCTTCTTCTGACGAAGCACTCTTTAACTCACCTGAAGCTCGGAGGTTAAAAGATGAAATCTGCGACATTGGTCGCAGAATGTGGATGCGCGAATACTGCGACGGCAACGGCGGCAATATCTCTGCACGCCTCGCCCCAGATCGATTTCTTGTGACACCCACCGGTGTGAGCAAAGGGTTTATGAAACCCGAAATGATTTGTATGGTAGATTTAAAGGGCAACCAGTTGGCAGGTTCCTGGAAACGTTCGAGTGAATTTACCACACACGCGGCTATTTACGAAACAGTCCCGCAAGCCGCCTCCGTCTGCCACGCTCATCCCTGCCACGCAGGAGCATTTGCAATCAAAGAACTCGAACCACCGCCCAGGCTTATTCCGGAGCTGGAAGTCTTTGTCGGGCAGGTGGCCGTTGCGGGTTATCAAACGCCCGGCTCTCCCGAAATGGCCGGCTCGATTCGTCCTCTTGCGCCAACCCATCAGTCCATCATCATGGGCTGCCACGGCGTCATCTGCTGGGGGCTCTCTGTGGAAGATGCCTATTTTAAAATGGAAATCACCGATGCCTATTGTCGGACGGTAATCCTTGCCCAAAACCTTCCCGGACGTGCATCTATCCCATGCGAAAAAATGGGTGATCTGCTGGAGATCAAAAAGAAGCTTGGTCTTCCGGACAACCGATTCGATCTTAAACCGGTTGAGCTTTGCGAGGTAGACCCGTGGGTCATCATGTCCGGTGGCACCTCCGCCGGATGTTCTTCAACCGCCCCCGCCTGCGGCTGTAACTTGAGCCCAACCCATTCAACAATTCCTGCGAATATAACACCTGCCGAAGTAGAAGATCTTGTTCAGAAATTAACCGACGAAATCTTCGCGGTTCTCAAACAGTAATTTTCTCCTCAACCTAAAGGCAAATAATAGCTGCAAAAAAAAACTGACGCATTTCTCCCGAGTGATTAGCTTAAAATCGCCACGGAGATCGGCATTCCTCTCCCAAAACAGAGCAAAAACAATCTGAGCTGGCGAGATTCTTGTAGCGAGACCCGCTTGCAGCATGCGGGCTTTGTGGTTGACTTATCGATCATGTCTAAAGAAGTCAGAGTTCGATTTGCACCATCTCCCACGGGTTACCTGCACGTCGGCGGGGCTCGCACAATGTTGTTCAACTGGCTTTATGCCCGTAAAACAGGTGGCAAACTGGTTTTACGTATCGAAGACACGGATCGCAATCGCAACACCGACGAGGCCCTTCGCGCTGTGCTCGACGGACTCCGATGGCTCGGGTTGCATTGGGACGAAGGCCCGGAGGTGGGTGGAGATCGCGGCCCATATTTTCAAAGCCAACGCAACGACATTTACAAAAAATACCTCAACAAACTAGAGAAAGCCGGGCGCATTTACGAAGATGACCGATCGCTCCGCTTCAAAACCACACGCAGCATCGTGCAAGTGGAGGATTTGATTTGCGGCCGCATCGCCTTCGACATGTCCAACCCAGCGACACATCCCGACATCACCATCCGGCGACCAGATGGGGGATGGATATTTCATTTTGTCAATGTCGTTGACGATATTGAAATGGGTATAACTCATGTGATCCGCGGCGAAGATCATCTTTCCAACACCCCAAAACATGTGGACCTGTATCATGCACTCGGCGTTGAGCCGCCAAAATTTGCCCACATCCCGCTCATCCTCAACGAAGACGGTTCAAAGATGAGCAAACGCGACAAAGGCGCTGCGGTTTCCTGGTATCAAGCGCAGGGCTACGTCCCTGAAGCAGTGGTTAATTACCTCTGTCTTCTCGGCTGGTCGCCCAAAGATAACCGCGAGATTCTGCCCATCGAGGAAGTGATCGCTCTTTTCGACCTCGACAAAATCAATCGCCGCAGCGCCAGGTTCGATCTCGACAAATGTTTCTGGATCAACGGTCAATATATCGCTCAGATGACACCCGAACGCTTTTCAGAACTTGCGATTCCTTTTTTGAGAAAAGCTGGGATTGACGCCGAGGACAGCCCTTATCTTCGGGGTGTTCTCGCTATTGTAAAAGAAAAAATCAAGTTGCTCTCTGATATCCCGTCTTGGGCATCTTATTTCTTCACCGACTCGCCAGAGTTTGATCCTGAAGCTGTCGCGAAAAGTCTTCAGACCGTTGGCGCAGGCGCTCGTCTGGAAAGGCTCGAAGCTTCCTTAAAGAATCTCTCAAATTGGACTGCTGAATCAATCGAGGCGGCTCTCAAAACGCTGGCTGCTGAGTATGCTGAGAAGCCGGCGCTTTACGTTCATCCAGCGCGCGTGGCAGTAAGCGGTCGCGCTGTAGGCCCCAGCCTCTATCATATGCTCGAAGTCATGGGACGCGAGCGAGTTTTGCAGCGGCTGGCATCCGCCAGAATTGACTTTTGCACCACTTGAAAAAGCTTTTCCATTATGCGAGACGTCTACACAACAGATGATTTGACAAACTGGCAGGCATGCTGCGATGAAGAAGGTGCTCCGTTGAAGCTTGCAGTTCTCGGCTTCCCCATAACCCATTCCCTTTCGCCCGTGTTCCAAAACGCGGCACTCACCCACCTTGGACGCTCTGAGCGTTATGTTCGAGTTGAGGCAGCCCCGGAACGGCTTGCTGAGACCGTCTCCGCAATGATTGCTGCTCGGTTTATCGGAGCAAATGTAACCATCCCTCACAAACAAACCGCTCTTACCTTATGCGACGCCGCAGAACCTCTCGCCCAGCGCATCGGAGCAGTGAACACTCTGCAGTTCCGTGATGGCGAAACTCTCGGCTTTAACACCGACGCACCAGCTTTCGCCCGAGTGGTGCGAGATGAGTTTGGAGTGGATCTCCGGGATTTGCGCGTTCTCATCCTCGGCGCAGGAGGTGGAGCCGGCATGGCCTTTGCCCATCAATGCGCCAGCGAATTGTGCGAGCGACTGGTGCTAGTTAATCGTTCAACACAAAAAGCTCAGGCATTGGCAAAGCAGCTTGCTCCTTTCTTCGGCGGCGCAAAAGTGGACGGCCCCTCGGCGCGTATCGCCGCACGACAATGGGCTGAGCAAATCCTTAGGGAAGAACTTGAAACCATTGATCTAATCGTTAATGCCACCCCACTTGGACTGCGCCGAACAGACCCCTCCCCGCTCCCAGATTCTTTAATTTCGCCACACCATCTGGTTTTTGATTCTGTCTACAGTAAAAACCGCACCCCACTCACTGAGGCAGCAAGACGAGTTGGCGCACGATCAGTCGATGGCTTACCCTTGCTTGTCGAGCAGGGTGCACTGGCCTTCGAAATTTGGTTTGACGCTGAAGCCCCACGTCAGGTGATGCGCGAGGCGCTACGTTTTATCATTGCCGCCTGAGCTGAGGACCAAAATCTTTGAAATTGTATTGCCACGGCTAACAAGCCACATATCGGCTCAGACTTCTCGGATTATTTTTGCAAGTTTCTCTTGCAGGATCTAAGGAGCCCGCTCTAAAGTTATCGCACTTTCGCGGTGGAACGATCTGGACTGAATATTCGTTAAACGCGTAGAGCCACAGTGCTTATCAAAATCCCCCCAGAAGCAACCCTCAATGAAAACCTCCTCCTTATCCACGCTGCTTGTTTTTCTTGTGACGGCTGCGACCAGCCTTCGGGCGTGTACCGTGCCGGTGTTTCGTTATGCATTGGATCGTTGGCCGGCGGACTTTTATCGCATAGAGGCACCCGCTGTTTTCGAAGAAAAATGGGCTGTGCACAAGCAACTTGTCGATGTCGCAAATGTTACTTTAAATTTTTCGAACGTTATCGACACTGTCAAGGTTTTCTTTCCAGCTTTTGACGGTAAGGAGCGGATGTTACCCGTAGATGTCGGCTTGGAGGATTTTGCGGCCTTGGTCAACTCCCCTGTCCGTCAGGAAATGACTCGCCGACTTGTTTCGGGGGAATCTGGCGTTTTCCTTATCGTTGGCGATCCTAGCAGTGAGGAATTTGGAGAGGTCAAGAGGCGCCTCGAAACGTTGCTCATCAAATTGGCGAAGGCACTTGAACTGCCGGAAATAGATCCGAATGATCCGAGCAATTACATGAGTGCCGGGCCTCCACTTAAAATTGCTTTTTCCGCGCTTAGTGTCGACCGCAATAACCCTGCAGAACGGTTTCTTGTTCCACAGCTTGAATTTGGCCTTGCTGAAGGAGTGAACCCACCAACCTTTGTTGTTCCCGTTTACGGACGAGGTCGAGCCCTCGGAGTAATACCTCCCGACGATTCTTTTGAGGGGGTGATCGAACGGGTTGCACTCTTTCTCACTGGCCCGTGCAGTTGCCAAGTCAAAGCACTTAATCCTGGTTGGGATTTGATTATCTCCATTGATTGGGACGACGCTGTTAATAATCCACCTGAGAGAACCTCCATTCTGGTTGAGGATAAAAAATCGTTGACAAACGAAGCCCCTCCGGCGCTACATTCCGAAAGAAGCACGTATGATTTAAATAATGAGAAACCAACAGGGCAGGCCGAAAACCTTCCTCTAATCATAACAGCTGTTTTCGCCTCGGCTCTGGTTGGCTTTGGATGGATTTTTCTCCGGCCTAAAACGAAAAACTAAGAGTAAACTATGAAAACGAGACTGCTCATTCTTACGATAGTTGTTTTGGCCGTGGTTCTTGGCGGCTATTTAATTCTCCAGAAATCCCGCCCGGTTGCCGAGAGTGGCCCGGGCGGGAGGGCCATCACGATTTTCTGCGCGGCGGGCGTAAAAATTCCGCTCGAAGCGGTGGCCGAAGCTTTTATCAAAGAGACGGGCAAGCCATTGAAATTTCAATTTGGCGGAACGGCCACGCTGCTCAGTCAACTTCGTGTGAGCGCAGGTGCTGCCGATCTTTTCATCTCTGCCGACGCAGTGAGCATTGCCGAAGCAAAAAATCTGGGCCTGATTGCAGAGATGTTGCCGTTTGGAAAGCAGACACCCGTCATTGCCGTCGCCAAAGGTAATCCTCGCAACATCTCTTCGCTTGGGGATCTTCTTAACGACGGGGTGCGCTTCGCGATCGCCAATCCCGAGAGTGCAAGTGTTGGTAAACTCTCGAAAATGGCGTTTGGCTCTCGTTGGGAGGAGGCAAAGGCAAAAGCTGCGGTGATGAAATTCACCGTCCCAGAAATTGCTGCAGACCTCACGGTCGGTTCTGTTGATGCGGCTATCGTCTGGGATGCCACTGTGGAGCAATTTAAAGGTCTTGAGGCAGTACATACTCAAGAACTTGACGCATTGGCGGAACCTGTCACCGTGGCTGTGACCACCAGCTCTCAAGCACCTGCTGACGCGCTCATGTTCGCCCGTTTTCTCGCCGCACCGGAAAAAGGGAATCCTCTGCTCAAAGCCAATGGTCTCACTCCGCTGCCCGGGGACACGTGGGCCACTCGTCCTGAACTCATTGTTTACAGTGGAAGCGTGAATCGGCCCGCTGTAGAGGGCCTTCTCAGGGTGTTCTCTGAAAGAGAAGGCGTGGATATAACCACTGTATTTAATGGTTGCGGAATACTGTGTGCCGCCATGGAGACAATGAAGCAATCAGCAAATCCGAAATTTCCCGACCTTTACTACGCCTGTGACATGTGTTTTGTGCCACCGGTCGCTGAGGACTTTCAGTTTGTGACACCGCTTACTGAAACAGATATTGGTATCGTCGTTCCAAAAGCAAATCCTTATAACGTACGCACTCTTCAAGATCTGACCCGTTCAGGGTTGCGCGTCGGGCTTTGCAACGTGAAACAATCCACACTGGGTTACATGACCGGAGGTATTCTCGCCGCGACGGGTCTCGAAGAAGCTGTTCGTAAAAATGTCGTATCCGAGGTGCCAACCGCCGATCTGTTGGTCAATCAACTCCGCACGGGGTCGTTGGATGCAGCAATTGTTTACCGGGTGAATGTCCACCTCCATGGCGAAGTAGTCTCGTTCTTCCCGATAGATCATCCCGGTGCTAAGGCTGTTCAACCGGTCTCGGTTTGGAAAAAGTCACCTCGTTCACAGTTGGCCAACCGGCTGAAAAATTTTCTCATCGCCCATCCCCAAGATTTCGAAAAGGCTGGCTTTCGCTGGCTGGGCGAACTGAAAGAAATTCAGAGTTCAAGTATCGAACTGCCACCGTGGCTTAAGCTACTAGATGAAGGTCCTGAACCCTTTAAAGATTAGCCCCCTGAAAGTTTCAATGTCGAGAATTTTGCGGCCAGAACCGGGCGAAACAGGATTCTGGATTGCACTTGGCGCAATTACTTTCTCTTACGTCGGATTTCTGGTTTTGCTAATTTGGGCAACAACCGCTTTTACCGATCCCGGCACGCTGCTTAGATCGCTCCAAGCTCCGGAAATCCGCTACGCCATCGGCCTGACGCTCATCACCTGTACACTTACCGCACTGCTCTCTGTGATACTGGCCATCCCCGCCGGCTATTTACTCGCGCGAAGCGACTTTCCGGGACGCTCTTTCATCGAATCAATTATTGATATCCCAATCGTCTTACCCCCAATGGTTATGGGGCTCTGTCTGCTCATCTTCTTCCAGACAGAAATGGGAAAGTGGATTGAGCAATTTGTGACATTTACATACACTGTTGCCGGAGTTGTGGTAGCCCAATTCTCAATCGCCGCCGCCTTTGCAATCCGCACAATGCACGCCACCTTCCAGCACATTTCCTTTCGTCCTGAAGATGTTGCCCGCACGCTTGGCTGCAGCCGTCTGCAGGCACTCTGGCTTGTTACCCTCCCAACCGCCCGGCGCGGGATTTTTGCGGCAGGCAGCGTGGCATGGGCGCGAAGTCTTGGTGAGTTCGGTCCGGTGCTTGTCTTTGCCGGAGCAACCCGCATGAAGACCGAAGTCCTTCCCACAACCGTCTGGCTCGAGTTGAGCGTGGGCAATCTTGATGCTGCAGTCGCAGTCAGTCTGTTTATGATCGCGCTTGCTATCGTTATTCTGGTCGCTATGCGCTCTGCCGGAGATTTGCGATGATCCGGCTTGAAAATGTTTCCTGGAGTGCCGGTGCTTTTACACTCGAAGGGATCTCCCTCGAGATTCCCGACGCTAGCTATGCCATTCTGATGGGACCAACAGGCTGTGGAAAAACCACAGTGCTTGAAATCATCGCCGGACTGCGTCAACCGATTAAAGGACGTGTTTACATCGGCGAGCGCGACGTCACCCGATTGCCATCCGGACGGCGTCGCCTTGGTTATGTGCCACAGGATGGAGCGTTGTTTCCCACCATGAAGGTTTGGGAGCAACTCGGCTTCGCTCTGCGACTTCGCCGCATTCCAAGCACTGAGATTGCTGCAACCGTGGAGATCCTAGCCGATTCTCTCGAGATCCGGCATCTGCTCGGGCGAAGCGTCAACGGTCTCAGCGGGGGCGAGCGCCAGCGCGTGGCTCTCGGCAGGGCACTCGCAGCCAAACCCGACGCACTGATCCTTGATGAGCCACTCTCGGCACTCGACGAGGATACTCGGGGCAGCATGATGGCTCTGCTCAAAAGGATGCAACGCGAGTTTGCCATTCCCGCCCTGCACGTCACCCACAGTCAGACAGAGGCTTTGGGGATCGGAGATAAAATTTTCCGCTTTTCCGGAGGTAAGATCGTCGAAGAACCTCATACTCCAAGAAAGCCATGAGCCGATCACCTTACGTCGAAATTCCACAAGATCACCCGCCCGTCGTCCCTGTCTCGGCCGAAAATACCAAGCCTCTTACTGCAGAAGATCGTGCCCGTTACGAGTGGCAAATGTGGACTCCCGGGTTTGGTGAGGCCGGGCAGAGACGCCTCAAGAATGCGACAGTTCTCATCTCACGCGTCGGCGGGGTGGGAGGTGTCGCTGCTTATCAACTGGCTGCCGCAGGCGTTGGACGTCTCATCCTTGCTCATGGAGGCTCTTTGCGCCTCAACGACCTCAATCGCCAGCTTCTAATGACCACCGAATGGATTGGGCGTCCTCGTATCGAATCTGCCGCCCGTCGTCTTCGTGAACTCAACCCCGACATCGAAATCATCACTGAAGATTCCAACATAAACACCTCTAACGCTGCCCGCCTCGCAGCAATGGCCGATCTGATCATTGACGCGGCCCCGCTCTTCGAGGAACGTTTCGAACTAAATCACCAATCCGTTTTGCACGGCATCCCAATGGTCGAGGCCGCCGTTTTTGGCATGGAACTCTCCCTCGCTGTTCTCCACCCACCCCACACACCATGCTTGCGATGTCTCACCCCCGAAATTCCTCCTTGGTGGAAACGGGAATTCCCGGTCTTTGGCGCAGTCGCCGGCACCGCGGGCTGCCTGGCAGCGGCCGAGGCAATCAAAATTATTTCCGGCTGTGGCCAGCCTCTCACAGCCCGGATGCTTCGGATGGATCTCGGAACAAACCGAAGCCGCACCTTCACTCTCCGCCACGACCCATGCTGCCCTGAATGCAGCAAAAAAAGAACCAAAGTGTTATGACATATCTCCTTCTTATTGAACACATAAAAAGAGAATTTCTATTCCCCGCTATTCCATGAACCCCAAATTATTCAGAACATCTTCCACACGAATTGAACCGGTGCTCATTCTATTGAGCATTGCCTACGTGATTTTGCGCTACGTCGTTTTTGGAAACGTAAGCCCTGCTCACTTGCCCATGTACCTGTTAAACAAAATGATCTGCATTTATGCCACGGGTAGTTTGCTCCTCTATGCGCTAGCACTGATCTCCCGGGATAAGTGCTCGGCCGAGAAATGGCTCAGTCGCACGATGAGCACTGGTTTCCTGCACGTTATGATATCATTGACCATGCTACATCCTGGTTACTACAAGAAATTGTTCGACGGATCGCAGCTTAGCTTTACCGGTGAGCTTTCAATGCTTGCCGGCGTGTTGGCCTCGGCGGTGTACTGGGCTCGCTATTGCAATTCCTCCTGTATTCGTGGGGGGAAGAGCGTCGTCCCAATGTGGATAGGTGCTGCGTTTCTTTTCCTCCATGTCAGTGTTATGGGGAGTGGCTCATGGTTCGATCTGTCCAGGTATAACGGGGGGCTCCCCCCGATCACTCTAATAACCGCAATACCTGCTCTGGCGACCGCACTTATCCTCTTTAGCTACTGGAGATTCAATCCTCAACAACCGCAATGAACCGAATCACCAAGTGGCCCCAAGTGCTCTTCTTCAGCGGGCTCGTTATTTGCTGCCTTGGTGCCTGCTTGAAAAAACCATCCTCCCCAGAACCGCTGCGCGTCTTATGCGGCAGCTCAATGCATCCCCCCATCCAGTCCCTTATCAATTCCTATCTTGCAACACACCCCGGCCTTTCAATTGAACTCGATCTTGGAGGAGCAGAAACCTTGGCACCACGTGTCTTGTCAGGCGCTCCTGCAGATCTTTTCATCGCCCACAGCCCCTTCCCGGAAGAGCTTGAGAGGAAAGGTTTGATCGTGAAAATGGTTCAGGTCGGTGTTCTCCGGCCGGTCCTGATCGTGCCCCCAGGCAACCCAAAAAGCCTGGGAAGTTTGAAATCGCTTGCCGCCGAAGGCCTGCGCATTGGCACCGGAGATCCCCGTTACTCAACCTGTGGGGAATTTTTTGTTGCCGCACTTAAAGAACATAATCTCTTTGAGCAGGTTTCAAAGAACGTTGTTTTTGAAGGTCGCACCCACGGGGAAATTGCTCGCTCTGTGACCGTGGGCGGACTCGACGCAGCCATCGTTTGGAACTTTGCGGCAAAGCTTCATGCGGACCGTTGCGAGTCGCTTCCTCTACCGGAAGTGACAGCTTCAGCCGCAGTTTACGCGATCGCCTTAAAGTCAAGCAGACAGCAGGAGACTGCACTCGCTCTCCTCGACTGGTTTTCCTCACCTGCCGCTCTTCAAATTTTTTCCGATAGCGGATACAGGTAAAATTGGAAGTATTCAATAAACACTCCGCGTTCAGCGAAAGTCTCCTAATACAAAGCCTTATGAGCCCAATTCTTCTTTTTCTTGAAGAACTCCGTTTCCGACGCTGGTCATTTTTCCTTGCTGTGATCGCAGCCGCGCTTGTGGCGGCCAGTCTGCTTGGCACTCGCGCTTTCCTCGCAGCGCACGACCGACAGACTGAAGAACTGCTCGATGGCGTCCGTGAGAGGGCCGAAAAACGCATGGCCGGTTTGCGTGACGATGCGAGAATGTTTTCCCGTAATCTGGGCTTTAATATCCTCATCCTTCCTCCAGACCAGGACGAGGCGACGTTTTATACTAAAAATCGCAGCGACCATTTTTTTACTGCGGAACAGATCAATGCCCTCAAAAGAATGCGTTTTGAATTTATAAACCATGTCTTGCCGATGCTGCGGGACACCTACTTCTGGCCTGAGTATGGCGGGGAGGTGGTGCTTGTAGGGATCGAGGGCCAAATTTTTATTAAAGATCCCTCTTTCCAAACTCCAATGCAGGAGGAGATTGCCACAGGCACCATCCACATCGGTAGCAACATTGCGCACAGACTCGGTCTTGAACCGGGTAAGGTTGTTGAAATGGGTCAAAAAAAGTTCACCGTGACCCGTCTTTTGCCGCAAAAAGGCAACGCTGATGATATCGCTGTCCTTATGAATCTCGCAGATATGCAAGCGCTCACAGGCAAAGATGGTCTCTTCAGCGGTTTGCTTGCACTTAGTTGCAACTGTCAGGTTGGTGAAGTTGATCCTATTCGGCGCGAACTCGCTCCCGTCTTGCAGAATGCCAACGTAATCGAATTTTCCGTGATAGCGGGTGCCCGAGAGCAGGCTAGAAAATCGGTGGCCGCCCGTGCAGCGGAGCAGATGGAGGATCTCAAAGCCAGCCGCCAGGCATTGCGAAAGGAGCGTGAGCTTGCCTCCCAGCTGCTGGCTGGTGTCATTTCGCTCTGCAGCCTCGCGCTTCTCACCGCGCTGATGTTCTCAAATGCCAACGCTCGAAGGGTAGAAGCGGCCATGCTTCGTGCACTCGGTATCCGTTCTCCCACACTCTTTGCGCTATTTCTCGGCAAAGCTCTCCTGGCCGGGTTCGCAGGGGGCATTTTTGGAAGCCTGGCTGTTTTCGCTGTTGCTCGCATCGGTTGGGGAATCAGCGTTCCCGTTACAGAAGTGCAACTCATCTCTGTAATCGCTGCTGCGATGGGGGCCGCTTTCATCGCCACACTTCTCCCCGCATGGCAAACCTCACGCACTGACCCCGCCAAAATTCTCAACCAGGAATAAGAATGTCCCCCACTCTCGAAGCCAAATCCATCGCAAAATCCTTCCCAGCGCCCAATGGCACGATTTCCGTGCTCGATACGATCAATCTCGCTCTTGCTCCGGGCGATTTCGTTTCAATTCAAGGAACGAGCGGCTCCGGCAAGAGCACCCTTCTACTCATCCTCGGAGGATTGTTGCACCCCGAAAAAGGTAGCGTTTTCCTTTGCGGAGAATCTCTCTTCGACTGTTCCGCCGACCGCCGAGCGACACTCCGTGCCCGCCATATCGGATTTGTTTTTCAACGCTTCCATTTACTTCCCTATCTCACAGTCAAACAAAACATCCTGTCAGGTGCTATCACTTTACAGACCGCTCCGGGAGCGGCTCGCGCAGATGAACTCATGACTCAGTTTGATCTTGTCCGGCGAGCTGAACATCTGCCTGGTCGCCTCAGCGTGGGTGAACAACAACGTACCGCCCTGGCCCGCGCCCTCTTCCATCGGCCAGCCCTGCTTCTGGCGGATGAACCAACAGGAAACCTCGACCCCGAAAACACCCAAATCGTTCTCGGTGCCATTGAAGATTTCGTCACCGATGGCGGTGCAGCTGTCCTCGTGACCCATCACCCGGAATGCGCCGCGAGGGCGAAAAAACGCTTCTGCATCAAAAACAAAAACATCGAAGAAATTACCTGAACAAACTGAATTTTTCCAACAGCACCGTTCGAAGCTATCACTTTGCTGCTGTTTGGTGGTAAAAGCACAGCCCTGAGCCCTCCCGAATGTGAGGGCGACCAAGGCTTCCTAACCCCTCTTCGTCTCTTGTTTTGCCCACCCTCACGATGCTCAATCGGGCTAGTGGCCACGTTCTCTTTTCGCATCTACACCGAATCACCGTGCTTGTGATACCTGGATGTCACTTATCCGATTTCAACGTTTCTTCGGAATTTGGCTTGGAAGAAACAGAATCTCGCCAGCTCTCAAGGCTTTCCTCTCGTGTCTTGACCCCGCCATCTATCAAACCGAGAAGCCCATCTCCACCCACCATCTATTCTGGTTCTTCGGTGCTGCCCTCAATTGGCAAGGGAGAAAAAGCCACACGGCTATTGGACGCTCCAATGGGCCTTGTTTGTAAACGTATTGTTCGCACGAAATTATTCGCACCGTTGGAGATTACCTCAAATGCCACAATTTACTGCTCCATTCGGCGCTTTTATCTTGGAGAAAGCCAGAGAGGGGACGAAACTTTCCTATGGCAAAGGTAGAAGCACGACACTCTCCAGACCAGCTTCGTCACGAAGACGTTTTGCGAAAGACTCTGCACTTGCGGTCTCTGAGGAAGGACACACGACACATATTATCGCTCCCGGGGCAGCTCGGTCTAAAATCTCTAAAAGCAGACCCAGATCGGCCATGAGGCGTTCGGGGTGCATCTCTATGGAAGGAAAGCGGAGAAGTGCTTCTGGCAATCCCCCCCCAGTATGAACGACAATCAGATTTGCCCTCTCACCATTCTCCTCTCCGGTAAAAGTCTTCAACTCTTCGACTTTTAGACGAGGCACCAACCGCACTGGGTCTAAGGCCAAAAGCGGCTTGCGCGGGTGAAAAAATGCTGTGGCGGTGCCGAGCACTACCGACACAATAAGCAGCAAACCAAGCTGAGTGAAAGCCTTTGTCCAAAGAGTCATTTTGGACCTACAAGATAGAGAAGCACATCTGCCAAGGAGCTCCCCGGACGGGAGAGGCGAACAGTGGCCCTTTGCCCTTCGGCTGCTGGTGTTGGAACAACACGAATTTCAAATTTTCGCCCATTACCAAATTTTACCATGTCAGTTTGGAAAATCGAGGAGTCGCCCTCGATGACAGAAAGTTCAACAGGCCCAATAAAATCTTTAGGGACGTTTAGTGTAGCCTTTTTAACAACCCCCTTTTCCTCCGGCTTCCAGCGCAGAACCAAAGGATTTATTTCCATACCTTCGATTACTTCTCCACGCAACCAAAGTGTGGCATCTGAGGATGGATTGTCAGTCTTAACAACAATTTTTTTTTCCTGCGGGCCCATGCGATTTTCGATATTAAAGGCAACGGAAATTGACCCAGTCTCTCCTGGAAGAAACAAATCTTTATTTGGCCGTCCCGCGGTACACCCACAGTTGGTGCGGATGTTTAATATTCTAACAGGAAATGTGCCAACGTTCGCGAACTGAAAGTTTGCATTCACAACGCCCTGCGTGTTGGATGCTTGAAAGTGCTGTTGGGTTGTTTTCCAAACAAGCTGGGCAGAGGCAGTTTGTGCTGAAAAAATAAAAATTGCGTTGAGAAATAACAAAGGGTTATACCGATTCATAATCAAAACTGAATTTTTAAAATATACCTGACAGCAAAGCATACCAGCGACTTTTAAGAGTTCACATTTGCGGCTTCTTGAAAATCAAACATCACTGTCGTAATCCTTGCTCCAACTGGAAAAACTGGCAATTGGTGACTCTCAAACATTTCATTAAACATGATCCTAAATCTCGCAGTTGAGATGCCGTAGTAAAAGATCAGTAAGACAATTTTCTGGGCTGAGGGGGGGTATGCCAGCACAGAGAGCGCTCGAAAGTTTGCTGCTTATCCAACTGCGGCACAGTTCGGCTCAACCAGCCCCTTCGAGCCACTTATAAGCTTGGATGCTGGCTGCCCAGCATTTCTCTGAGACGGCCAGTTTGAGAGTCTTCTGC
>CALDSX010000015.1 GCA_937924445.1 uncultured Chthoniobacterales bacterium
CGATCTTACCACCCGCACAACGGCGGTTTTCCACTATCGACCAATACCGGTGTTCTTTGCCGTCTTTGAACCGCCGTGTATTTCGCAAAAACATAACGGTTCGCAATTGTAGTCATATCTTTGGGTTTGAGAAGAGGATTGGTCTTCACTACAGCGACTTTTGAAAGCGGCACCTTGTATTTATGCGGGTTCGCGGGCCTTCGAACCTCGAAAATCGCTGTTTTTCGCCTCCAGTTGAGAAAGTCGGGCTAGCATATCAAGGCTACTGTGATGGTCCGAAAATCCTATGCGCCATAATAGAACAAGCAGAGCAGTCCCTGCAGAAAACCATGCAAAACCTTTTACAGTGAGCAGTGCCATTGAAGCAGCGTTCCTGCGACGCGCTGTTCTGTTTAGAATGTGCGACCAGTAAGATTGGGCTGTTTTTGACGGCCCATCATGCGGGAGGAGATTGGTAGTTTTGAGGTGAATTAACCGAGCAGAGAGGTTCAGCTTCCAGGTCGTAGCCGCGCGATCCAGTCACGGTGGCCATCAGAAATTGGCCGGGCATCGAGGGGGTGGAGAGGTGCACACGGCAGTCCACATCGGGTGCATCGGCCTCGGAGCGAGCAAAGTTGGGGGATTCGACCAGCACTTTGATTGTGCGTCCTTTCATTGAGGCAGCTTGTTCCATAGCAATTTTTTGTTGTAGAAGCATGGCTTCCCGATAGCGACGATTCTTGATTGCTTTTGGAATTTGCCCCGGCATTGTGGCGGCGCGGGAACCTTCTTCACGCGAATAAACAAACACGCCGAGACGTTCAAAGCGGATTTCACGGATAAAATCGGTCAGAGCCTGGAAATGGGCGTCGGTTTCCCCGGGGAAGCCGACGATGAAAGTGGTGCGGATGGCGATTCCTGGAATTGTGTCGCGCAGAGTGCTGATGAGTTTTTCAATGTGAGATCTGGAAGTTTCACGACGCATCGCAGCAAGCATCTCATCGTGAATATGCTGCAGAGGCATGTCCACGTATCGGGCTGTTTTTTCGGAGTCGGCGATAGCTTTCATCAAATCCTGACTCCAGTGAGCTGGATGGGTGTAAAGGATACGAATCCAAAAATCGCCTGGGATACGATCGAGCTCTCGGAGAAGTGCAATAAGCGATGGTCCTTCGGTGGAGCCGACCGGAGTGCGTGGACCTGCCCGGTTTTCCCAGAGATCCATTCCGAAGTAGGTGGTATCCTGGCTGATGAGGTTCAATTCTCGGACCCCCTCACCTACGAGCTGGCGGGCCTCTTCCACAACTGAGGAAATTGTCCTGCTGCGGTGCCGTCCGCGCATTCTTGGGATAACGCAGAAACTGCAAGGGTGGTTACAGCCTTCCGCGATTTTAATATACGCGCTATGGGACGGAGTGAGACGGTAACGTGGCGTGTCGTAATCCGGTATATAGCGCGGTTTGCCGGTCACCAGATCGAGTGGGGTGCCACTCTGTTTGTCTGAGCGGGAAAGGAGCTGCTCCACGATATCACCTGCCTCTTCGACCTGGTCGAGGCCGATGAAGGCGTCGACTTCAGGCATTTCTTTGACAAGCTCTTTTGAAAAGCGCTGCGACATGCAGCCACTGACGATTAGACGCTGACCAGGGCTTTTGCTCAATCCGCGTTGTCGGTGGGTTTGCAAGATCGCATCAATAGATTCTTCCTTGGCTGGATCAATGAACGCGCAGGTGTTGACGATCACCACATCGGCCTCGCTCGGGTCAGCGATGACGCGCATGCCTTTAGCGAGGATGCTGCCGAGCATAATTTCCGCATCAACAAGGTTCTTTGCGCAGCCGAGGCTGACCATACCCACAGCCGGGGTAAGTTGTTCTGAATATGGCAAGTGCATGGTATCGAATAGGGCAGAGATCTGTCAAGTGCGGGCAGCAAGTTTGTTTAGTCCGGATAATTCTAGCTGCCGACTTACGGTGTGGCGGGCAGGACGCGCTCGACGCGCTCTGCCCTGCGCACTTCGTTCGGAGAAACACGCTGCGGTGAATAACTCCTGGGGAGTGGATTAAGGGCCGAAGTGGGAGACTCGGAGGCTGTGGTGTCAGGAGGCAGAATCAAACGCCCTG
Organism: uncultured Chthoniobacterales bacterium; assembly: GCA_937924445.1. Lineage (GTDB taxonomy): Bacteria > Verrucomicrobiota > Verrucomicrobiia > Chthoniobacterales > CALDSX01 > CALDSX01. Next base: position 2,103 of record CALDSX010000015.1, read on the forward strand.
TTGGTTCAGCGCGCAGAACCGGTTCCTGAGAATCCGATGCGCGGCCGACATTATTTGTGACGGGTGCGGAGAGATCTGCTACATCGCTTTTTTTTGTATTAGAAACCAGAGAATCCGGGGCAGAGCTGGTTTTGGGCGTCTTTTGAGTGTTGCCCTCTATTTCAGCAACAGTGGACTCGGCAGGGAGGGATCTCTTTAGTCTCTCAAGATCAATGGTGAATTTAATCGCCAGGAATACCCCGATAGCCAGAGCCAGGCTGATAATCCAAAGGAGCAACCCTTTTTTTGTGCTTGGGAAGCTGACGCGGGGAAAGTTGACAGAGTAAATGGGGAGATGACTGCCACCCCCACGGCTGCGGTGCCGTCTCGGGGGAGGTGGTTTTGCACGCCCTGCAATCGCAATTGGACGATGAAAAAAAACAGCCCGCTCTTGTCTGGATGGAGCTGGATCGAAGTATTCGAAGGCGTCTGAGATATCAATTTTTAGAAATTTACCGTAGAGCTTAAGAAAGCTTTTCGCATAGACGAATCCGGGAAAGTTACTAAAATCGCCATCTTCCATGTCGCGGATTTGCTCGACACGGATTTTTGTAAGACGCGAGGCTTCCTCTATAGATAATCCCCTACGCTCGCGTGCTTCTCGAAGACGCTCTCCAACATTTATCATGGGTTTAGTGACACAGAGTGGCTGGGGTAAGTAGTTGTTTTGAGGAAGAATAATTTCAGCGTTATGGGCACCAAAAAGTTTAATTAAACATTATACCCGTAAAGAGGTTGTTGACAACCCAGATCGCGGTGATGGCGACTTAGATTCAGAGAAATTCAGAGAACAACTTCGGTTCCAATACCGCGGTCGGAAAAAATCTCGAGCAAAAGTGCGTGGGGGATTCTTCCGTCTATTAAATGGATTTTGCCGACGCCCGCGATAAGCGCCTCAAAAGCTGAACGCACTTTAGGGATCATTCCGCCAGAGATGATACCGCGCTCAATGAGATCATCGCGTTTTGCGCAATCCAGCGAGGGGATGAGCGTGGTTGGGTCGGCCGGATTTTCCAAAATACCGAGGACATCGCTCAGGTAGATGAGTTTGTTGGCCTTTAGACCAACAGCGATAGCCGACGCCGCAAGATCGGCATTGACGTTGAGAAGTCCGCCCTTGTCATCCGATGCAATGGGAGAGATGACGGGCACTTGCTCGGAATTCACAATGCCAAGAACTTCACTGATTTTGGCCGAAATAACTTCACCCACGCGCCCAAGATCAGTGGTAACTCCGTCGGAGTGAGTAACGGGAGGCAGTTTTCTGGCGCGAAGCACATTTCGCCCTGAGAGACCACAGGCCCGGCCCCCGTAGCGGTTGATTGTGCCGACAATGCTCCCGTTGATGTCATCGTCAAGAACCTTAGCAACGATGCCGATGGCATCGTCTCTGGTCACACGAAGCCCTCCGATAAAGTGCGCCTCGATCCCGGCGTCAGCCATTGCTTGGTTGATCGCCTTGCCACCACCATGAACGAGAACCGGGTTGATACCGACGGCTTCGAGAAAGACCACATCGCGCAAGAGGGAATCGACAAGAGTGGCGTCCTCCATCGCGCTGCCACCAAATTTGATAACAAACACCTGCCCGCGAAAGCGTTGGATATACGGCAGCGCTTCGCTGAGCACTGAGGCACGCAGGTCATTGGTGATGAATGAAAGTGTCTCCGACATTTTAGGTTGCTGCCCTCGCGTGGTGGAAATTTTATTCTCCCATATTAAATTTCACGTAGGCGGGGGATAGGTCCGTGGTGAACATTTTGTATGAGGCATCGCCGCGATGCAAGTTAACGACGATAGTCAGTTCGGGCGCTGCCATGACTTTTTTGAGGAGGCGGGGTGGTGTTTTGGCAGCGACACCGCCTCGGACGGTTGCGAGCCCCCCAAAATGAATATCAACACTCTCTTCACGAATTCGAGCGCCTGAGTAACCCAAGGCATCCATGATACGGCCCCAGTTAGGATCACCGCCGTGCCAGGAGCATTTTACCAGGAGAGAATTTGAAATTGCGCGTGCCGCCTTTCGTGCGTCCTGGTATGTCGCGGCTCCGCGGACTTCCAGATCGACAAATTTTGTGACACACTCGCCGTCGCGCACAATCTTTTTTGCCAGGTCAAGGCAGACTTGCTCAAGAGCCGCCTGGAAACGTTCAAAAGCCTCCGAGCCAGAAGTAATCCGCGGGGCATCGGAAGCACTGTTTGCCAAACAGAGCACTGTGTCATTCGTGCTCATATCGCCATCGACGCTGATACGATTAAAAGAAGCGTCAACAGATTGTGAGAGTGCTTTTTTTAAATCGGCTCGCCCGATTTGCGCGTCTGTTGTGAGGAACGCCAGCATTGTTGCCATGTGCGGGTCTATCATGCCGGCACCCTTGGCCATTGCCCCGATCCGAACACGGCTCCCGCCGATCTCAAATTCCACAGCACACTCTTTCGGACGGGTATCGCTCGTCATTATAGCTTGCGCCGCATGACGACCTCCCTGTTCGGAAAGCTTGGAGACAAGCCTCGGCATGGCCTGTTCAATTTTTTCAATAGGCAGCGGAACGCCAATTCGTCCGGTCGAACAGACAAAAAAGCAGGAAGGCTTTGTGTCCAGGATGGCAGCGGCGGCCGCTGCCATCCTGCGGGCATCTTTCATTCCGCGAAGTCCGGTGCAGGCGTTTGCATTGCCGCTATTGGCCACGATCCCTTGAGCAGCTCCAAGCTTAAGGTGGGCTGCAGAAAGCCGGACCGGCGCAGCTTTAATTCGGTTCGTCGTGAAGACCCCCGCTGACGTTGCAGGACGACGACTATAAACCAAGGCCAAATCACGCTCGGCTCTCTCAGGATCTTTAATGCCGCAATGAATACCTGCTGCGACAAAATCCCGCGGCGCCGTAACCCCACCTTTAATGACTTCCAGTTTGAAATTCTTGCTCATTTGGCTTCTTCGGCCGTCCGATCCGGTTAAGACCCCAAAACGCAATCGGATGGAAGAGAACGATGCGCGCTTTGGCCGCCGGAGCAAGCTGAAATTACACCGTCGGCACGCAGCAAAAGCGATCGAGACCGTTGCCTTTGGCGTTTTATCCCGCTGACGCGTTGACCTTTCATTTCCTCACCCCCTTGACAAAGCGCACGGTTGAGTCTCACAAAAGTGCCTCTGGAGAGTGTGCGCGCAAAGCCTCCGCGAGTATTTCGCGTTGCCAAGGCAAAAGTTTTGCGGAAGCCTCACGTGGGGAAAAGACAAGAGCCTCGAGCGTATGACGTGGGGCAATAATGCTCGGATCGAGTTTAAGGTCAGCCGCGGCTCTGTCGCGGAAAGCTCTCAGCGCATTGATACGCGCCTCGTGTTCGGGAGTAATTTTTAGTCCGCGAACGCGCTTGGGTGGTTTGGGCCATGCGGAAGCGGGGAGTGCGGCAGCTTCTAAGGCGGTTTGGTGAAAGAGGGCAAAAGTGTGGTCTTTAAGCGAACGGCTTTCGAATGGCAGCCCCTTATCATAGGCATCGGCGGCGCGGACCAGTTCGCCGCTGCTGAGGATGTGAAAACTGGGACGATCACGACGCATGGCTTCAGCCTCACGCCAATTCCAGAGTGAACGGAGGATAGCAAGACCGCGCGGCGACAATGTCTTCCATCCGGTCACACGCCAGGCAGTCTCTGGATCGCGGGGTTTGTCTTCCGCAAGCGAGACGGAACGTGCGCACCACTGACGATGCAACTCCAATCGCCCGAGGCTTTCAAGGTCGGCTGCAAGTAAATCCCGGATGCGCAGCAAATGCCGTGTGTCGTTGATGGCATATTCGATCATTTTTTGTGGGAGCGGGCGTCGCCCCCAATCTTCTTTTTGTGAGGATTTGCAGAGATCTAATCCGAGGAGTTTTTTTAAAATTGCCGCCAGGCCAAGCTCAGGATATCCGAGAAGCCGGGCGGCGATTGCGGTGTCGAAGATATTTGTGGGTTTGAAATGGGGAGCTGTCCGGCGCAACATCCGCAGATCGAAGTCCATGGCATGAATGACGATTTCGCGGGATTCAAACAGCCTAATGAGGGGGTGCAGGTCGAGCCCGGCGAGCGGGTCTATTAAGAAATCGCCGGATGGGACGCTGATCTGAATTAGACAGAGCTTTTCGAAATAGGAGTGAAGGCTGTCAGCTTCTGTATCCACCGCAAGGCGAGGTTCATTCGAAAGGCGGACAATCAGTGAGTTGAGATCGGTCTGTGAGGAGATCACTATGGAAAAGATCTGATGTGCCCAGATGTCTGGAATATTATTTCAAGCCGGTAAGCAATAACTCCGCATTGGTGCGGGTGTTTTTGAGAGCGTCTACCAGCTCTTCCGTCGCCTCAAAAGGCGGCTTTGAGAGGAGCGATTTGCGAAGAATAGAAATGCGATTGTATTCGTCCGGATGGTAGAGCAACTCCTCTTTGCGAGTTCCGGATTTTGGGATGTGGATGGCCGGGAAGATGCGGCGCTCTATCAACTCACGGTCGAGGTGAAGTTCCATATTGCCAGTGCCTTTAAATTCCTCAAAGATGACGTCATCCATTCGGGATTCGGTTTCGACAAGGGCGGTCGCAAGGATGGTCAGACTGCCCCCCTCGAGCACATTCCGAGCGGAACCAAAGAAGCGTTTGGGCTTCATGAGTGCTTTTGTATCCACACCACCGGACATGATTCGGCCCTTAGCCGGCATGAGAGCGTTGTGTCCGCGTGCGAGGCGGGTGATGGAATCGAGGAGAATAACAACATCTTTGCCGATCTCAACAAGTCGTTTGGCACGTTCGCCGACCAATTCAGCTACTTGGACATGGCGCGTGGGTGGTTCATCGAAAGTCGAACAGTAGATCTCAGCATCGATGCTACGGCGAAAATCGGTTACCTCCTCGGGTCGCTCATCCACAAGCAGGATGAGGAGTGAAATGGCAGGATCTCCGGCGCGGATTGCCTTTGCAATTTCTTTAAGCAAAATGGTCTTCCCAGCGCGAGGCGGAGCAACAATCAGTCCGCGTTGGCCCTTACCCAGCGGCGCAATAAGATCGACAAACCGCGCACTGACGGATGCCCCGCGGGGGCTCTCAAGAAAGATGCGTGAACGTGGATGGCACGGTGTGAGTTCATCGAAATGTTTACGCTGTTGCCATTCGGCAGTGGGAATGCCTTCGATCTCGATCACCTCGCTTGCGATGAGATTTTTCTCGCGCACCTCGCGAGGTGGGCGCAGGGTGGTTTTTAGCCTCTGGCCTGCGCGCAACTGGAGCCCTTTGTAAATCTGCTGAGGAACAAAAACATCCTCAGGACAGGTGGCGAAGTTGTAACGTGGCCATCGCAGCATGCCGGTGCCTTCACTGGATGATTCGACGATTCCTTCGGCGATCACCCTGCTCCCATGAAGTATGAGCCGACGCAAAAGCTCAAAAATGACTGCATGCCGGGAACGTTCATGGTTGAGCCGAAGGCCGTAAGTCGTTGCAAGCCGTGCCAATTCAGCGAGCGGAAGTGTCTGTAGTTCATTCAGAGAAGTTGTTTCAGGGATGAACTCGGGGATCTGCACACCTGAAATGACGTTGCTTGGTCGAATCATTCCCGGCGGTGGCGGGGAAAGCGGAGGAGGCGGCGCATCGGAAGCTGACGGAAATTCGATAGACGAAACATCCGCTGGATTATCTTCTGGCATAGGTTTTAAGTCGTTCGGATAGAAGTTTGGCTTGGGGCATGAGCAAGGTAGCGGGGCCGTCATTCCAGATGAGGTAATCGCATCGCGCTATTTTTTCAGCGATTGGCCACTGCGCAGCAAGAAATGCTTTGGCTGTGCTAATGTCCAGTTTGCGCTTTTCAACAATGCGCCGGATCTGGGTATCGGGTCGGCAAGCGACGACGACTGAGACGTCTATTTCCTTGTCTGCAGCAACCTCGTAAAGCAATGGTATGGCCAAAATAAGCCATTTGCAACACGCTTCTTGAGGATGAGAGGCTTGCTCCGCCTGCCTCAGACCTGCGGCGAGAGCCCGCCATTCCCTCTCAACCTCTGGATGAAGAATAGACTCGAGATCTCGCCTGGCTCGTGTCTCATAGAGCACCTTTGCCCTTAGGCGCGCCCTGTCAATTTCACCAAATTCATCAGCAATCCCCAAACCAAAACAGTCTAGGACCGCAGTTTTGCAGGTTGTTTTTAAAAGCCGATGAACAGCGGCATCAGCGTCGTAAACCCTCGCCTCGCTGAGGAAGAGGCAAAGATTTTGGAGAAAGAGTGATTTACCCGTGGCGACACCGCCTGTGAGACCGAGGAGCGGCAAGGCCTTAAGGAGCTTAAACGCAGGAGGAGAGCATACGTTGTACTTTCATCCTACGATTGACAGAGATGTTGGTAAATTCTTACGCGGTGAAACGAAACTTCATTTTGATACGCTTAGCGTTAGCCTTCGCTTTTCGGCGCACTCTTTGAGAAGGAGTCTCAAATGCACGAAGCCGCCTCACCTCTTCCATGATGCCTTCCGCATCAAGCTTATTTTTCAGGCGCTTCAGGGCACGGTCAATCGGCTCTCCTTTTTTAACAACAACTTCGGGCATTGCAACTCGCTTTCTTGTCTGGTTTTTTTTCGTTTAAAGGGTCCACGGACTTGGCTTCAAAGCCATTTCCATTTATCATTTTATTCAGTTATCCATAGAAGTCAAAAGGAAAATATCACCCCAAGCTTTCACCCCTTTTCCCATAGGTCCCATAGGCAACCGACGTCATTTCTACCGCACGTTCCGTCGCCTTGCTCGATATCCCAGACCGAGAACGGCCCGTAACATCGGCAACGGCAGTGTCGTCGCGATCATCATTACAAGTCGTGGAATCACACCGGGAATATAGCGTGGTTTACGTTTTGTCAGAGCCCCCACCATTTCCCGCACTGCACTCTCGAGTGGCATCATCATAAAAGAGGGATTTCTTATCGGCTCACCCACATCTGGGCGCATCGCTACTTCACCGAACTCCGTGCGGATCGGTCCAGGACAGATGGCTGTCACCTCGACACCTTTGCCGGCAAGTTCAATCCGCAGAGCTTCGCTAAAGCTGGTAACAAAGGCTTTCGTCGCAGCGTAAACGCCGATTTCGGGCAAGGGAATCAGACTCGCGATGCTGCTGATGTTAACCACAAGGCCACGTCGGGCGCTTATCATTTCCGGTAGAAAAAGATGCGTCAGGTGAAGCAGGCTGAGAACGTTTACTTCAACGACGCGTCGAAGGCGTTCCCAATCGGCGGTGGCAATTTCGCCATGATCGCCAAGACCGGCATTGTTGACAAGAAGATCGGGCACAAGGCTACGTGCCTTGATTTTGTTACTGAATTCTATGCGGGCCTTTTCGTCGGCCAGGTCGAGCTTTTCAACAAACACCTGGCACATCGGCAAGCGTTCGCTGATTTCTTTGGCAAGAGATTCGAGGCGGTTTTCCCTGCGAGCAACGATGATGAGCCGCTCGCACATGGGCGCAAGTTGGCGAGACAGTTCCGCCCCGATACCCGAGGAAGCTCCGGTGATCAGAGCAGTCTGAAATTTTGTTTGGTTCATAGATTCTTTTGCTCCTCAGATGTCCTATTTAAGGAAATGATTTCGCAAGTCTCGAGTTCCGCCTTGCGCTCTTTATTTAGGCTGAAACAGGTGTTCCGAATGATGGTTAACACTTGGATTGAAAAGGGCATTTGCATCTGGAGCTTAGTTAATCCGCGTCAAAATAAACGGGAGCAGGTCACTAATTTTAATCCGTTGCTGATGCATTGAATCACGCTCGCGGAGGGTCACGGTGTCTTTGTCGGAAGGATCGTTTTCGCCAAGCGTCGAAAAATCTGCCGTAATGCAAAAAGGTGTGCCTATTTCGTCCTGCCGACGGTAGCGACGTCCGATTGCACCGCTGTCGTCATAAGCGACGGTCATGTGCGGTCGGAGCATTTCGCGAATTTCAACGGCCTTGGCCACAAGTTCAGGGCGGTTGCGTAGGAGAGGGAAAACAGCCACTTTTATCGGGGCGATGCGAGGGTGAAGCCGCAACAGAATTCTGGTTTCTGTTTTTCCCTTTTCATCGGTCACCCCTTCCTCGGCATAAGCGTGACAAATGAGCGCAAGCAATAGGCGGTCAACACCGGCGCTGGGTTCAATGACATGGGGAATATATTGCCCTTTGGCGAGATTGTCAGCATCTGCCTCCGCGAGAGCGGTTGCCTCACCAATGGCGACACCGCTGCGCGAGTAATGGGCGAGACGATGGTTGCGGTAGGAGGCTGCAAGGCGTTCGCGTGTGCGATCATCTAGCAAAGCCCAGGCATTCCTCAGTGCCTCGTCAAACACGGCCATAGGCTTGCCTGAGCGACGGGCATGCTGCGAAAGGTCAAAGTCACTTCGTGCGGCAATGCCTTCCAATTCCTGTGTGCCGAAGGGAAACTTGAAGAGGAGATCCACGGTCGCACGGGCGTAGTGAGCCAGCTCTTCGGGTTTTTGCCAGTATTCAACAAGCGACTCTCGGGGAAGCCCGATGCGTCCGTAAAAGGCAATCCGCTCCTCGACCCAGTATTGATGCCAGAGTTGCCAACCCCAGTCAGGGCGTGGGGTTCCGGGATGGCCTGGCCCTGTGGGTTTGGCAACCGACCCGGCAATGGCCTCGATAGCTTCATCCGGTGGGATGAAGTATTCCAATTCCATCTGCTCAAACTCTCGGGAGCGAAAGGTAAAATTTCGAGGCGTAACTTCATTGCGAAAGGCTTTCCCAATCTGAGCAATACCGAAGGGCACCTTTTGTCGGGAGGTTTCGAGCACATTTTTAAACTGAGCAAAAATGGCTTGGGCGGTTTCAGGGCGGAGATAAGCGGTTGAGGCTTCGTCTTTGACTGGCCCAACGTTGGTCTCGAACATGAGATTGAAGGCGCGCGGCTGGGTCTTTTCGCCACCGCAAGTCACAACGCTTTTTGACGGTTTTTGGGGACAGGCGATTTCGTCAATTTGATCCGCACGAAAGCGCCCCTTGCACGTTTTGCAGTCAATCATCGGATCGCTAAATGTGTCCACATGACCGGAAGCACGCCAGATTGCCGGGTGCATAATAATGGATGCATCGAGACCTGCCACATCGTCGCGTAAGCGCGTCATTTCCCGCCACCAGGCCTCTTTGACGTTCCGTTTGAGTTCCGCGCCGAGCGGGCCGTAATCCCAAAAGCCATTGATACCCCCATAAATTTCGCTGGATTGAAAAATGAACCCCCGGCGTTTGCAGAGGCTGACGATACGTTCCATCAACGAGGATTCTGCGATTTTTTGTGACATAACTTTGGAGCGATAAAAAGGTGATGTGGAAAAAGCGTTGTAAAGGAAGGCGACAAACCCGAAGGCCACGAAACCCTAAGGTGACCTGCGCCCCGCTGCGGCGGTAAACGGACGAATATCGGCGACCAGAGTGTTAAAGCCCCGAAAATCTAACTGTTGCTGCCCGTCGCTGAGTGCCTCCGCAGGCAGCGGATGCACTTCAACTAGCAGGCCGTCCGCGCCCAGAGCCACAGCTCCTTTGGAGAGGGCACGCACCAAGTCGGCGCGACCACAGCCTTGGCTGGGGTCCACAATGACAGGCAAGTGACTCTCTTGTTTTGCGATTGCAACAGCTGAAAGATCGAGAGTGTTGCGAGTCCAGGTCTCAAAAGTCCTAATTCCGCGCTCACACAGCAGGACGGAAGGGTTGCCTTCAGCGAGGATATATTCCGCGGCAAGAAGCCATTCTTCAATTCGTTCACTCAGGCCGCGTTTGAGGAGAATTGGTTTGCGCGTGCGGGCAGCCTCCACAAGCAACCGGAAATTCTGAGCGTTGCGTGCGCCAATCTGAAGAATATCCGCCACCTCGGCAACATGCGCAACGTCACGTTCACTCAGAACTTCGGTGATAATTTTTAGGCCAGTCTCCGCTTTAGCCAACTGGAGGAGACGCAAACCTTCACGACCAAGACCTTGGAATTCATAGGGGGAAGTGCGGGGTTTGTAAGCCCCACCCCGGAGAATTTTTGCACCAGCAGCTTTGACCGCACGCGCCGTTTCCAGAAGTTGTTCTTCAGATTCAACGGAGCATGGCCCGGCCATAAGAACAAATTCTTCTCCGCCAATCGCCACGCCATCCACATCCACCACCGTGTTTTCGAAACGCGTTTCACGGCTGGCCAATTTGTAGCGCTTTTGAACCCGCAAAACGGACTCGACCTGCGGCAACACACGAAGAGATTCAAGGGTGTGGTGTATGCGCTCGTCGCCAATGGCGGCAATGACAGTCTGCAATTCTCCGACGATCGGGCGAGGTTCATACCCAAGCTTCCGAACCTCTTCGATCACTTCATCAATCTTATCCTGCGTGGCACCGGCACGGATGACAACAATCATAAGAGAAGAACAATCCGAAAAGCAGTCGCAGGTGTCCAGCGATTTTTCTCAGGTTCAAGTGCCTATCTCCATGCGGTGAAACGGTTTTGACATCTGGATCAGATCTGTGGCAGGAGTAGCCAAGAAACAAGATGAAACTTCCCGGAAAATTGTGCGAACTGATGCGAGCGGTTTCGCGGTCTTTCGCAATCAGTCTAAGCGCGTTGCCACCAAAGGTTCGCAATCCTGTGGCGCTGGGATATATGCTTGCCCGCGCCTCCGATACAGTGGCAGATGCCGATGCGCCCGTTGATGATGAAGAGCGGTTGCAAACTCTTAAAGAACTCAAGGAGGCCATCGCTGGGCTCTCCTTGCCTGATAGCATAAACAGTCAGTCGCCTGCTCCAACACGGACAGTGGGGTTCGCAGGATATCTAACCAACAGAAGAGAGCAGCAACTTCTGCGACAAATCCCGATGCTGATGACATACGCACGACTGCTACCTTTGTCGTGGCGCTGCGAATTAAGCGGGGTTTTATGTAAGATCATCGAGGGGCAACAAGGGGATGTCATCACATTCCCACGACAGCAGAGCGGCTTTAGGGCATTGCCGGACGCGGATGCACTCCATCGTTATACCTACATGGTGGCAGGATGCGTCGGAGGGTTTTGGACGCGGCTCTGCCTTGACGCGATACCAGGATATGCGCGGGTGAGCCCAAGGCGACTGGTGGACGACGCTGTGCGCTTCGGATGCGGGTTGCAACTCGTCAATATCCTGAGAGACCGGCCTGAAGACTTGGCGAAGAATCGCTGCTACCTCCCGGTATGCACCGGTGGAAATATGCCGACGGAGGACGTTCTCCTCAGAGAATCTGTCTTTTGGTATGAATCCGCTCGGCAACAGCTCAAGGCCGGCGAACGGTATTCTGCAGGTATTCGCGGGGTGCGAACACGGTTTGCCGTGTTGTTGCCCGTGCTGATCGGAATGAGAACCCTCCGGCTCATCGAGGTGGCAGGCGCTCAGGCCTTCAGAGAACGGCTGAAAGTAAGCCGACCCGAAGTCAGGCGCTTGATCTTTCTTGCACTCCTCCGTGCTGGTTGGCCTCCAGCATTGCGTGAAAGTGCGGTGTAAATTTTTCTGAGCAGTGAACCGCTTCTCCACACCAATCCATGCGGCCAAATAAAATCGGCTACCCAAGGTTTAAGCTTGCGTTGGATGACGCGCAAAGCTACACGCGAATAAGGATGGTCCGTCTTGGAACTTGTGCCCTCCTAAAATAATCACGCACGCCACTGAGAAGAAAAATGGACTCGCCAAACACCACCCCTTCGTCTTTGCCTGCCACTGCTGAGCCATCCCGGCCTGTGGAACCAAAACAAAGTCCCGTCTTGAAAATCCATATGTGGCCCAAGACGCTGGTTTTTTATCCCGTGGCACTTTGCGCACTGGTCTTTGCCGTCGTTGGATATTTTTTTGGTGCTTATCCTGTGGAAAAGGAGATCAAAAAAATCGTCATTGAACGGGCGGAAAAATTACGAGCGGGAACAGACTCCGAGCGCACGGAGCGAGAGCAGATCATTGCTCTCGCCGAGCGTCTGGTGCAGGGCCAGCAGGTTGACAAGGTGATGGGTTGGATTTTTTTTATTGTACTGGCTGGAGCTCTCTTCGCCCTCTGCATTGACACCGAGGTCCGCTGGGCGTTGATTTGGTTTGTCAGTTCTATCTCGGTAATACTTTTGCTCATGCTAGCAAACCATCACTTTAAGTTTTTACCGGAGTTTATAGGCCAACTGCTGACGTTCGATCCGGCTGCGAAACCGCAGTTTTACGCCGGAATCACCTGCGTCTGGCTCATTCTCTACGGTATTTCGCTCCTCATCATCCGGTTTCATTTTGTAAGGATTGAACGCAACGAGGTCTTCGTCACCCACGGCCTATTGGAGGGCCAGCGACGCTATCCAACCCTTCAGATGAAGTATGAAAAGGATGTAACGGACGTCTTCGAATACTACCTGCCATTTGTACGTGCTGGGAAACTCATTCTCTCTTTTCCTAATGGCGACAAAATCTTCCTGGACAATGTCCGCAACATCGATCGAGTCATTCAGAATTTAAATGAGTTGTCAAGCGAACTGAAAGTCGGCTTACGGTAAACCCTCTCGTTTATCAGGTGGTGACAACAGGCTCCGTGCGTCAAGACCCTCCACACTGTTTACCCGACCACAGACAGCTTGAGCGCGTTCTGAAGGAAGTTTTTGGGTATGACTCCTTTCGTCCTCTACAAAAGGACATTATCTGCGCCTCATTCGCCGGGCGTGATATCGTGGCGATTCTACCCACCGGAGCCGGTAAAAGTCTCTGCTATCAGCTCCCCGCCATCGTTCGAGAAGGGCTTACTCTTGTGGTTTCTCCCCTCATCGCCCTGATGAAAGATCAAGTGGACCAGCTTAAGGCTGTGGGCGTCGCTGCAACATTTTTGAACTCGACGCTCGGCCTGAAAGAGACAAAAAAACGGCTGGCTGGCCTGCACAAAGGCGAGTTCAAGCTGCTCTACGCCGCGCCGGAGCGACTGTTACTCGACAGTTTTGTCGAAAAACTTGCAGCCTGGAATATCACCGCCCTTGCTGTGGATGAAGCACATTGCATCAGCGAATGGGGCCACGACTTTCGGCCTGAGTATCGTCAACTGGGGCGACTTCGAAAGTTATTCCACAACATCCCTGCCATTGCTCTGACGGCCACCGCAACTCCTCGTGTGCGGGAGGACATCATCACCCAGCTGAGGTTGCAAAATCCCGAAGTATTTGTCGCCAGCTTCAATCGTCCGAATCTCTGCTACCGAGTGCTGCCAAAAGAGCGAGCCTCAGCACAGGTAATCGAGTTTGCCACCGCCAGACCTGATGATTCCGGCATTGTTTACTGCCAAGCACGAAATACCACAGAGACTTTGGCAGCCGCTCTCCGCAGCGCGGGATTGTCTGCCGCAGCTTATCACGCCGGGCTCTCCTCAAGCGAGCGCGCCACCACACAAGAAACCTTTCTGCGCGATGAAATCCGCATCGTCTGCGCGACGATTGCTTTTGGCATGGGAATAGACAAACCGAACGTTCGCTTCGTCATCCACGCCGATCTGCCAAAAAATATTGAGGGCTATTATCAGGAAACCGGCCGCGCCGGAAGGGACGGTCTGCCAGCTGACTGTCTGCTTCTTTATTCCCGTGGTGACGTCGTCAAACTACTCCGATTTCTGGATGATATTTCTGATCCCCACGCCCGAAACATTGCCCGCAGACAGCTTGAGCAGATGACTGCCTACGCCGAAGCTAACGTTTGCCGCAGGATCCCCCTCCTAGGTTATTTCGGTGAGAGTTGGCATGAGGACAACTGCGGCAGTTGTGATAACTGCCTTGAACCGGCCCAAACGGAGGATGTGACCTTGGAGGCGCAAAAATTTCTAAGCTGTGTTCTGCGTGTCGAGCGAGGTGGCTTTTGCACAGGGCTGCTCCATATCTGCGACATTCTTGCCGGTGCAAAGACCGAAAAGATCGCCCGCCTGGGACACGACCAACTACCAACCTATGGAATCGGAAAGGATCGTCCCAAAAAAGACTGGGCATCTCTCGGACGACGTCTGATCGCTTCTGGATTTGCCAAGGTGGATGAAACAAAATTCTCGACCGTCTCCATCACCAGCGCGGGAATCGCTGTGCTCAAAACAAGATCCTCTGTTCTGCTTCCGCGCCCCCGTGCCATGCAAAAGACAGACGCCAAATCAGCCGATGCGATCGCCCGCGCAGGGGAAGTCCCCTGCGACGAGGGGCTTTTTGGAACACTGAGAAGGTTGCGCAAAGAAATCGCCGACAGCCGTGACGTTCCTCCCTACGTGATCTTTTCAGACGTCTCTCTTCGACATATGGCGCGCGATTATCCTTTGTCAGAGAAAGAATTTCTCGCCATACCGGGTGTCGGTTCACGCAAGCTGGCCGAGTTTGGTCCGGTGTTTTTGTCAGCAATATCTGCCTGGCTAGCTGCAAATCCCAGGCGGAGCTTCAAGGAAACCACCATTTCACAACAACACCTGAAAAAAAGACCACCGTCCGGTCTTAATGACACCGCCCTGCTCACTCTCGAAATGCATCAGAGAGGTCTGAGTGTAAAAGAGATCGCTCAGCGGCGCGATTTGTCAGAGGCCACCGTAGAAAAACATCTCGCGCTCGCGATCGAATCTGGTGTCCGTCTTGATCCGCGTGCTTTTTTCTCCGCTGCTGAGGAAGTTCTCATCTCCAATGTTATTGCCTCAAATCCAAACACCACTAGGATTAGCGTAATCCATCAAGCGCTTGGTGGAAAAGTCAGCTTTGGCAAGATTCGACTTTATCTGGCATTTTGTTCTTTCGCCACTTCACATCGGCACTAAAGAACATCAATTTTTTTGGCAGTTTTCACACAATCTCAAAGATCAGGGCGGTGATATTGTCTTGAGCGGGCCCCTCGAGTGCCTCTTCTAAAAAAGCGCTAACACCCGCTGCCACAGTCTCCGCGGTCGAGGTGTTCCATCCCGCAAGCAAATCTTTGAGCTGACGGTCCCACAGCGCCTCCACAAGCCCGTCCGAACAGATAAGAAATCGGTCACCGCTATGGCACTCCACTACCCCAAGCTGCGGTTCGAGAAATTGTCGCCCGGCTCCGAGCATCTGTTGAAGAGAATGCCGACCGGGATGCCCCCGTGCCTGACGCTCATTAATTTTGCCCTGTCGATAGAGCCATCCGACATGTGTGTGGTCGTGCGTGATCTGTCGGAGTTTCTCCTCCTCGGGGTGATCTTTCGGCAGCAAATAAATTCGGCTGTCTCCAACGTGCCCAAAAAAAAGCCAGCCCGGCGTCAGCCAAACCAGCGAAAGAGTCGCCCCCATCTCGCGACATTCCTCGTAGAAAAAACTCAACTTCGACATCTCTTTGTGGATTTGAAAAAAAACCTCTCCCAACATTCCCGCACGATCTGGCCGAATGCCCGCAGCGCCAAGACGAAAAGCTCCGGGCAGCAACTGGGCGAGCTTGTCCACCGCAATACGGCTGGCAAATTCCCCCGCTGGTCCGCCACCCATGCCATCGCTTACGGCAAATATCAGATCCCGACCGTGCAAGGTCGCCTCGCCACTTTTGCCAAGATAATGCATTTCTTTCTGGTCGAACGTGAGCAAGAGAAAAGCATCTTCGTTGTTCTGCCGCCTCTTACCGGGATGCGTCCCAGCGGACCATCGAACAGCCATCGAGGCCCCTGGCTGAGGCAAATGCTGCGCTCCAAAAAGATGAAACGATGACTTTTCGCTCATATCCCGCCGTGTGTTTCGCTCTCCCCCGGAATCCGATCCTCGGGCTTTAACCCGGTCTCGTAGCCGTCCTTAATAAGCGTGGCAAATTCGAAATCTATCACACAAAATCTACCGTCACTCTGGCGGTAGGTTATGTTTCGGTCAAAAGGATCCTCATGCCTTACTCCATATTGCAGAAGCTCATCGTAGATTTCGGCCATCCGCTCTGGGTTGATCTGCTTCACTCGTTGACCACAGTTGGTTGTGATAATGGTTAGATTGTCTGGATCAACAGAAAGCAGCCGCGGCACAAAGCCGCATCCCGCCTCCTCAAGATGGCGCAAAACGCGGATTTCATTGTGAAACCGCGCAGTAGCTTTGGGTCCGCGAAAAGTTTTATGCACGCGGCCATCGTAGCCAATCCGCACCGTCGCCCGACGGGTGTCTTTGATTTCATTCATGACTCTTTCTCTTTAATCCACCACCGCCAACATCGCCGGTGACGCATGGAACTTGAGCACCGCTGCGCCAGCAACCAAACGATCCATCTCGAGAATACACAACGCCCCTTTGCGCATTTCAATGCCCCCGCCACGCACAATGCCAAGAAGCCATGCCACCAAAACACCAAGATCAGGCTGATGCCCCGTAATAAGAACAGCGTGCAAGCGCAGATATGGATAGAGACCTTCGCAAGCAATCTCAGGTGTCATCCCACATGCCAAAAAAGACTCTGTAATTGGAACGCCCACCTTCATCTCCTTTGCCACAAGTCGTGCTGTCTCTTCAGCACGCACTAATGGACTCGTCAAAATAGTCTCAGGTCGCTCGTCCAACCCAGCAATAAACCTCCCCATAACCCGGGCCTGGCTCCGGCCTTTGTCTGTGAGCCGACGCTCGAAGTCAGGCAACCGTTTGACACCCTCTTCCGCATGAGCATGCCGAAGTATAAACAAGAGCATAAAAAAACGTAACCTCGCAGAGCCAAATCTACCGCCAACATTCTACATGACCATTCCGCCATCAACAACAAGCACCTGGCCAGTGATGAACCGCGCTTCCGCTGAGGCGAGAAAGGCGACTGCCGCTGCGATATCCTCCGGATCCCCAAACTTGCCAAGAGGAATCTGAGCAAGGATTTGCGACTTGAGATTCTCCGGCAGAACATCCGTCATATCCGTTGTGATAAACCCCGGGGCAATGGCATTGACCGTAATGCCGCGGCTGGCAACCTCCCTCGCCAGCGCCTTTGTAAAGCCGATCAGCCCCGCTTTGCTCGCAGCATAGTTGCATTGCCCAGCGTTTCCTGCAACGCCCGAGGTTGAGCTAATGTTGATAATCCGTCCCGAGCGTTGCTTGAGCATGAGCCGCACAACAGGTTGTGTGAAATTAAATGCCCCCTTTAGGTTTGTAGCCATAACCATGTCCCAATCGCCCTCCGACATCCGCATTAACAAACTATCCTTAGTTATACCAGCGTTATTCACCAAGATGTCAATTCCGCCTCCGGAAATCTCTTGAATTTGTTCTACCGCAGTCGTGCACGATGCATGATCAGCCACGTCAAGCGCAAATGGGAATGCACTTCCCGCTCGGATACCGTTCAACTCTTCCGCTATCTTCTCAGAGTTATGCGGCGTGCGGCTCACAACTGAGACACGCCCACCCTCCAAAACAATCCTCTTGGCAATGGCAGCCCCAATCCCACGACCAGCTCCAGTAACAATGGCATACTTGTTTTCAAATCTCATAAAGTATCAAATTGCCCGCTCCACATAATGATGTCACTTAAAAAATGTTTATTTCCGTTTCACTCATCAAATTAAACATTCAGACTCCAATTGGATGCTTGAGGAATGAACACCTCTTTAGAAAATAAAAATATTATCCTCGGGATAACCGGCTCGATCGCAGCTTACAAAGCGGCTGAAATTGCTAGCCTGCTCAGTAAATCAGGCGCGCATGTATGGCCGGTAATGACACCCTCCGCTCTGAAATTTGTCACCACGCTCACTATCGGCACTTTGGCACAAAAACCCGTTGCAACGGAGTTCTGGGAAGAAGACCGAGACTGGCAACCTGGCCATATTCAACTTGCAGATCGGGCCGATCTCTTGCTTGTCGCACCAGCCACCGCAAATATCATCGCAAGCTTTGCGCATGGTCTGACCTCAGATCTTCTCTCAGCAATTTACCTCGCAACCCGCGCGAAGGTCTTAATCGCTCCAGCCATGAACGGAAAAATGTTCCAACATGCCGCGACTCAAGAAAATATCCGCCTCCTCCGTCAGCGCGGTCATGTGTTCATCGGTCCAGACTCTGGCATGCAGGCCTGCGGTTATGATGGCCCGGGAAGATTAGCAAGTCCCGAAGCGATCGTGGCCAAGGCCGGGGCAATGCTCGCGACCCCGGCGGACCTATACGAGCAAAACAACTCATAAGAACTTGAACAAATCACCGCAAAAGTCACGTTACCGAATGTCTCCACACTCCAATCTGCCACACTGCCGGATTGCAAATGAATGTTGGCTTCTTGGTAATTCCGATATTTATGAACACTTTTACCTATATCAGTCTAAAGCGATTTGCTTCTCTCCTATAATAACACGCATCACACGCCCCACCAAGAGCCGCTGACACCATTTAACTCCTTCACCTTCTTTAAGTCTGGCTATCGGCAGGAGCCGTGGGAGGCGTTTTTTTGTGTGCGCAGGTTATTTACTGGTCTTATATGGAGTAGGTTGGTAGAAGTTATTTCTGAGTGGACTCGTGTGTGTTGAGCCCAAAGGTGCGACGTTGGGCTGAAGAACGGCCGAGATGAACTCGGTTACTTTCAACGCAAGAATTCCTTTTGGGTTCAACGATTGGTTAGTAGCGATGCCGCAAAACAGACCTCTTCGATGCTTAAGTCCTCGAGGTTGTTATTCGGTGCACGCAAGACCGAGACGCCGGTGTTTTTTGGGGCCCAAACATCGGGATCGGTCGGGCCAAAGAGCAACAAAGATTTGGCACCTGCCGCTGCTGCAATATGAGACACTCCAGAATCATGACCGATGAATGCTGAAGTCTGTGCGGCAAGCGCAGCCACCAGTGGTAACGAGAGCTGCGTGGCGAATACTATGCGCGACAGGTTGCGAAACGCTTCCTGCAACGTCGCCAATGGCTTGTCATCACTCTCCCCGGCGAGAACGATCACTTTTCCGGGAAATCCTGCGGTTAGAAAACGGAGTAGTTCGACCCAGTATTCTGCAGGCCAGCATTTTCTGAACGATCCACTCCCAGGGTGGACAAGGAGAAACGGCTTGTCCACTTCGAGTGAGTGAAGCAGAGATTCTGCAGCCAGAATATCATCTTTTGAGGGGTAAAGCCGCGCTGCCGGATCTTCAAGAAAAAGGGCGAGCTTTTCTAGCGGTCGCGCGAGCTGACGTGCGGCGTGGTCGTGATCGCCCACGATCGGGTTGGCGTGCAGAAAATTCCGAACCCCGGCCCGGCGCATGTTCTCTGCAAAAATGCCATCGGGATCATACAGCCATGAGATAATCTGTTGAAATCCGGCAAAATAGGATGCCAGTCCGGAATCCAGCTCGCCATCTCGGCTGAAGAAGCGAGACAACGGCCCATACTCTATCGAACGTGAGGCTGTTGCGTAGCCGCGCCCTTCAACGAGGGCTACGATATGACGGTAACCGACAAGTTCCAATTGTGCGGACGGGAAAGCCTCACGTAGGAGGGCAAGGGCTGGCAAGGTAAGGACAAAATCCCCGATAGCACCACCGCGAATGGCGAGAATGCGCGACATATCTGGCAGTGGTTAAAGTGCATGGCCCTGCCAAGGTTTAAGCGCTTCGAGAAGCGCTCGACTGGCAGCGACGCGGAAACGATCGGAAGGTTGGATAAAGGCTTGGATGGGTAGCTGGTCTAGCTTGATTTCCACCGGGAGATCGCCTGGATGCCGCTTTAAGAGATCGGCAATTGCCCGTGCGTCCTCTAAGAAATATGGAGAATAAAAATTCATATGGATCATGAGCTTTTGAGGCTTTTTTGCGGTCTGGGGTTTGAGCAGGCTCATCTCCTGCACGTTGATCTTCGGCACCTCACCTTTGGTATCCAGAAAGGCCTTGACCTTGACGACATTTCCGGGTTTGAGCAGTGCGGAGAAGCGGGTGTAATGATCGGACCAGCAGGTCGCCTCGATCGTGGAGGTGAGGTCTTCGAGTTGAAAAAACGCAAAAGGTTTTCCACCGTTTTTTGTTGTGCGGACCTCCACAGTTTTGATTTGTCCTGCCACCTTTAAGGGTTGGCGATTTCGCTCGAAGCGGTCAGCCCGCCCATTGGCCCTCTCGCCTGCCTCTGCTTCAGCAGCCTTTTTGGCTAGTTCCGGGATGAGGCGTAACGGGGTAAAGGAAGTATCTTCCAGTGCCCCGCGATACTCATCGAGGGGATGGCCAGTGACATAAAAGCCGAGCAGCTCACGTTCGAACTCGAGTACTTCTCTTGGCGACCAGGAGGGCAAATCGGCAGAGGAACTTTGTGGTGGGCCGGACAGGTCCAATGCGTCGAAGAGTGACGCTTGTCCGGCAGCAGCATCTCGTTGAAAAGAACTTGCCGAGGCCAAGCAGCCTTCGATTTGCACATAAGTTTCGGCACGGCTTGCTCCGAGCGAATCGAGTGCGCCGCATTTGACGAGACATTCGATCACGCGGCGCGTGACTTCGCGGGTATCCACACGCCGTGCAAGTTCGGCTAACGACCGGAATGGCCCTCCGGATTCGCGTTCACGAAGGATGGCTTCGACAGCTTTCTGACCCACATTTTTTATACCCAGCAATCCAAACCGGATTGCGCTCCCACGTCCTGGAGTCCTCTCAGGCTGAAAATCGAGCCCGCTCGCATTCACGTCGGGAGGGAGAATCTGGACATTTAAACGCCGGCACTCTGCGATGAGTTCGGAAATTTTATCGGTATCGTTTACCTCGCTGGAAAGCAGAGCCGCCATAAACTCGACCGGATAGTGAGCCTTCAAATAAGCGCAACGGAAGCAGAGGACGGCATATGCGGCACTATGGCTCTTGTTAAAGCCATAACCGGCAAACTTTTCTAGCAGATCAAAAATCTCGTCGGCGCGGCCGGCGGGGATATTGTTCAGCCGCTGGCAGCCTTCTCGGAAGCGGAGACGTTCTTTAGCCATCTTTTCTTTATCCTTTTTACCCATGGCACGCCGGAGATTATCGGCCTCGGCCAGCGTATAGCCTGCGAGCAAGCTGGCGGCTTTTTGGACCTGCTCCTGGTAAATAAGAATGCCGTAAGTGCTGGCAGAAACTTCTTCCAACAGTGGATGGAGGTACTTGATCTTTGCCTGGCCCTTACGGCGGGCGACGAAGTCGTCTATCAGATCCATCGGTCCTGGGCGATAGAGAGCAATAAGGGCAAGTATATCGTCAATGCTTCGGACGCCCATCTTGCGGCAGGTGTTGACCATGCCTGGTGATTCAAGCTGGAACACGCCGATGGTTGCCCCGCTGTTGAGCAACTCATAAGTTGCTTCATCCTCGAAACCCACGGCATCCATGTCGAATTCAGGTGAACGTTTTCGAACAAGCTTCACGGCGTTGTCGATGACCGTAAGGGTTCGCAGTCCGAGGAAATCCATCTTTAAAAGGCCGAGTTCCGCGAGCGAACCCATTTCATATTGGGTGACCACTTCGTTGTCTTTGCCCCGGCAGAGTGGTACATGCTCAACTAACTCACCCGGAGCAATAACAACGCCCGCAGCATGGATGCCTGTGCCGCGCGTGAGTCCCTCGAGTGTGACCGCGTAGTCCCACAATCGCCGCACCTCTGGTTCTGAATTCACCAGAGCTCGTAACTCCGGATTTTGTTCGATCGCGCCTGGCACTAGTTCTCCGGAGGGATCGCGGCGCGCCGTCAGGGTGATGTTCAGATCTGACGGGATCATCCGCGCGATACGGTCTGCTTCGCTGTAACTCATCCCTATCACACGACCTACGTCGCGAACGACGCTTTTTGCGCCGAGAGTTCCAAAGGTGACAATCTGAGCGACAGAGTGTTCTCCATATTTTCGCCGGACGTATTCGATGACCTCCCCGCGGCGGTTCATGCAGAAATCAATATCAATATCTGGAGGGCTGACCCGATCTGGATTGAGGAAGCGTTCGAAAAGCAACCCGAACCGGATCGGATCAACATCAGTGATCCCAAGCACATAGGCCACGAGTGAACCGGCCGCCGAGCCACGGCCTGGCCCTACGGGAATACCGCGCTCCTTGGCAAAGCGGATAAAATCCCAAACGATGAGGAAATAACTCACAAAGCCGGTCTTTTCGAGCACGCTGAGCTCGAATTCGAGGCGCTCCGTCAGAGAGGGATCGGTGTGCGCCCGTTCTCCGTAGCGCTTGTGCAAACCGGACAACGCCAGCTCGCGAAGGTAGATCTCCCGCGTTTTACCATCTGGCGGATCGAAGGCGGGATAATTCTGCCCCCCAAAGGCTATCTCAACATTACACCGTTCTGCGACAAGAAGCGTGTGATTGCAGGCCTCGGGAATTTCGTGAAAAAGCGCCCGCATCTCGGCGGGGCTTTTGCAATAAAGCTCTGGCAGGTAGCGCATCCGATTCTCATCGGCCACGAACCGCTGTGTGCCGATGCAGATCAAAACGTCATGAGCTTCGTGATGTTCGCGTTCAAGGAAATGGACATCATTTGCGGCAACGGTGCGCAGCCCGAGGTCTTTCGCAAGATGCAGGAGGGTTCGATTACACCGTTCCTGTGTCTCCAGGCCGTGGTTATGCAGTTCGAGAAAATAATTCTCGGCCCCGAAAATATCCCGATACGTTGTCGCAATTTCCCAGGCTTTTTTTTCGTTATTTTCGATTATGGCGGAGTTGATCTCGCCTTTGAGACAGCCGCTCAACGCGATAATCCCCTGGGAGTGCCGGGCGAGGAACTCATGATCGACTCGCGGTTTGTAATAATACCCCTCGAGATGGGCAGCACTCACAATGCGCAGCAGGTTTTTGTAGCCTAGATTGTTCTCGGCGAGCAGTGTCAGATGATAAGCCGCTTCACGAGGGCTGGTCGCGGTACGATCCCGCATGGGGCCGGGTGAAACGTAAATTTCACAGCCTAGAATCGGTTTGACGCCAATTTTTTTTGCCGCAGTGTAAAATTCCAGAGCTCCGAACATGTTTCCATGATCCGTCACCGCAATGGCCGGCATTTGCAGCGAGGCGGCTTTACGAACCAAATCTTTGATTCGCACGGCACCGTCGAGCAGCGAATATTCCGTATGGACATGAAGGTGGACAAAATCGCTTCCAGCCATTTTTTGAACTATATCGTTGGTGAAGGAGGCGGCAACTCCCGGTGCGGCGGATTTGTTGTCTGTTGCGAGAGTTGTCTTCTCTCCGCTCCGCCCCCGGTCTTCCGAGTTGTTTCGATGAAATTTGGGAGAATGCGCCTCGAGTTTGTCTAGGCGCGGTATCTAGAATTTAGTTATCAGTTCATAAGTTGTAGACGTAATCAAACTCGCGTTGCTTAATTGAGGGAATGAAAACTTTCAACAACCCCTCCGACATACGTCTTGGGGTGTTTGGGTATGGCGGTGCCGACAACATGGGCCGCCAGCATCTCCTCAAAATGAGAAGAGCCGGGCTGACTCCGACAGCTGTTGAATTAAGCGCTTGCGCACAGACCCAATGCTGGGGACCTCAAAACCAAGTGGAAAGAAGAGGCCATCGAGGATGACGGGTTTGTCCTTGTACGCTTTGGTGGGGGCGAACATCTCACCCTTTCCATCAGCAATATCGAATCAAACCCAAAAATGGCCGGATGGAAGTGACAGGAACCGAGGAGACTTTGCTAGTTGGTGGCATGAAGACGACTTTGACTCAGAATTGTGACGGGACCGAAGTTCTCGTGATGTCCACTGCTCCACCTGGCGAGCGCCGGCGATATTATCGGAACATCCCTAAGCGCCTCACAGGCCGGGCCCCCTCATTCTCACGCTCGAATAGGCGTGGCGCCCGATTCACATCCTCGATCTTGCCAGCCGAAGCGTGGCTGAGGGGTGGGCGTTGCAAGCGGTGTAAGGCTGAATTTGGATCGCTTTTGAGGCTGCGCAGGGTTCTAAATAACAGGCGGAAGAGCTATGAACATGGCACCCACCAGCGACTCAAGCGCTGCCCGGGATTGTCGTGGGCTCCCTTCCGAGGAGAAGGGCGCGACCACCACGGCTCGCCAGATAATGTCCGCTGTGCCCGGTTCACGAGCTTCAATGGTAAAACCGCCTTCTCCCCGTGTCGGCTGACTACGTTTGGAAAAGTCTCCTGTGGCGGCGACTGCCCCGTTGGTAAACACCATGCGGAAAGCAATTTCTGACCCCGCGCGATTTTGTTTGCGATACCCCTTCTCACCGAGTTTCCTTTCGATTGCGCGGCGAATTTCCTTACTCCACGCCCTCATTTCAGGAGTGGTGCCACCTGGGGTGGGGTCGGTAGCCCAACGGAAAGTTTTGTCTCTGGCAACGGGTATCTCAACGGCCGTTGCGACAGATGGCTTCCGAGCCTCAGAAAAGGCACAACTCGAAAACATCACAATGGCGAGAAGAGAAACGGATGCCGCTGGCCGGAAACCGGCCGCACACCGGAAAAATTTGGAGATCCAATAGCTCATTTGAGAATTCACACTTTTCCCGTCCGGGCAGACTTTCAATGCGACCTGCGGGTGCGGCCTTGAGATTGTTACTCCAACAAAAGCGGTCTGGCAAACCGGAACAATAATGGGCGACGGTCTCGCTCCGAACCTACCCGCCAGGAGCGGTTGTTATCCAGGACAATCCAGATGGCATCTCTCTCGATCGCCAACCCTTCAGCCATCCCAAACGCCGAATGCATGTAGGCAAACCGGGGATCTCGGACGGTGTGCGAAAAACTCCATGCGCGTGTCTCCCGCCATGACTTTCCTGTTTTTGAGGGCGTTAGTTCAACGATTGCCTCCGCGTTTCGGGACAAGGCAAAAAGTTTGCCATTGTAAACCTCCAAGTCGGAATAATCCGCAAGCCGCGTGCCCGAGAGCTTCACCACGGAGTGTTCGATAGGAAACCATCGGGCCTTGGCATAGTTCCCCGCCTCCAACTGTGGCAACACCAATAACCCTCGGGGTTCTCTTTCAGCGGCTAGAACGAAGCGGGAGGGATGTTCTAATTCCGCGAGACCCTCGATGCCTGCATTTGGTTTTCTGAGATAGGGCAACGGCGGGTTTTGTCTTGCACCGGCGGCAGCAGAGGGCAAGCCGAGGCCGATCCATTCTGCTGCACCAGACTCACTATCCACTCGGAGCAGATCCGAAAGCATTTCCGACGCGAGATAAAATTTTTTCTCTTTTGGCACGTAGTGCACGGCTTCGAAATCAAACCTTCGCACCCCTTTGCGGGGCGGGGCCCTAAACTCTCGATGGGGAACCATCCGCGCAGGCGCTCCAACGCTTTCGGAGAATTCGAAACGATAGATTGCTGTGTCGTGTTTGTCTGAAACTGCAAGAAGCATACCTTCAGCAAAGCAGAGTCCTGAGGGTTCGACCCTGGGTGGGCCTTCGACCGGTACAGCCATTTGAAGAGTGAGTTGGGGAAAAGAGTCCGAGGGCTTGGCAACGCAACTCCGCGAGCCGTCAGCGGTAGCGTAAGAAAGCCCGACAATCCAAAGGGTAATGGCGGGTAAAGTAGGCAAAAAGAGCTTCACAACGGGCTTACTAACTTGCGCGGGTGGTCTTTGTCGAGTTTCTTTTGCAGCCATGTCCCCCGATTCAGGCAGAGAAAGACTAAGTTTGGCAGAGGAGGCCGCCCATCGTGCTCGCAACATTGCCGCACGCTTACGCGATGCGGGCCACGAAGCGTTGTGGGCAGGGGGTGCGGTGCGGGATATGCTCCTCGGGCGACCATGCTCAGACATTGACATCGCCACTAGCGCACGCCCTGAAGAGGTTGTGGCGCTCTTTAAACGCACGGCGACGGTGGGTGCACACTTCGGTGTGGTTATCGTTGTGGAGGAGGGTGTGCCCTTTGAGGTGGCGACTTTTCGAACTGACGGACTCTATTTGGACGGACGCCGACCAGAGGAAATCCGCTTTGCCACGGCAAAGGAGGATGCCCTAAGGAGAGACTTTACGATTAACGGCATGTTCTACGATCCGTTCGAGGAACGGGTTATTGATTATGTCGAAGGCAAGACCGATCTCAAAGCCGGAGTTGTTCGTGCGATTGGCGATCCGGCGGCAAGGTTTTCGGAAGATAAACTGCGACTCCTGCGCTGCATTCGTTTTGCCGCCATGCTCGGGTTTAAGGTTGAATCTGCGACGTGGAAGGCCGTGAAAGAGCTGGCATCAGAAATCCACGCCGTTAGTGCGGAGCGCATTAGGGAGGAACTCGACCGAATGATCTCCAGCCCCACCCGTTTACAGGCTTTGGATTTACTTGATGCAGCCGGATTGTTACAGGAGGTGTTGCCAGAAGTGGCCGCACTCAAAGGCTGCCAGCAACCGCCCCAATTTCACCCTGAAGGGGATGTTTTTGTTCACACCCGACTGATGCTCAGCATGTTGGCAGATGACGCTTCACCGACACTTTGTTGGGCGGTGTTACTTCATGACATCGGAAAGCCGCCCACAGCAAAGATAGACGAAGATGGACGGATCCGCTTCAACGGTCATGATGCTGTCGGAGCACAAATGACAGAGCAGATACTGCGCCGCCTGCGTTTCCCCAACGTTTTCATTGAGCGCGTCGTTGAGGCGGTGGCCATGCACATGATGTTCAAGGACGTGGCAAACATGCGGATTTCGAAGCTGCGCCGTTTTATGGCCCGTCCGGGTTTTGAGGAAGAACTTGAACTGCACCGCGTGGACTGTCTCAGCAGCCACGGATTACTGGACAACCACAAATTTCTTCTTGCCAAAGAGAGAGAATTTGCGAGCGAACCGCTCCTGCCTCCCCCGCTTATTCGTGGCTCCGACTTGATAGCCCTTGGCTGGAAACCGGGCCCGATGCTGGGCAAAGCTCTGGAGGCCGCGCAAAACGCCCGTCTCGAAGGTCTCGTCTCTACCCGTGAAGAAGCTCTTGCCTATGTAAAAAAAGTGTTTGGCGCGCCAACCCAGACACCGGAAAGCTCAATGATGTCAGACAAAGAATTTTGCGTTGAGGGTATGACATCGCCTTGTTCGCCCCGCGGGATCACTTAGAGAAACCTTTTTTCCACTGCCGCCGGTGGGCGGATTCTCCGAGACGATTAACCCCCTTCGGAAGCAGTCGTTACCTCGGTGCTTGAGACCTGCTCAAAGACGCCGTGGGCGCGATATTTTTCGTAGCGCGCATCCAGGAGTTTTTCGATGGGTATTGGGATCAAATCATCCAAGGCTCGGAGAATAGCTGTCTTGACCCACTCGGCTGTGAGGGCAGGGTTACGGTGGGCACCGCCTTCCGGTTCTGGGATTATTTCATCCACAAGCCCGAATTCCTTGAGGTCAGCTGCGGTAAGGCGCAGGGCCTCAGCAGCTTCTGCGGCATGTTTTCGGTCACGCCAGAGAATGGCACTGCATGCCTCCGGGCTGATCACGGAGTAATAGGCATTTTCAAGAATCAAAACCCTGTCGGCAACTCCAATTCCGAGGGCCCCACCTGATCCTCCCTCGCCAATTACCACCGCAACGATTGGGGTAGGGAGCACTGCCATTTCCCGTAGATTCACTGCGATTGATTCGGCAATATGACGTTCTTCCGCTCCGATGCCGGGATAGGCGCCGGGGATATCAATGAGCGCAACAACGGGCAGGCCAAATTTTGCGGCCAGGCGCATAAGGCGAAGGGCTTTGCGGTAGCCCTCAGGATGGGCGCTGCCGAAGTTGCGACGAAGGTTTTCTTTCAAATCCCGTCCTTTTTGGTTGGCAAGCAGAACCACACGATAGGGTCCAATTGTTGCCAGGCCGCACGGCATCGATTCGTCATCGCCAAAGAGCCGGTCACCGTGTAATTCGACGAAGTCAGAAAAACAGGCTTCGACGTAATCGAGAGCGAACGGGCGGCAGGTGTGACGCGCAATTTGAACTCGCTGCCATGGAGTCAAGTGTTGATAAATCTCGCGTCGCGACTCTTGAAGTCTTCTCTCGAGCTTGCTGATCTCACTCGACAGATCAATTTTGCTCTCGCCACTCTGACGCCGAAGTTCATCAAGTTTTGCTTCGAGTTCAACGACTGGTTTTTCAAACGGGAGTGGTGGGATGTTCATTGTGCTAAAATCTGCACTGGCGTGCCGTTTTTGACGAGAAGGAATATCTCTTCGAGATCAGTTGGGTCAAGGCTGAAGCCGGTGCCCCCTTGAACCTTGGCATTTTTACCGTCATTATCTGTTGCGTGGATGTTGAATCCAGAGGCGCGCGTTGTGATGGTTCGCGTGGCGTTAAAATAGGCCGGATCGCCAAAGGCCACACGCACACCATCCTGCAGTGAGATTTTTTCAAGCACTTGGGTCTCCAGAGGAAACTTTGCCCCGGGCGGGAGCTTGAAGCCTCGTATGGGATATTCCTTGAGAAAATCATCGCCATCGAAAATCTGCAAAACGGAGTGTTGCAGATAGATCACAATCGCGATGTTCAGGATGGGGATGTGCAGGGTGTCTCCATTACGTATGGTCGTGCCCTGGAGATTGTTGGCTCGTACAATTAACTCGGCTGGTGCCCCGGTCTTCGCCGCTATTTTACTGATGGCGTCGCCAGGCTGGACGACGTAGGTGCTTTTGCCTGGAGACTCCCCGGGCTGCAGGATGAGAGTTAGATTTACTTCTCCCAATAATGATTTTATAACGGGTAGATGTTTGACATCAGCCGGCTTGGCCAGTAGTTCCCTCAACATCTGTTGTGCTTTGATCAAGTCTCCATCACCCGCAGCTGCGCTAGCCTCTTTAAGCACGAGATACTCTCTATCGTTCTGCTGTTGGAATGCTGTCGACTCGGGGGCATCTCCACTTTGATCGTCTTTGCCACCCATCTCTCCCAACACAAGGCTTGTTTTTGCCGGAGCAATGGCGCCCTTAATTTTGACGGCCAAAAAAGCCAAGGAGCCACGTCCCCACATCCACCATCCGAAAACCAAAAGGCTGGCGACGAGAGCAACCAGGGCAATTATGCGTGACATTGCGGTATGCGCCTTCCCATGTAGATATCTTGGGGAGGGTTGGGGTTTGGTTAAATCAGCCCGTCTTGACGAAAGTCTCTTAAATTTCCGGAGGCGGAGCGCTGAATAATATCAACGGTAAATTTCAAAAGGCAAACTTCCCAAGCGTCATCCACCCCGTAAATCAAGGCTTCGAGCGAATCCTCGCGTGCAGACACTTCTTGTGACACCATCTCGATGGCTTGTTCGATGGGTGCTGTGATCACCCTGTCAGCCACAGCGATCTTGCGGATTTGAAATCCGTATTTGAGCACTGTCAGCTGGGGCCCTTGATTGGTGAGCCATTCGGCAAATGCCGCGGTCTCTTCACCAAAGCCTTCGAGCAAAAGTTTGCTCAGTGTTTGTGGCGTTATAAGAGAGGGGCGTTGCGCATGGATCTCACCAGACCGCACACGAACTTTATCCACCTCGTCCATTAGTTCCGAGAGGAACTGGTATTTGAAACGGGTATCTCCAAAAGTCGCAATACGACGCGTGGGAACACGCAAAATGCGCGTGTTCTCGATGGCATAATCAAAATCGCTTTGCTTCCACATGTAAAGAGATCTTCTATCGCCGCATTGAATGGATGACCTCATCCGCGAAAAGCACCCGACCGAGTTTACGATCCCTTCAACACAACGCCAGGTGCATGCTCACCGAGCCCTTTTTGCGGTTGGAAAAAGCCGTGGCATGAATGCCACCCTGGCCCTTGATCGTAGGGTCACACCACAAGCCGAAGTCTGAGGAGCCGTCTGCTATTTTAGGCTGAGATGCAGGTGGCTGTTGTTGAAAGTCGAAGCGGATGTCTTTACTTGGCCTGCTTTTCTTCGATGTAGCGTAGAACATCTCCGACGGTTTGCAACTTCTCCGCTTCTTCGTCGGGAACCTCGACCCCAAGCTGTTCCTCAAATGCCATGATCAACTCCACAACGTCCAGCGAATCAGCACCGAGGTCTTCACTAAATTTGGCCTCAGGAGTGAGTTGCTCGGCGTTGACCCCGAGTTGTTCAATGATGATTTCTTTGACTTTATCTTCGAGCGATTTTTCCGGAGTGTCAGACATAGGAGTGAGTTTATGGATGGGGTGGGAGCCGTTTGCAACAACGGATTAAACTAGATATTCCACCGTTGAAAGGTTCCATGTAAAGCATTTACCGAAGCGTTCAAGAAATTTTTAGTTAAATTTTTGCACCTTTTCTACTATTGCCGTGTAACACACACTGGGGTAATCAAATCTCGTGAGCGATAAACAGATTTTTGAGAATTTTGACCTTCGCCTCCTGCCAGATTGGTTGAAAGAGGATCCCTCCCCATCTCGGCACAAAGGTTCGTCCTTCTCCGAAGACTTAAGCGATGCTGGGCGTTCTGCGGGCGATGATGCCAGGCCCGCTTATCAAGAAGATCAAAGAAGAAAAGACCGCAGCCGAAAGCGACCAAGTGATCCGGAGCGCCACAAACCGCAAGCTCGCGGGCACCAGCGGCATCGTGAGGATCCGAAAACTCCGGCGCGCTCATCGGAAGGGGAGCGCCGACCTCATGGCCAGGCGCTTCGCAAAAACCGACTGCGGCACTCGCATCCTACTGTGGCTCAACAAATAAACGTGAAAATAAGCTTCAAACCGGAGCCGCAATTTGTTGAGAACGTTCTGCCCAAGCTCAAACAGACCCTCGTCACCTTTCCGCTTTACAAACTCGCCAGTATGTTTCTTGCCGAGCCGACGCGGCATCGTGTGGTTTTGAAGCGCAAACAACCTGGTTGTGCCGGCTTTTTGACCACCCACGACCGTTTGTTCGTTCTGATGGATGACACTCCTCGCGAACAGGTCGAACAGGTCGCTTTCAAGGCTCTTGCGCATAAATTCTACCGGACCGAAAAAATCATCGGGCCGGAGATTCGCGGAAACTTCCGCTCCGTCGCAGTTTGCCGCCTTACTGGCGAAGTGATCGGTCCCTCAAATCATCATTCCTATCCCTTCACCTTGAAGCGAATTTACGAGGAACGGTTCTCTCGCCGCATGTCGTTCGAGCGTTTCAAAGAATCTATCATTCAGGCAACTGATGAAGAGACCCTCAACAAATGGAAAGAGCAGGTGCGATACAAAATTGTCTGGCACCCAATTCCATGCCCCAACCCAGATACTGGCACACCCTTGACCCCGACCTCACATTTGGCCGATAACGATGTGAGTGCCGAGCAGCCCTCTGCGCCTGCGGTGGCCGAACAATTTGTTCCAATTCAAAAACAGCCCCCCCCTGAGGAGGCTCTGTGTCCAGAATTGCCCCAGGACCAAGAGGAGCCCCCTCAACCCGACGCAGCACCTGCGATAGAACAGCCCGCCGCCCCACCCGAACAAAACGCCCTCCCTGCAGAGCAGTCTAACGCCATTGGAGATGGGGCAGCTTCTTTAAAATCCCAAACGCTCCAAAATCCTATCTTCGAATCCGAGGCCGCTGTTCGGCGGGATTTCATCGAGAATCACCTTCCAAAACTCCTCGTGCGTTGTGATGAGGTGGAACTCACCGGCCCTCAGGCTCGGAGTGTCGTTTCTGGCCCTCTCCTTCATGCCCTTCGTCGTGCCTTCGAAGCAGAATCCCGCTTCCCTGAAACTCTCGCTCGCGCACTCGCGGAAGAAGCTCACGAGATGGGATTGTCTGTTTTTAAATTGGACAAGAAGGTCGTCTGCGTCGCGGCCGTTCACCCTGTTGTTGTGGATCCTGACTCTCCACTGCTCGCTGACGGAGTGGCTGCCATTTTAAAAGTTGTCCGCTCCAAGCCGGCCTGTCGTCGTTCGGATGTTGCCGAAGAATTGCTCGGCAGCGTCGAACCACCTAGCGATGCAGAAACTGACGCTCAACGTGAAGCGTGGGAAAAACGGCGTGCCGCCTTCCTCAAGGATTTGCGGTTTGCTCTCTCTGCCGGCTTTATCGTTGAACTTAACGACGGAACACTCCATCTGATCACACAATCCCGTCACAGCTCTGTTGAACGTTCTGAGCCGACATCGTCCAATCAGATCGCGTCCCTAACAAGAGCTTTGGAGGCGTTATCCGACCAAGGGTCTTTCGCACGGATCGAAGCGCAAATTGCTCCACAACCGGGCCCCACTTCCGATCCCGCCAGCGCAACGGCACCCGTTCCCACCGAAGAGCAAGTCTGACTCCGGCAGCGTGACGCGTGGGGTGTTTCGCACCGACAACGCGCCGATTTGGTTTGAAAAGTCGTTCTAAATCGACAGAGAAGTCTCTCCTGCCAAGCCATGAGAAAGCGGAACAGGCAAAGTGTGGGAAGTAACAGGAAGAATTCTCACACCGCTTTGGTAGGCGATGGCGTAGAGGCAAAAGCGAATGAACACCGGATTTACGAGTCACCAGCAGATGACTGAGCCGGACTTAATCGGAGGCCAGGTGCTCGAAGAGGGTCTGGATTTCATTACGGGCGTTAACAGCAAGGGCGAGCAGTTCAGCCGGGCCGGTGAGGCGGAGTTGACGGGCGAGGCGCCTCTGTGCAGCGGGGTCGCGGGGGAGCATTTCCAGCCCCTCGTTCCGCCGCCGTCGAATGGCGAGTTCGAGGCGGCGAAGCGTTGTGATCGACGATTGAAGCCGATCTGCTTCTGCAGTAGGGATAACACCGGTATCGCGCAGAAGACGAATGCCTGCGAATGTGCCTGGTTGTCGGATGCGATGTCGCATGAGTTTGCCTTGGACAAGAAATTCGGCGGTCATCAACCCACCGCGTCCTGTTTTGAGCGCGAACGGCGCGTTTTCGCCCGCACGCACGGCTGCAATCCGATCAAGCATCGCGCGGAGCTTCGTCCAGAGTTCCGGATGGCCACATGCGTCGTGCCAGACGTCCTCTAGAGCATTGCTGAAAGAGAGTGTCTCCTCATCAGATGTGATCGGACGCGCTTTTGTGAGAATTTGTTTTTCCCAAAAATCTGCCCTCCCATTGGTGGCGTGGTAAGCGAGGAATTGTTTTGTGGTGATGACGAGCGGTCCAGCGGCACCATCCGGCCGTAAACGGGCGTCCATCGGGAAGAGAATTCCCTCAGCGGTGTGAGCAGCCATAGTTCGCATGAGTTTGGCGGCGGCGGCGGGCGATCCCCCGATAAATAGGACGTCGAGATCGGAGCCATAGGCGAGTTCGCGCCCGCCGAATTTGCCCAGGGCGATGATGCCAGGAATGTCCTTGGTCGTCGCGAGGAGATTTTCGATGCAGAAAAGCAGAGCGGCTTCGGCGACGGCACTATATTCGGCCATAACCTCCTCGATGTTTATGAACCCGAGTATGTCCTTCAGGGCAATACGAAGGATGGCTTCGCGTCGGTAAATACGAGCCCATTCAAGGGGTGCGAGCCCCTCGTCATTGGCCCGGAACCGCTCGAGGTGCCCAGCCAGATCGAGACTGCGAGCAAGGGAGCCGTCGCGGGCAATCTCCTCAATGATCTGGGGGCGGCGAATGGCCACCTCCGACAAAAATGGGCTATGATCGAAAAGTCCGATGATCAGGTCGAGCAAGCGGGGGTTGGTAGCGAGACTTTCAAAAAGTAAGCCGAGTAGACCGTAGCGTTCGGCAAAGCGGGCAAACAGAGCGAGCGCCCCATCCGGGTCGCCGGCCTCGCTGAGACGTTGTAACAGTGTGGGTTGAAGAGTGAGGAAACTTTTAAGGGTGCGACTCGTGCGATGCCCAATGCTTGGCAAGGCTGTGAACGAATCGAGAATGTGCTTTGCAGCGTCGGCGTCCCCGAAGGCGCTCAGATCGGGAGGGAGCTCAACCGAGGCGGGTGCCGATTCTATCGTCCGTTCAAAGATAAGGCGTACCTGTGCGCGCTGATCTGTGATCTCCTTACTAAGAGCAGCACCACAGGAATGACCGGTGAGGTGCGCGAGATCCTCCATCGCCCTTTCGTCCACAGGCAGGATATGCGTTTGCATCTCTTCAGGCATTTGAAGACGGTGCTCTACCTGACGAAAAAGGCGGTAAGCGGCGGCTAGAATTTCAGCATCCCGAGAGCTAAGAACTCCGGCGGAGGGGAGATGCGCCAGCGTTTTGAGGGTGTTGGCCTGTTGGAGAAATGGATGGCGAGCGCCGTGGAGGAGTTGTAGTGCTTGAACGACAAACTCAATCTCGCGGATCCCACCGCGGCCAAGTTTGATGTGTCGATCCAGGTTTGCCTGACCGACGATTTCTTTTTCAATGCGCCCCTTTACAGCGGCAATTTCATCAAGCACGCCAGGATGGATATGACGGGGATAGATAAAAGGCTGGAGGTGCTGGAGAAATTCATACACCAGTTCTTGGCTGCCGGCGCAGAAACGGGCTTTGGTAAGGGCCATGCGCTCCCACGTCTCACCACGTGCGGCGTAGTAGGTCTCCATTGCTTCGAGAGAGCGTGCAAGCGGCCCCGCAGTTCCTTCTGGACGGAGACGGAGATCCATGCGAAAGAGCGGCCCGTCGGGGCTTGCCACACTAAAGGCTGATGCAATCCTTTCTGCGAGCAAATTGAAGAAGCGATGCCGTGCCAATCCGGAACCCGAGCCTGGCATATGGCCCTCCTCGCCGTAGAGGAATATAACATCAATATCGGAACAGAAGTTGAGTTCACGTCCGCCAAGTTTTCCCATGCCAAGAATAGCAAAAGAGGTGCCGGGGTCACCATGTAAAGAGATCAGCGGAGCGAGCCGGGATTCGAGTGCAACGCGAAGACAGACGTCGGCAAGGTCGCTAAGATCTGCTGTTGTTTCCTCAAGAGTGGCCACTCCAGATAAATCACGCAGACCGATGCGTAGCATTTCACGTCCGCGTTGGCGGCGCAGGGCGCGAAGAGCAGGGTCACAGGCGGCTTGTGGGTCAAGACGGGCTAAATCGGTCAGAATGCGCCCCTGGTCACGACCAAAGGCACAGACGGCAGGGTCGGAGAGCCACTCCAACGCGCCAGAATCCGATTTCAAACGTCGGAGAGCAATTGGAACATGACGCAAGTAAAACTCCAGCGCGTCTCGCCCCAGCGGAAAATCGTGAGGTAATTCCAGGGTTAAGTCCTCCACGGTAAAATAGGGAGATGGCTTTCAGGGATCGGTGCCCCTCATAAACAAGGCATATTCTTGACTGACATAACTGCGGAATTGATTCTCAAGATGTTGCAGTGAAAGAAAACGGTTACCGAACGCTTTGGAAAATGCTGAGTCGAAGCGCTCCCCGCACGCCACCAAATCCAAGAATTGCAAAAAGGCACCCTTATCTGTCGCACTCAGAAAGCGAACCAAGCGTTCGCTTTGATTGTAAAAAACCTGTGAGCAGTCTTGCTTCGCAGGGTAGTCGTTCATCGAAAGTAACTCCGTCAATGGAAAGAGCTTTGCTTGCGGAACTGGAAGAGAACGGGGTTTGGCTATTAAGCCGTGCATTCTCTGCCATGAAGCCCAAGCCCGAATTCCTGCATACTCGGCGTAACCTTCGTTGAGCCAGAGAGGAATGTTCCCGCCGAAAAAGCGGAAAAGCGTCAGATGAGCGGTTTCGTGAGCAAGTGTTGTATCGCTGTATTTTTTGGCCGAAGATCTCAAGATAAAGAGTTCATTCTTTACTTGAATGCCGCCCGTCCAGGGCTCGAGACGGGCGCCCTGCTGAAACTGCTGCCAGTTTTTTTCGTCTTCAAAAATGAAAATATGTCCCTTTCGTTGCCCATCCTTATTGGTGCGGCCCAGTTCTTTTGCAAAAAAAGAGGCGTAGAATTCGACCTCAACAGCAGCCTCATTCGCGGGACGGGAGACAGTGTAGTGAAAAACAAAATTTTGAGATTCAGCATGAAGCCATTTTTGTTTCCCGATACCGAGCGCCGACTGGCCAAGGTGTGAGAGTGGCGGTGCATTGAGAGTTTCGATGGCTACGGGAACGAGTTCGTCCCCGCGTGTGAGTGACATCAGCGGCAGCCCATGGAGCGCAGCTAGAATCGCCAAGCGGAAAGGGATCATTGGCCTCCTCAGTTGCAGCGTGCGAGCTTAGTCGCCCTGAAGAAGAGAGTGACGCCGAAAAATTTCCGCCAACGGAAGCTGTAAACCGACGAAGAACTGGCCAAACTCCGCATATTCGGCACTGACGGGATCGAAGCGCATCTCATAGACAATACGTTTTATATCGGCAATGTCTTTGGCAAAAAGACTGACTCCCCACTCGAAATCGTCGAGGCCGGTCGAGCCGGTGATGAGCTGGAGGATGCGTCCGGCGTAAGTGCGTCCGACACGGGCATGACCGGCCATCAGACGTTTGCGCTCCTCGAAAGAGAGAGCATACCAGTTGCGCCCGTTTTCACGTCGTTTGCTCATGGGATAAAAACAAAATGCTGGCCAATCCGGGAGGTTTGGATGCAGACGATCGCGTTGGTATTTTTTCATTCTTGCATGGAAGGCATCCATTGCCACGTTAAAAGCTGCCCCCCCCGGTTCAAGTCCCTGCTCGCTCTGGAGTGTGTGGGCATATTCCTCGGCAGTGGTTGTGTATTCGCTTAGCTCGGTGAGGGAGTAATATCCAAAAACTGGATCGAGCACATCAGGCCCGAGCGAGAGGGGTATCTGTTTTTCTATGGTGTTCGCATACTGAAGATCATCCGCGAGCAGCATGAAACCGATATCTGCCTTTGGACTCACCATGCTGAAAATAAGAAGTTGGGTGTTGGGGCGTGAGCGAATCTCTGCCACCATTTCACTAAGATGAATGAGGCTTTCGCGACGTTTCTGTGTTGAATGCTCACGCCAGGCACCGTGTGCGATCGAAAAGAAAAGATGCAACACATTCCAACCTTCAGATGGAATCAGTGGGGGAGTGATGGAGGCGGCGTCAGGTGCGTCGTTTGGCAGTTGAGAAAATGTCATTGAAGTATCGGGCGTCATATCTTAGACTCATATAGCCACTACGTGGCGGATCAAATCACAACACAAAAAAGAAACACGCTATGGCCGACGTTGCGAACAAATATCCTGAAAATGTCGAGGGCAAATATTACGTAGATGACCAATGCATAGACTGCGACCTCTGTCGCGAGACCGCTCCGGCAAATTTCAAACGAAATGACGACGGAGGGCATTCCTTTGTTTACAAACAACCTGAGACGCCTGAAGAAGAGGCGCAATGCAAAGAAGCAATGGATGGCTGTCCCGTTGTAGCGATCGGTAACGATGGAGCTTAGGAGCTCTGGCACTCACCCCACGCAGCAGTACTGTTTCGTTTAACGAGAAACCCTTTCGCCCCTGACCATGGCCGCAAGCGCGTTCGCAGGCCGCTGGCCGACCAAGGAAGAGATCACTCGACTCCGTGTCCTTGCGGAATGGCGAAATCTACCCACCATCGAAAAGCCGCTTGAAACGTGGTCGCAGATTGGAGCGTTGGTTACTGAAGAAATGCGCATGCTGGGCATGGCGGAAGCTCTTGTCTCCACAAAGCTGATCGAACATTGGCCCGAGGTCGTCGGGAATTTTATTGCATCGCACACCCGGACTGAAACGCTTCGTGATGGAGAATTGGTCGTTCGCGTCGGACAGCCAACGCTTCGCTTTGAATTGGAACGCAACCTCCGCACCACAATTATTAATCGGCTCAACGAGGCGTTGGGTGGTATCTTCATCCGTTCCATCCGGTTTGTCCACGGATGATCGCCCAGAGCCCCTTATGGCGGCTAAACGACAGGTTACCCCTGTTTGATTGATTTCCCCCCTCCCCCCAGAGAACCCCATTCTATGAGGTTTTGGGGAAGGCATATCCAAAGCTCGCGCCCCCTATTTTGAGCATGATTTTCTGGAGAAAAGAGTGCTTCTCAGAGAAATCATCCCCTCCGGACGCAGTAATTGCTCCGACACGATCACTACCAGCGAGAGCACCGCGGCTAACCGAAGGACCAGTAACAGGCCAGCATCATGCAAGACAACCCCAAATCCCACTCGGCAAACGAAGAAATCCCCGCCCGCGTTGTCGGCACACCCCTCCAGGCAACAACTGAGAAGCACCACGACACCGAACGAATAGACCACGTGCTGGCAGAGATCGATGTCGGTGCCGAAGGACACACCCACCCCTTCATCTTAAGTATCAACACCAGATCGCACAAAAATTTTGTCGCAGGATTTGATGCCCGTGTCCGAGCAGGGCGCTTGCGACAACCTGGGCTCTCACGTCCAACAATCGGTATCTTTGAAGGTGAACTTCTTGACTATCGCCCGATTGAAGAGCATGCCACGATCTTTTTTGAAGCGCTCTCCCGCGGCCAAATGGAACAATTAGTTCTGAGCTGTTTCTCCCGTTGCAATCTCGTAGAGGCATGGGGCTTTCTCTACGGATCCCCACGGCGCGGGCTGCATCAGATTCATTCACGACGCGCCAGTTCGGCTGTGCGCGAAGATTTACTCGGAAAAGATGGCGGATTGCGGTTTTACTTTGCGCCACCGGAGGAACCATTACTTCTTTTGATCAAATTCTGCGGCCAGCCTTAGTGAACCTCTTCACCTCTGCCCCTTGCTGCGAGTTGTGTCGTTGTTAGATTACGAGCATGCTTCCTATCATTGAAAAGCTTCTTATTCTCCAAGACCGCGACAAAGCTATTGCCCAAGTTAATGATGCGCTGGCTCACGCGCCAAAAGAACGAAAAACTTTTGAGGAACGAAAATCCGCCACTGCCCAAAAGCTTGAATCTGCAAAAGAGGCACAGCGCGCAAACGAAACTAAACGAAAAAGTTTAGAACTGGAGTCTGCTCAGCTTTCGGCACAAGTTGCCAAATTCAAAGCGCAACAAAATCTCACCCGCAAGAACGACGAATTTGCGGCATTAGCCAACGAAATACGGCATTTTGAAGA
Organism: uncultured Chthoniobacterales bacterium; assembly: GCA_937924445.1. Taxonomy (GTDB): domain Bacteria; phylum Verrucomicrobiota; class Verrucomicrobiia; order Chthoniobacterales; family CALDSX01; genus CALDSX01. The sequence continues at coordinate 40,877 of CALDSX010000015.1, forward strand.
AAAGATAACCGTGCTGGATGATCAACAGCTCGAACTGATGGAAGCTGCTCAGACTCTCGCTGCGGCGGTGGAAACGGCCATTACGGAACACCGCAAAGTCGAGTCTGAAGTGGCCGGGCTGCTCACAGATCTAGAGAAACGATGTTCAAATCTCGCAGCACGGCGCGAGGAACTTTGCGCAGAGCGAACAAAGCTGGCAGCGGATTTAGACGAGGATACGCTCGATACCTATGAACGCATCATAAGAAAAAAGGGCGACGCTGTCGTGCCTCTCGAGCATGGGGTCTGTGGAGGGTGTCATATGAAAGTGAGCAACGCCACCTTGTCCGATGCGATGGTCCAAAAACAGATTGTATTTTGCGACAAATGCGGGCGTATCCTCTACTTCGTCGAGTAAATAGAGAGAGCTCCGTTAAATCAAATGATCTCGCTTGCCGAAGAACCCTCTTCCGCGAACTCAGCTTTGGAAAACGAAGTCCTGCGGTTTTTTTCACCTGGAGGTCCGCTTTCCAAAGCGCGCAATTTTGAGTTCCGTCCTCAACAACTTGAGATGGCGCGGGAGGTCGCACGAACTCTTGAAAACCAGACCCACGCCATCATCGAAGCGGGCACCGGCGTGGGTAAATCTCTTGCTTATCTCGTTCCGGCTATACTTCACGCCCTAAAAGAGCGTCGTAAAGCTGTTGTTTGCACACACACCATCAACCTGCAGGAGCAACTTGTGGGAAAGGATCTACCCATGGTCCAGAAATTCATACCGCAGGAGTTCCAGACCGCGCTGATGAAGGGTCGCGCCAATTACCTCTGCCCGAATCGCCTTAGACGAATGCTTGAGGGGCCTCCTGAGCTTTTCACGGAGCAGGCCAAAGCTGAACTAGTAGTCCTCGCAGATTGGGCACGCCACACACGCGATGGGACGTTGAGCGATCTCTCCTTTGAGCCTGATCCTGAACTCTGGGCGCAAGTTTGCAGCGAACCCCACATCTGCACACCAAAAACCTGCGGACGTGAATGTTTTTACCAGATGGCGCGTCGTCAACTCATCGGCGCAGATGTGATTGTTCTTAACCACAGTCTCTTTCTTCTCAGCGCTTTAGGGGGTGAAGATCCCGCCCCAGAGGCTGGTTACTTGTTCGACAACGATTTTGTCATTATAGATGAGGCACACACCTTCGAGCAGGTATCCGCCCGGCATATCGGCGTCTCTGTGTCGCAATACAGTCTGCGTTTTACCCTGCTGCGACTCTACAACCCTCGGACACGTCGCGGTATGCTCCAGGCCGCTCACTTGCCTGAGGGCGTTCGGCGTGTTTCCGCCGCACTGGAAGCAACCGACCGTTTTTTCAAAGAGATCGCTGAAGCCGCAGATTTTGGTATAAACCGTGAGTGCCGGATACGGCACCCAGACGTTGTTCGGGACACACTCACCACTGAGCTTGTTCGTGTGGAGGAATCTGCCCTTGCCGCAGCAAATAAAGAGAATGAGGACATGCTCAGTGCTGAAATCAGAGAACTGGCGCGTCGCCTTAGGGAAACGCGGCGAGAATTGGCAGGTTTTCTGAATCAAACCGAGACCGATCATGTTTATTGGATTGAAAAAACCGGTAAAACAGGTCAGTTCCTTTCGCTCAACTCCGCACCTGTGGATCCTTCCACTGCACTGCGTCGTTTGCTCTTTCGGGACAAAACGAGCTGTATCCTCACCAGCGCCACACTCTCCGTTGGACGCCCCGACCTTGCGTGGTTTCGCTCACGAATCGGTGCCGACGCTCTTCACCCGCCCGAGATTGCCGTTCGCAGCGTCGGCAGCCCCTTCGACTACGAACGACAGATGAAGGTGTTTATTGTTAAAACAATGCCTGATCCCCGGGACGCACTCTACCACCGCGAGTTGGCCCGATGGATTAAAAAATTCCTCGACCAAACCGGTGGGCGGGCCTTTGTGCTTTTTACCAACTACAAATGCTTAAAAGCCGCGGCTGATGCTCTCGCAGTTCACTGTGAGCAGCGCGGGTGGAATCTCCTGGTCCAAGGTGCCGGGCTGCCCAGGCAAAAAATGCTCGACGAATTTCGCAATAGCAGCCGACCGGGCGTGCTTTTTGGTACAGATAGTTTTTGGGGTGGTGTGGATGTGCCCGGTCACGCGCTCTCGAACGTTATCATTACTCGACTCCCTTTTGCCGTGCCGGATCACCCACTCATCCAAGCCCGAATCGAGCTTATTGAAAGCCGTGGCGGTGATCCTTTCACCGAATACTCTCTGCCAGAGGCCATTCTCAAATTTCGCCAAGGTATCGGTCGCCTCATCCGCAGCCGCAACGACTCCGGCATCATTGTTATTCTTGACAACCGCATTCTCACCAAATCATACGGGCGTGCCTTCCTCAGCGCCCTGCCTGACTGTCCAATCGAAAAAATTTAACCCGCAATGCGTGCTGTTATCCAACGCGTTTCCAACGCCACTGTCCGCGTGGACAACCAGATTCTTGCGTCCATCGGACGCGGCCTGCTCGCGTTTGTCGCGGCCGCCCCGTCAGATACCGACGCCGACATCGAATGGCTCGCTTCAAAAATCCTCTCCCAAAAGCTTTTCAACACCGAGGAAGGCTCCTGGAAAGCGGACGTCGTCACCATTAAGGGCGACCTTCTTTTGGTAAGCCAATTCACACTCTTGGCAAGTTGCAAAAAAGGAACCCGCCCTTCATGGCATCGCGCAGCTCCACCGGAAATTGCCCGACCGCTCTTTGATGCCTTGTGCGTCCGCTGCCAATCTCTGCTCGGACGGACGGTCTTCACCGGAATGTTCGGCTCACACATGGAAATTTCCCTCGTCAACGAGGGCCCTGTGACCATTCTCCTCGACTCAGCCACCAAGGAATAAACACGTCAGCACGATCCAAGTTAAACAACCCGAAATCACACCCTCTCAGACTCTCTGTCGAAATAGGTTGTAGAAGCTGGAGGCTCTATTTTCCCAAAAAAAGAGGGCGAAGAACTTCTTTTGGTCGCAGCCTCTTAGGCTGGGTTAAGATCTGCCTCATAAGCCTGCAAGCCGTACCTCCGATAACAGTATCGACTCAGGGGCAAGAGGTATTCGCATCGGCCTCAGGCCGTTTTCCATGGGGATATGGCTTCAATGCGCACGGTGCGGTCTCCTTTTTCGCCGGGGATGGTGGCTTCTTCCCCTAATTTTTTACCTATGAGCGACTGACCGAGAGCCGTCAGATAGGCCACGATGCCCTTTTCCGGGTCGCTATCCCAAGCTCCGAGGATGGCAAAAGTTTCTCGCTGCCCTGTAGAGAGATCGGTCAACTCGACCTTTGTGCCAATAGAGACTTCGGAGGTATCCGCGTCCGCAAAGTCGGTGCCTACCGCGCGGGAGAGTTCCAGCTCCATCTCCATTTTGCGACGCGAAAGGAGGCGCTCCATTTCTTTGGCAGATTTGTATTCGAAATTTTCACGCAGATCTCCGTAAGAACGAGCGATGCTGATCTGTTTTACGTTTTCAGGAATTAATTTGTTGATCAATTCGTCGTATTCTGCCCTGCGACGTTCCAAACTTTCCCAGGAGACAATAAGAACATTGGCCGGGGGTGCGGAGGCTTTGGAGGTAGAGGTAGCGGTTGTCCCTTCGGTCATCCCGCTGTGCCCCCCGCTCAAAACGGACTGGAGCACCGGATGAATTTTTATCATTCGGGAAATAACCGAGCGTTTGTTAATTTCCTCGATAGCCGGGCTGGCCAGCACGCGACGGGCGAGGTCGCGGGCTTCCTCAACAGAGGAGCCTTGAAGCAGATCTGCGACTAGATCTTTGTCTTCGATAAGGAAATCCTGTAACCGAGTTTTCCTGCTTTCGTTAAGCAAATCGCGTTCGAGAGCCGCGACGATGGCCCCCAGCACTTTTGGCGTGAGGAGCGATTGGGAGTGCGAGGCTCGTTCACGGCAAAACCACAAAAGCAGGTCGCTGCCAATTGTCTGCTCATTGATCATACGCCCGATGATGGATTCAGCCAGTGTGGAGTGCCCATTTTCTTCGAGCAACCTCACCAGCTCGGTAGCAAACCGCCCCGAAGCAGCGGGCATGAGTTTGGCCACACGCTCGGTCCAGTCTGCAGGGAAGGCTTCGGGCATCGCACCAAGCGCGTTGTGCAGACGAGCTGCCGGTAGCGCAGTGAACAGTGCGATCAACGCGTTCTGGTGAAAGCGCAGCATTGCCGGGAGTTGGGGAGCCCCTTCTCGTGAAATCGCAGGAGACCTTGACGCCAATTCTTTTGCGAGAACGACGGCCTCAACAGATTCAGACGGCTTAAGTTTGAGATGTTTTCGTGCGTAATCGTCGAGCATGGCGATCACTTCAGTCAAAGGCTCCGGATGGTCGACAAATGCCTCGATTTCCTTGAGGATCGCGTCGGCCGCTGCAAATTGATCTTTGATGCGTTTCGCGGTGCGGAAATCATTCAGGAGCTCCGCGTGGCGGTCGAGTTTATTCTCGCGAAGCACCCAAGGTTCGCCCTTTCGCGCCGGAACACCGAAATGACCGTCCTTCTTAAGTGTTTTTTTTGTGTTCTCCCAAAACTTTTTGATGGCAGCGTCGTCAAAAACGCCGGAGAGAATGGCACTCAGAGAATCCTGCGTGGCGCTGCCTCCATGACTTCCCAAAGCCCGCCGCATAAAGCTTGCGGGATCGCCCAGAGCAAGGCTTTTGAAGCTCTCCGGATCGGTAGATTTGAGCACCAGAATATGGTCTTCGGCGACGGGCGAGAGGGAATCTGCGGCGTAGAGTGCGTCCATTGCATGGCCTCGTCTCTTTTCAAAATCAACGATCACTTGACCCAGATCTGTGTTCCATGAAGCCACCCTCCCAAAACCCCAGCTCCTATGGGAACACCAGGAACCTGGCCGCAAAGCCTGAAGCTTGGTTGTCTGGTTGATTGTGCAAGATTTTCCTGCTAAAAGCGACTGCAATTCCTCGTCCATCATCACAACAGCATACGCTGAGATCTTCCGCGGGCAAGCCCCTTAGAAAATTAACGACGCGGAGGCACAGAAGGCGCGGGCGTTGGCAGCGGCGGGTCGATCTCGAGAAGCAAATCTTTCAAGGCGAACGATTCCTGCAAGGAGGAATTGTTCTGAAAATATTGGCCGAGCAAATCCAAGGCATCGCGCTTTCGGCCCTTGCGACGGAAAAATTCCGCTTGTTGGTAATAGGTTCTAACAAGATCAGCCTGCCGATTGTAAAAAGAACGCGCCTTCGCAAATGATCGCGCTGCTCCGACAACATCTCCGGCGTCGAGCTGAAGACTTCCGAGACTTTCGTAGATTGCGCCGCTCTTGGTCCGTTGGGCTTCGGTCGACAAATATTCCTGCCCGGCCGCCTGTCCGCTGTTAAACCACATTTTGTGGCCTTTTCTGATCAAAACAAATTCCTCTGAACCTTTGGGGGCCTGAGGCTCTTCGAAAGGAGCATTCCACGCCGCAAACGGGCGATAAAGCGGATCACCGATGAAAGTATTCATCCATGAGAGCGTTCTGGTCGCCGCATAAGCACTCTCGGCAAAGGTCATTCCATAAATCAATCGGTCGGTGAACAAATCCGGCTGCGTGGTAAATTGCAAAAACGGCTCATAGACATTGCCAAATGTTGCCGCGGCTCCTCTGTCAAGCAATGCCGCTGTCCAGCTCCCTTTCGAATCCCGCAGTGTGCTGGCACTAAATGAAAAAATATGCGCCGCCACGGCACCTTTTGTGAACTGGAACTCCGAACGCAGCACCGGGCCGCAAAGCGAAGCGGAATACCAACCAAAATAGATCGCCGCATCATCCATCGGAAACTCGGTCGCAAAAGTTTTCTCTCGCCAATCCCAAACAGCTGGCATGCCTGCGCGCATAAGCTTCTGACGGGCGGAATTAATCCATTCGTCCCCCTCTCGGTAGCCGTCTTGTTGGATGTCGCGCATGTCAAAATAACCACGTCCCCAGAGACCGGTCTTTTCGACGTCGAGCGAATCATAGATCATACGGCGCACCACCGCTTCTGAAGGCCCGTCAAGCCTCGCGACAAGAAGCACAGGTGCATCGCGAAAATCGGTAATGGGTTGGAAGCTGCGGTAGTAAGGATTCGGAACAAAGCCACTCACTTGTCGGCGTGCAAACCCCAAGGCAGCAAGTTCGGAATCCACCGCAGCCGCGGTTTGTCCCCGAACTGACTCAGGGACGAGTTCCGGCCGATCCCCCTCCGGCGCGGGGCCGGCCTTTATTTTTAGAGGAACACCTTTGATCACGGCAAGGAAACGTATTTGGCTCGAAACCACACGCCCTTCATCAGGTGTTGAAAAATTCATCTGCCAAAGCCCCCGAGCAGTAAGCTCTGTTTGCAGCGGACGCGAAATCTCAAACTCGAATTGTTCTCTCGTTATTTCTTCCTCGACCGGACAATGTAAGCCAATGACCTGCTCTTTCGGAATTCCCCGACGAGTGGCATAAAAATCAGCCAGCTCAATCGAATTCGGATCTCTCTGGTTATAAAGAACCGCGCAAAACTTTGCCAACGAATCTTCGTCAGGCGCTACTCCGAGATTTTGGGCTGCAACAGGAACAACTGCCCCGACCAAAATCTTCACGGACAAGAGCACCCGCCTAAATTTCGATAACCAGAGTATCATAAGCAAGGCTAACCGCTTTTGGAAGGTTGCGCTCGGTTTCTTCATGGGGAAGATCATGGCAAATGTGGGTGAGATACGTCCGCCGAGCACCTGTCGCCGCAGCGACCTCGATCGCCTGCGAAACGTTCATGTGCGTGGGATGCGGCCTGTGTCTCAGGCCGTCAAGAACTAATACCTCCACCCCACATGCCCCCTTTAAAGCAGCAGGCGGCATCTCTGCGGCATCAGTAAAATAGCCAAATAACTTACGATCATTTTTTGAAAAAACATAGCCCAACGTCACGCATGAGCCGTGCGGTAATTCAAAGGGCTCAATAATCAATCCTGCATACTCAAACGGCCCCGAGACCACCAGGGGCTCTGGACGCACATAGCCCGGGACGTTTTTAAAGCCTTTGAATGCGAAATGAAATACTCTTTCAAGATCAGTCATCGTCTGCGCCGAGGCATAAATCCTGATTGTCCCCGCGGCGTTATCACAGAACCGCCGCAAATCATCGAAACCCATAATGTGATCAGTATGCGAATGCGTGTAAATGACCGCGTCGAGATGCCCAAGTCCCGCCCTCAGACATTGCGATCGAAAATCCGGACCGGTGTCGACGACAATCGCCTTGCCCCCATGACGCAGCAAAACGGAGGATCGAAACCGTTTGTCACGCGGGTCCTCCGAAAGGCAGACATCGCAATGGCATCCGATGACAGGCACTCCATGCGAAGTGCCTGTGCCAAGAAATGTGACTTCCAATCTCTCCATAATTTGAAAAGCTTCACAAATCTCTCATAGTTCGACCTGACCGGCAATGCTTTCATCTCTTCGCATCAGAAATTTAGCGCTCGTTGAGGAACTCGAGTGGAACCCTGGCCCTGGCTTCGTCGCCATCACAGGCGAGACCGGCGCGGGAAAATCGATCATTCTCGGGGCACTTAAACTCCTCTTGGGCGAACGGGCCGATAAATCGCTTATTCGTTCCGGCGCAGATACCTGCATGGTAGAAGCCGAATTTCGCATCCCTGCAGAACTGCAACTCAATCCTTTGCTTATCGAGCAGGGGATTGAACCTTGCACCGACGGAGTGTTGATTCTTAAACGCACTATTTCTACCACAGACCCCGGGCGCCAGTTCATCAACAACTGTGCCACCACACTTTCCTCATTAAAATGGGTGGGCGATGCCCTTGTCGACCTTCACGGACCTCACGATCATCAATCTCTTTTCTCCACCGAGCGCCAACTCGAACTCCTCGACGCCTTTGCAGGGTCCGTTTCCGAACGCAAAACCCACTCAGCAACCTTTAATCGCCTGAAAGAACTGGAATCTGCCCGCAGCGAACTCGGTGGCTCAGATGGCGCGATCGAACGCGAAATTGATCTCCTCCGTTATCAGCTTCAGGAAATCCGTTCATTTCCTCTGCCACCCAACAAAGAAGCCCTCCTGCTTGCCGATTATCACCGTGCCTCAAACGCTCGACGCCTCGCCGAACTGGCCACAGCCGCAGTAAATGCTCTCGACGAGGGGGACGAATCTCTCCTCATTCGTTTGGCCTCCGCACGCCGACCTCTTGCCGATCTCGAAAAACTCGATCCCTCCACCGCGTCATTTGCCGAAATCCACCGCTCCGCCACAGTCGAACTGGAAGAACTCGCCTCACTACTTAGACGCTACGCTGAAAGCATCGACTTCGACCCGGCATCTGTCGAACTCCTCGAGGACCAGGTCAACCTCCTTGAATCTATCAAACGCAAATACGGGGGGTCACTCAAAGCCGCACTCGAGTTTGCCAACCGGGCGGAGGAAAAGCTGGCACGTTTAGAAGGTCGAGAAGTCGAGCTCGAACGAATTAATAAAGAAATCGCGACTCTCTCCGAGCAGTTGGCCGCCACGTCTACCTCTCTCACCGCCAAGCGCCAAGCAGCGGCCCCAAAACTCGCGAAAGCTGTGATTGAGCATCTGACTGATCTCGGTTTTAAAAAAACCGGTTTTGAGATTCGGCTCACCCCCTCTACCACACCCAAAGGCAGCGGAGCTGACGAGATAGAATTTCTTTTCTCCCCGAACCCCGGTGAACCGTTGCGCCCCCTGCGTGCCATCGCCTCCAGCGGCGAAATCTCCCGCGTAATGCTCTCGCTGAAAACCGCCCTCGCCGGCGAAGACAACATCACCCTGATGGTCTTCGACGAAATTGATGCTAACGTCGGTGGCGAAATCGCCCACGCTGTTGCTTTAAAAATGCGCTACATCGGACGCACCCATCAGGTGCTTGTCATCACTCACCTTCCCCAGGTCGCTTCAAAAGCCGACGCTCACTTCAAGGTGAGTAAAGAGGTTTATGGATCAGGCAACTTCGTGCGCACCCAGTCCCGCCTGGAAGCCGTAACTGGTGAGGAGCGCGTACGCGAATTAGCTCGCATGCTCGGTGGCCAGTCGGCGGCAGCTCTAGATCACGCCCGCGAATTGCTCGCCGACTCCTCGCTGCTCTGACTCTACACTCTGCCTTTTCTTATGATCTCTGCTGGCCAAACTGAAGAAGCTGCACCTCGTCCCGGCATAAATCTCTCGCCCCAAGCGTCATCCTTCCTTCTCCGCGACACCCCACGAACCCGTCGTTTTCAGGAACTTCTCGCCCCTGAATTATCCACATCCGAACGGCTGGAAGCTCTCGCCGCCAAAGCACACCGTCTCACCCTCCAGCATTTCGGGCGTGCCATGCGTTTATTCGCACCACTTTACCTCTCCAACGAGTGCATTAATAATTGCAAATACTGCGGATTTTCCCGCGACAACCCGATTCTCCGTGTGACTCTCACCCCAGAAGATGTCGAGGCCGAAGCGCGTCATCTGGTGGCCGAAGGGTTCCGCCACATCCTCTTGGTGGCGGGCGAACATCCTAAATTTATCTCCAACGGTTATCTTCAAGAGGTTATTGCGCGGCTTCACAGATTCGTTCCATCTCTCTCACTAGAAGTGGGCCCCATGGAGGAGGAAGAATATCGCCCGCTGGTTTCTGCCGGGGCTGAAGGCCTCGTTGTTTACCAGGAGACCTACAACCGCAAGGCCTACTCCGAAATGCATACCGCAGGGCCTAAACGCGACTTCGACTGGCGACTCGCCTGCCCCGAACGCGGTGCTCGCGCCGGGTTTCGGCGCATCGGTATCGGAACACTCCTGGGGCTTGCTCCCTGGCGGGAAGAGGCGATCGCACTCGCACGTCATACGGATTATCTTTTGCGTCGCGCCTGGCGGGCGCACCTTACGATTAGTCTTCCCCGCCTCCGGCCCGCGGCCGGTGGTTTCGCTCCGCCAGATCCTGTCGCAGACCGTGATTTTGTTCATTTGGTATGCGCTCTCCGGATTGCCTTTCCTGAGGTTGGGCTTGTTCTGAGCACACGTGAAAGCCCCCGCCTTCGTGAAATGCTGATTCCGCTTGGTGTCACCATGATGAGTGCCGGCAGCCACACCGAACCCGGTGGGTATACTGGCGCAGGGCAAGACGATCTGCACCTTACTGTTAAGGGGCGGCGCGTTGAATTCATCGACAAACCACCCTGCACAACAGCCACCGGGCAATTTGAAATAGCCGATGAGCGTAGCGCTGCCGACATCGCCACCCTGCTTCAATCCAAAGGTTATGATCCAGTCTGGAAAGACTGGGACCAGGCGCTCGGCAAAGGCTCTGCAAATTGTTTTTAATGGTGTCGCATGACCATTCGAGTGAACAGCGAGGAGCGAACTTTCGAAGACGACCAGCTATCGGTTGAAACATTACTCGACCGCCTTGGTCTGGCCTACCGCCCGGTCATCATCGAACTCAACGGCCGTGCCCTCGTCCGCAGCGAATGGCCCGAAACGATCGTCCATGACAAAGATCGCCTCGAAATCGTCCGTCTGGCCGCGGGCGGCTAGCACCCCTGCACACACCAAAAACTCTTGGCATCTCAAACTCGCTGTTTTTGTCTCTGCCGCCGAAAACCGCTTCAACACAGGATGAAATGTTTTCAATCTGCACGGGGTAGCTCGCTTTTCTCACCCTTTTCACGAGGAATCTAAGAATTTTGCCGGCGTGGCAAGACCCCGCAAATAAAGACAAAGGGCTGTGTGGGAACATCCTCCCTGAGAGTCGAGCAAGCGCACCACCACAACAACCGCTAAAAACCAGGCGCAGAAGAACGGGTGTGAGCAGCAGTATGAGCTATAGGCCTATGAAAAATATTTGTTGTGAGAATGTTATGGTTCAATTTGAGGTTGCACCCCATCCTTAAGGTCTACCGGTGAACTGGAAAAATCGCTCGGCTTTGTGACCCTGAGCTTGACAAGAACATCGTTCGTCACATCAACCGCCGGGCTCGACCAAAGAGTGTTTGACAGTGGCAAGATGCACAGAAGTTTTTTCTCGCGGGCAACCAAGTTCAACATCGGACGAACTTGTGTTTCGTTAAATTGTTTGAGCAGCCTCGCGCGAGCCGTGGTCACCTGTTGCGAAAGCGCCTGGTCTATTTGCGCAATGCGTTGCTGTTCTTGCCGCTGAAACTCCGCAAGACGCTCAGTTTCTTCAACGCTCGGGTTCTCAGGAAAATTTTGTTTTCTCTCGGCTAGTTCCGTGTTGTAGCGCCGCACGAGTTCATTACGCTGAGCAAGAGGATCCTTAATCTCTTCTTCGAGCTTTTTATTTACAATCTCCTCCGCTCCGAGCGCCTGGTGAATGAGGTTCACATCAACAAACCCGAATGTAGGCGTTTGGAGCGAAGTTTTAGCATGCTTATTTACATTGAGAAAAATAATCAATGTCATCAGCGCCCCAAATAAGAACCAGAAAAGCGGAATACCGATTTCGCGAATTAAGCCGCGCTGGCCCATTGAAAAAAATGCTGGATAAGGCGGTGGATCTCCAGGAGGAAGGGTTCTGGGCTTAAACTCGGGTTGCTTTGACTTTGCAGGGCGTCGGCCCATGACACCTGTGCCGCCTTGTTCTTCGTCTAGCTTTTGAACTTCGGAAAGCACATGGAGTTGCTGAGCGTCTGGCTGAATCGCGCCTTTATCTTTTTGCGTTAAAACAGACTGATCAGGTGGCTCCGGTGCCCGGGCTGGACTATCCCTGTCGACCTCCACGGCACCGCCGCGGTCCGGCGTTTGTTGTTCAATTTTTTCATTTGCTGTATCGACATTCGGGCTCATTCTTTTTGATAATTATTGTGGGCGTTGAATGATGTTCGTATAAGGATTATTTGACGCACCACCACGGAAAATAGAAAGCGGCGTCGGGTTGACTAATTGCGCTCTTTGCAGGACAAATTCCGGGTAAAAACCATCACTGGCCGGTTCATACAAAAGCCTCCCGCTGAAATATCCAGTAAGATGGTACTCCGCCCCATCATCTGAGCCGATTTGTCCCGAGGCGCGGTCGGGAGCAAGCATGTTGTTTTCGTTGAGCATCACCAATTTTGCACTCGCCCAAGGTTCGCCCGACTTGCGAACGTAGCCCCAGAATTTGTATTCATTCTTGTAGTAACGACGTCCCACAAAATATTTCCCCTTGGGCTCTGCGGCGATCATCTGTGCCAGAGATTCGGCATATGGATTCCACCCTCCCCCTTGAAAATTTTCCAGAGAGCCCATGTATCTTCCTGATGATGTTCGGGCTGTGGATTCGCAAGAGACAAATAGAAGAATCAGGAGTAGCAAAAGGCACCCCTGCCAGATAGTCCGGTGCACACGATCATTGAATTCATCTGATCGCCGAAATCAAGGCCATTTTCCGGCCGTTAACCAGGTGCGATGGGGCCTCTACTGCGCAACACTTACCCACGGCTTGACCTCCGCGCTACTGCGCTGGAGCGAGGTTTGACTACTTTGAGCAATTCTCTTGTTTTAGCTGTTCGCCAAAAGATTTTCACGCCGCTTGATCTATCCCGCATTTCACACACTCGTTTTACTGCGGCTGGTTCTTTCCTGTTGTAGCGGTGTTGGGCTTGCTCGACGCAAGAGTTGGCAGCCCTAACGGGATTCGAACCCGTGCACCAGCCTTGAGAGGGCTGTGTCCTAACCACTAGACGATAGGGCCTACGAATCCGCCATCTCAGCCTCAGAACGCTGGACGGATCTGGAATTATGCTTATGAAAGGAAAACAAAACTTATGGCATGTCAAGAAACCTCTGAAAGAACTCACGCAAAAAGCTTGTTTTGACTTGCAGAGATGACATCTCAAACGGATGAACTGATATGAAGACCGAAGCTCGATGCGCTGAAAGAAATGAGGTTGTGCGTTGGCTCGATGAAACTCTTGCGATCTCTCAGGGTGGTGATTATCCCGGAGCATGGAACGGCCTGCAAGTGGAGGGAACTCATCGCGTTTCTCGGATTACTGCCGCAGTAGACGCCTCACCGAGCGTTATCCGAAAAGCGATCAGTCTCAAAGCAGACTTGCTTGTTGTGCACCACGGTCTTTTTTGGCACGACATTCGCCCATTGACAGGGCAAAGACGCAGGCTCTTTGGAGAAATGTTTTTGGCAGGCTTGTCAGTTTATTCCTCTCATCTTCCTCTCGATCGGCACCCCGTTCATGGCAACAACATTCTCCTTGCTAAGGAATTGGGTTTGGCAGACGGCACACCTTTTTTCGAAGAGTTTGGAGCTGCAATCGGACTGCGTTTCGATGTGAAAATAGCTTTGGATCAATTAAAAGAACGCATCGCGCTAGCCACAGGGAGTGCTCCGAAAACGTTTGCGTTTGGCCCGCAAACTACGCGTTCGATAGGGATTGTTACCGGAGGTGGCGGGAGTGGATTACATCGCGCGGTGGCTGAAGGGGTAGATACTTTTGTCACCGGGGAAGGGCCACATTGGACGTTTGCCGCCGCCGAAGAAATAGGTATAAATTTGATCTATGCCGGGCATTACGCAACAGAGACGTTCGGCGTGCGCTCACTTGCAGAAGCGCTCGGCGGCCACTTTGGCTTGCCCTGGCAATTTATTGATTTGCCAAGCGGTCTTTAAGGCAAATGAAACGCTTTTTAGAAAGGGAATTTTTTGAAGAACACCCCGTCGACTGCGCACGTGCGCTCCTTGGGCGCGAATTGGTCTGGGGAAAATGCAGCGGTATAATCGTTGAAACAGAAGCTTATGCGGTAGAGGGAGATCCCGCCTGTCATACTTTCAACAGAAAAGGAGCGCGCGACTTTGTTGCAAGCCATTCTGCCGGGGACGTTTACATCTACCTAAACTACGGGGTTTACTGGCTTCTGAACGTCTTGATTAAAGGCAACGACGAGGGCTTTGTTTTGATTCGTGCGATTGAACCGACTTACGGTCTTGCGCTAATGCGTCAGAGAAGGAAGCGCGAAAAAGTAGAAGAACTTTGTTCCGGACCCGGCAAAATCTGTATGGCGCTGGATCTCGACGGGCGCTATCATGGGGCGTCTTTATGTGGGTTGAAGAGTCGGGGGATAGGAATGGAGTTGGTTCGAAGAGGGGAGATTCATTCCGGACCGCGAGTGGGCATTAGTCGAGGAAAAGAGTTGGCGTGGCGATTTTACCTCGCCGGATCGCCGTTTCTAAGCCCAAGAAAATAGAAAATAATTAGTTGCGACTGCGTCTCATTCATTCTAAATAACACCATGCACGCATCATCCGTCTCTCGTCTCCGTAAAGGGGCTACCGCAAAAATTCAGGATCTCGGTGACGATCCTATCCTCGCTCAGCGCCTTATGGCCCTCGGCATTTTACCCGGCCAACAAATTTTCGTCGAGCAACGTTTCCCCCTCTCTGGACCTCTTCTTTGCAAATATTGCCACGGCAAATTCGGTATTCGCCACAAAGAAGCCGCCAAAATCTCCATCTCCCCCAACCACATACCCAAAGACTGACCCCGCACTCATCCGCAAATGAAAGTGGCTCCGCCTACTCCTACCTTGGCGTCGGAACCTAAATTGCCGTTAATCGCTGTAATCGGACAGCCTAACGTCGGCAAGAGCACGGTGTTTAATCGCCTCACTGGCCTACGTCAACGAGTCGGAAATTATCCGGGCGTAACTGTTGAGCGAAAAGTTGGGCGTTTGCTCCTCGCCAATCAGATGGCGGAGATCGTGGATTTACCCGGCACCTACAGCCTAAATGCCCTTTCCCCCGATGAACTCATCACTCTCTCCGCTCTCACTGGAGAGGCAGGGATCGAGCGTCGCCCAGATGTGGTACTCTGCGTGGTCGAAGCGTCCCGCATTGAACGGTCGCTCATCCCCGCATTCCAGGTCGCCCCTCTCGGGGTTCCCGTGGTGATTGCAGTAAATTTTCTCGACGAAGCCAGGAAAAATGGAGTTCAACTGGACCTGGAGGAACTTGGCCGTCGCCTCCGCGTTCCAGTGGTTGGCACTGTTGCACGCTCCGGTGAGGGAATCGAAAAACTCAAAGAGGCGCTGGCCCACGCGCTCACATCCGAAGTTACTCTACCCGAACCGGACTGGCCTCCGGCGGTGCGCTCCGCTATCGAACGACTCCAACCCTACGCCACTAACAGTTCGGGGCAACCTTGCCGGTTTTTAGCACAGCGTCTTCTTTTTGATTCAAATAACCGAGCCGCCGAATTCATCAGCATTGAGCCAGCTCATCGACCCGCCGTTCTTGAGTCGGCCCGAAATTTACTCCTTCAAGATGGTTACCATCCAACCACAGCCGAACCTGTCCTACTCTTTGCACACATAAAACAACTTCTCGACGGGGTGGTTAAGCGTTCTCACCAAACGACGCAACAAAGACATTCCGGTGCGGACGCATGGCTCCTACATCCACTTCTGGGGCTGGTCATCTTTGTTCTGGTTATGTTTGGGGTTTTCCAAGCGGTTTACAGTTGGGCTGCGCCACTTATAGAGGGGATCGAGCATTTAACCTCTTTCTCAGGGGAGAAGATCGAAGCGTGGCTCGAACCCTTTCCCATGCTCAAGAGCCTTGCTGTGGATGGTTTGATTGCAGGGTTGGGTTCGATCGCGGTTTTTTTGCCTCAAATCCTGATACTCACCGCTCTGATTTCACTGCTGGAGGACAGCGGTTACCTCTCTCGGGCCGCGTTTCTGATTGACAGAATTTTCGGCTGGTGCGGTCTCAACGGCAAATCGTTTGTGCCCCTGATGTCTAGCTTCGCCTGTGCGATACCCGGGATTTTGTCCGCACGCACGATTGAAGAGAGCAGAACTCGGCTTGCCACTATTTTTATCGCACCGCTGATGAGTTGTTCCGCAAGACTGCCGGTTTATGTTGTAATGATCGGGGCGGTGATTGAACCTATCTACGGCCCGCATGTGGCAGGGATGGTGCTTTTTGCCATGCATATGCTCGGCCCAATCGTGGCTTTTCCTCTTATATGGATTGTAAATAAATATATCCTGCGCTCCAAGCCTCCACCCTTTTTACTGGAGTTACCTCCTTTCCGGTTGCCCTCCCTTACCGATGTTCTATACAGACTATGGCAACGAACAAGTAGATTTTTGACGGATGCCGGCACTATTATTTTTTGTATCACCATTATTATTTGGGCGCTGCTTTACTTCCCGAGAGACGTCCGGCTCGAGCAAGAGGAGAAACAGCGATTCCTTGAAGAGACAATTTCGCAGGGTCTAAACCCTGCCGAGGTTGAGGCCGCTATTGCATCCGGTGAAGGAGAACTAGCCGAGGCTTTAGACAAACGGATTGCTGCAGTGCATATCGAGAACAGCCTCTTGGGACGTGCAGGTCGTTTCCTTCAGCCGTTGTTTCATCCTGCAGGTTTTGACTGGAGAATAACCGTTGCTGTGTTAGCCAGCTTTCCTGCGCGGGAAGTGGTTATCTCAACCCTAGGAGTGATCTATCAACTGGGCGGTGATGCCGATGAAGAGAGCAGTGATTTGCGCACTCAAATTCGTCAAGCACGTTGGACGAGCGGTCCCCAGTTCGGGCAGCCAGTCTTTACAGTGCCGACGGCCGTCTCGGTGATGGTTTTTTTCGCACTTTGCATGCAGTGTGGCGCGACGTTGGCCATCATCAAGGCGGAGAGCGGTTGGCGTTGGGCGGTAGCAGCCTTTTTCGTTATGACGACGTTGGCATGGATTGGAGCAGTTCTCTCCTTCCAGGGTCTATCCCTTCTTTTTCCAACACCAAAAGGAGTTTCTTCATGAGCGACTGGTGGCTCTCCGTCACAGACATCGCTGCGGTGGCGGTCATTTTTTCCGGCGCCTGCATTGGATTGGCAGGGGTTCTTCGCAAAGCGCGAAAATCTCCGACGTCATGTTCGGGATGTTCAATGCAGCCGTTTCATCGTAAAGGGCCATAAAGGAGACTCAAAACGCTAACATCGTGAGCGTTCCTTTTTGGGCAAGCCACCGGAAATCTGAGTTGGCAAGGGTTACTGGTGAATTGTGGAACTGCCCAGGAGGCTTTTGGGCGATATTTTTGATCAACTAAAGATTACCCACGCTTCTCATACCCGTTCTCCTGCTGCTTGTCCTTTCCCGCCGTGGCGGGGTTGGGCTTAATAGGTTCTCGGGCAATCATGTTCCCAGACCGGCTGTCCTCCCCCTCCGTGCGTGCCTTGCCCCAATGGGAATTTGCCGCGCCTCGTTATCAAAAAAAAGGCCAAAATGCGGATTAAGGTCTTTTACTGACTTTTATGCGAATAAATCGTCTTTGGGCGTGATCAAGCGGCACCGTGTCACGTTCAAGGATGGTTTGAGTGCCGTTGGGGTTGTTAAGGATTTCTTCAATTAAGGTGACGATATCGCTTCCCTCATTCCAATCCCAATCGTTGAGATCTGCGGAAACTTCGACACGCAAATCAACGTCGGCAGCCAATGGATCTCTGCGATAGCGCAAGCTCAGATATTTTTTACCATCACTGCCTGTCGTGATTTCTGTCTCGACAACGCCCTGCCCGGAATCGGCCAGGTTTGTAATTCCAAGTGCGTACCGCAGAAGATTTGGATATTTGCTGCCCGAAGGTGTATCCAGAGGTCCTCGTTGATTTTCAGGCAGGGACTCAAGGTGAGTGGCCGCCCAGTTGCTGTAGGTATTCTGCACACGCACAGTCACATTTCCTGTGGCGCTCTGACCGTCAGCGGTGGTCACGGTTAAGGATGCCGTATATAAACCGGGCGCGACATAGGTGTGCACGGGTGACATTTGGCTACTTTCCGGCGTTCCGTCACCGAAAGACCAGGAGTAATTGAATTTAGGCAGTCCTGGGCTTTTCCAGCGAGGTCCGACCTCGGTTGGAGTGAACGTTTCATCGGTCGTAAGCAAAAGGCGATCCACCCTGTATTCATGTTCCCGGGCACGGAGATTTAGCGTATGCATTCCTGACGTAACGTTAAAGGTCTCTGTATGACGCACCCATCTCCACTCAAACTTCGGTTCCCCATCTACGTCATCGAAAGCTCCACCAACTTGGGTTCCATCCATACCAACCCAGATTGAATTTTCATTGTTATTATCGCTGCTGACTCGCATCCAGAGGTGATAAGTGCCAGATGTCGGAAAATTAATGTCATATTCAACCTCTGCAGTATTACTCCACTGCAAGACTGGAGGTGGATAAGTCGAAGACATTATCCACGTGTATAATATACCATCAACGGAATCACCACTGGGTGCCGATGAGTTCAGTAAGTATGCACTTGTGCGTCCACTCCTGTAATCCTTATACCGATGATAATTTTCAGCTTCAATAACGACCATGCCCGGCTCAGCGCAATAAGGCCCGTCGGTTCCAATACCACCGTCTACATAGGCTTTGAACGCGACATTCAAAGGCACAGGACCTGATTCTGGCTGAGCCAGAGGTTCTACAGTAAGGGGTACCTGAGTTGATTGAACAAGCCAGGAATGACTCACCGAATTGCCGTTATTATCGCTCACTGTCACACCGATAGTGCTGTTACCTCCGGTATCAGGCGCTATGAAATCGAAGGTGAATTTATCGTTGTAGAGTCGTTGAACGGCGCCATTTACTGTCCAGTATACCGTGAGGGGATCGTTATCGAGATCCTCTGCGGCGACTGTTAGCTTTAGATGTTTTCGTGCTTTAGTCGTTACAGGAGAGGCCGGGTCATAGCCAATGATACGAGGAGGATTCCCAATACCGGAAGATGTCACTTCAAAGATTACCGGGATTGTTGTAGAGGGGTTGTGCGGATCGTTTGTCAGAACGTAAATTTCTGACTGATGTATACCCACGCCGCAACGCATTGGGTCGAATGTGACCGTGATTGTCTTTGTCTCACCAGGCGCGATCGAACCAGATGAGGGAGACATACGGACATATTCTCCAGTATCCACACGATAAAAATAAGCGCCTTTCTTCGCAAAGATACCGCCTTCATTATCAGCAGCCAAATCCTCGAAACTCAGATTTTGAACCAAGGGAATTTCCTGCAGTGTTTGTCCGTTGAAAGGATTCACTTTGTAAAATTTACCCGATGATGCATTGGAAAGCCACAGGGCTCCGTTCCAATAGGAAGCAGGCCCACCATATATCAAATATTCCGGCGGACCTGGAAAACGTGCAATACGCGTTTTCGTTCCAAGTTCGAGACGGTAAATACCGCACCAATCCGGAAGCCCAGGAACTTGTGGCCCGGTTACCCAGAGACTCTCCATACCCAAGGCAAGTCCATCGGGCATTTGAGGTAATTCCCCTCTTACAAATGGGAGTCTCTTTACTGTAACTAGTCTATTCGCTGTTTCATCTACCCTGTATTGTGTGATTTGGTTGCCAAGGCCTGTTGATACAGAATTAGTGTTGATTGCCCATATCATGCCCTGCTGGTAAGCCATTTTCATAATGTAATGATACTTAAAAAAGTATTCGTCTCTTGTTACAGCTGTAGGAAACAAATTCCCCACTAGAGCCCCGGTGTTCGGATTCAGCCTGGCAATTCCGGAATATTGCCATTCATTATGTGTTCCCAACTTCATACTGCCCCAGAGGACATGATCTCCGTCGAAATCAAGCCCCATACTTACCCAGCTGTAAAAATCTGGAATGGGGCCGACCTTGGTCATTATGCGGCCAGCGTTTAGTGGCAAGTTCTGTGAGGCAACGGGGGAGGTCCAAAGAAGAGGCAGGCTTCCGTCATTTTTCAGGGTGAATGTGCGGGTGACGGTTTGTCCGTTGGAAGTGGAGACATTGAAAGGCCCGCCACTGACAACTGCCACACGGTTGCCGACAAAGATGGTGACAGTTGCGATATTAGAATCGTCCTTTGCATCATTTACCTTGAACTCGAAGTTCACCGTGCCTAGATACCCTGGGGCGGGGGTGTAATGAAGATCTGGTGCCGTGCCGTTCAGAGTGCCGGAGGCTGGGCTGTTCAAGAGAGTCCAGGTCAACGGCTCGCCGTCTTCATCTGAAGCCTCAAGCTTGATGGAAATGCTCTCGTGATTTGCGACGGAATAGGAGGCGTTCTGAGCTATGGGTGGGCGATTGGTATTTACAACTGTCACCTGCCATAAATGGCTCGCGACTCCGCCTCTTCCGTCAGTAACAGAAACGGCCACCCCGTGGATGCCAGCGTCTTTGTAGCTGGTTTGATACTGCCATGAAGAACCTGTAACGCCGGGGATAGTTTTACCGTCTAATGACCAGACGTAGCTGAGAGGATCTCCGTCGCTGTCTGATGCTGAGATAGAAAAAGTTGAAGTTTCCGTCTCTGAAATTTCAACAGGTGAAGGAGGAGTGGCAGCGCTGATGACAGGGATTTCATTACCCGGCAGAGATGAACCAACAGAAACAATCACTGGAAGGATAAAAACCGGTTTTTCAGGATCGTTCGTGCTGATATGGATCGCTCCGTGATGCACTCCATTCCCTAAAATGGTTCCGTCGATATTGATTTCTATTTCTGAAGAGCCATTTTCAGCAATTTTTCCGATCGTCTTGTCAGCAAAAAGCCAGAAACGCTCCCCGGAGTCAATCATTGAAAGACATTTCTCTTCTACGGATGAGCCGAGTTCTCTATAGTTACTCCAGATCCACAGGGCCCCTTTTAAATCGGCCACAATACCTACATTGCCACGCTCTGGAGCGTTTATAGTATCCAGAACAGCGCCTGATTTAGGATCGATTTTAAAAATCTTGCGAAAAACAGGAATTTGCGAATTTGGGTAATTAGCGTGATGATTTTGAATGAGCCAGAGAGCACCTCCGCTGTACTCGAGACCTGAAAAGCTGGGCCTTAAATTTTGATCATTGGGTGCTACCAACTCTGCTGGAACCGGAAATTGAGCGATCACTTCTCCTGTGTTGTGATCTACCTTCGTGATATAATATTTAAGGGCAGCCTCCTCCGCATCCACCTGCATAGTGCGAAACCAAAAGGCGTTCTCACCGAAAGCCTCGAGATTGGCCTCACCTCCATAAAGCCAATCTCCTGTTGTCTGAATATAAAGGCGCGGATCAATGTTCAATGTCTTTGCGATCATTCCGCTTTCCGGATCCACCGCCACCAGCGTTATGATTTTGCGATTAATATTATTCGGCAGATTAACCGGAACTTGGAACCACAGAAATTGTCCGTCATAACATCCTAACCAGCTATAATAGGCATTGAAGCCTGGAATAATATCAGACACCCTGAGCGTCTGAACAACCCCTGTCGGGTTTGCGACCGGATCAGCCTCGGGATCAATTTTATAGAGTGCGCCTGATGAAGGGCTATTTAAGCCATCGTAAGCATACAAATAACGTCCATCGTATGCAACGCCTTCGGGGTATAAGTACAGGGATTCTGGAAAGTCGAACCTTTTCAAAAGCTGCCCTGACGTGCCAAATTTATTGACAATACCTGTGAGTGACCAGGCCAAATCTCCCCCGCCGAAGTTGCTCAGTGTCAGAACTCGCCGTGCAGCTTCTCCAGGATTGAGGTTGATTTCTAAGAAAGGAACATCTGTGGAAACAGACGGGTTTCCCAGTTGCAAATTTAACCCCAGAGCATCAGGCGGGACAGTAACTTGAGTGGTTGAAGTTGGAAAAGTATATAACGGTCGTTTCTCGGCAAAAATATCAAAAGTCTGACTGCGTCCATAGATTCGCGTTAAAGAGAACCGACCATCCGCTCCGGCGAAAACTGTTTTTTCTGTAACATCTTTTAATATAACTTTTGCAAGTGGCACCGGCGAGCCACTGAGCTTATCTTTAACAATGCCCGATATTGTCGCCGTCTGCATCGAAAGAACAAGACCAGAGACATCGCCCGGAGTGGAGAAGACAAGAGCATTGGTCTTCGAATATGGCTCCCCAGCGACCTGCGCTGTCAGAGAAAAATTTCCATTGCAGACAAAAAACTCGAAATTTCCCCCCGGCCCGGTTGTTAGCGTGCCGCTTAAGGGTCCGGAGAATTCGACCAAGGCATCGGCCTTTGGCTGTCCATCCAATATGACACTTCCACTAACTCGGTATGAAATCGAGATGGGGAGTGTAAAACTGGCGTTTGTTATACGACCTTGGGAATCTGTCAAAACCAGAGTCCCTGAGAAGTTATGATGGGTCGGCGCGAAGGGTGAAATTTGAATTACGACGGGGGAACTCGCAGTCGCTTGGCCTCTTCTTGGAATCTGTGTGAAATTTGTTGTGGAATTCGATATAGTTACGTGGGGGTCAGCCGATTGTAGGGTAGCAGAGACGTTGTTTGCAGACTCGTAACCAACATTTCTGAAGGTAAAATAAAACTGGATGCTCTCGCCAGGATTTGCAACCCCATCACCATTCCCACCTGTAGAGTCATCCACTTCAAAGGACGCCAATTCGAGTTTTGTACTGCTCGGGATACCTTCGAGAGCGGCGTTTGCATTGAGGCGACCTCCGGTGGCGACAAGACCGGTAAGTGATGGTATTTTATCAACTGTCTCGAGGATTCGTTCACGAATTTCCAGATGCGTCATTCCTGGCGCCTGAGATTTTAGGAGGGCCGCCACACCGGCCACATGTGGGCAGGCCATGGAGGTGCCACTCAGGGCGTCGTAAGGCGGCGATTTAATTGCCGCCGGAACGGTGCTTAAAATAAATACGCCCGGTGCTGCAAGGTCGGTATGAGGAAGGCCGTAGTTAGAAAAATAGGCGCGATTGTCCCAGGCATCACTCGCTGCCACAGAAATGATATTCTCATTTGGATATCCCGCAGGAAATGCCGGATCGCTATTGTTTGAGTTGCCGGCCGCTGCCACAAAGAGAATCCCATGTTGATTGGCATCCTCAATCGCATCGATCAAAGCCTGAAGTTTTGGGCCACCTCCCCAAGAGTTTGATGTGATATGAACTCCAATCAGCGTGCTATAGTAAACCGCATCCACACCATCTGAAATGTAACCACTGCCGATGCCTGAGAGGAATTTAATTCCTGCCAGGCGGGCTCTCCAAGCAACCCCAACCACCCCTTGTGAATTGTTACCTTCAGCTGCGATAGTTCCCGCACAGTGAGTGCCGTGACGGTTGTCATCCATCGGATCGTTGTCGTCGTTGGCAAAGTCCCACCCGTGGACATCGTCTATAAAACCATTTCCGTCGTCGTCAATTCCGTTTGTTCTTTTATCTTTGCCGTTGGCGTCAAGACCGCTTTCGCCCGGGTTCACCCAGATATTTGCGGCAAGGTCAGGGTGAGTGTAATCAATCCCTGTGTCAATAACGCCGACTAATATGTTGGTCGAGCCAGTCTGTTTGTCCCAGGCTTCCAAAGCAGAGATATGAGCACCGTTGGATGCCATCGAAAGCGTAACTGACTCTCCGACGCGAGGCAGCAAAGCCAAGCCGTTTTGATTGTTCAAAGCTAGAACTGGCAGCCAATTTCCAAAATCTCTGAGGCTTCCATACATACTGGGGATATTGCTTGAGTCGTGGTAAATTAAAACTGCCACGGCTCCGGCTGCTCTGGCATTTCTCGCTTTATCCGCATATGAGATCTCGCCCCTTTTGATAAGGACAATTGACCCGGCCGCTGAGGGGGGGAAATCCCCCGCTTTACCAAGCTTCGCATCAACCAGTGGCGCTGTTAGACCTGTCGCTGGAAGGAGTGGTGAATAAGCCATGAGGGAGCTACCCGAGTATGTTTTGTTGCCTACGGTAATAAGCGCTGCATGAAGGTTATTCATTCCCCACAGGTGATTCAGGTGAGTGTCGTTTGGAACCGACAGCGCCTCGACCAAGTAATCCGGTTCGGTCCGCCCCAAAACAGTCAGAGCATTTAGAGCTTTTTCAAAGCGGCTGGCCAGCGTCTCTGGTTCGCCTTCAAAAGAGATGATATAAGTTTTAGGGGCTAGCATTTTTTTACGAACCGAGTAGCCCATGCCTTGCACTCGGGCGATGAAATCTCGTTCATCGGACTGCGTCTCGTTTTTGACGAGCAGATGGTCGGCGACCATCACACTGGTCTGTTTCTCTCTCCCGTCAACAGAGTCCGATTCGAGAATGCGCAGATAAGGATATTTTAAACCGACAGAACGCACCACCCGAACTGAGCCCTCGGGTGTTTGTATGGGACCGAACACCGTTGTCGCATCGGCTAAAACCCGGCCGATCGGGGTTAAGGGCAACGTGTCGTGGGAGGAGTCACTATGCAAAGAGGTTAGGTCTTCGAAACCTGAAGTTTGTTCATCAGAAGTTCCAGCTTTTCGGGCTGTAGATGAAGAAGGCGTGCTTCCTCCTGCATCAGCCGTCACACTCTCCGCTGCGCCAGGCCGATTGCTCTTCAGATTAGCATCACCGGCGGGAAAAGAATTTTCTTTCGTCTCATGAATGGCAGAGGGGAGCTGAGATTTGCTGGTCCTTACCTCTGGTTTTTTTGATAGAAGAAGTGCGCCAACCATCACGAGACCAAGGATCAGCAAGAGAAGAAGAAATACCTTTTTTTTCATTTGAGGGGAACTTTAGAGCAGAAGAAATTCGGGAATAAACACCTCTTTAAATTTCTAAAGTTGATAAACAAATATAGTAAAATAACGTTTTTTAGGATGTCAAATCATTTGCAAAGTGGAAGTTTGAGAGCGAAAACTTGGGTGGTCATAATTGGAATCCCGTCGAGAGATTTTTAATCGCAACGCGATTGCCCCTAACAGACTTTTGAGAAACCTTGCCTAAGTCAGGCAGGCATGATAGGAGATAAAATTGTCTGAGGAGCGACTTGGGAGAGAAGATCAAGGAGAGTTTGGGGTTGAGCGCAAGCATATGGTAACCTCGCGAGGGCGGGGATTTAACGCTAAACTCAACGAGACGTTGGCCAAGATGGGATTTGCCCAGAAAGTGTAGGTGTTTGAGAACCGAGCTATCGGGAAGCCGATCGGGGAGGAAGGCCCGGGATTGACCCGGTGGTCTATTTCAAGATGCTGATGGTGGGATTTTTTGAAAACCTGGGGGTGGACTTGAGCGTCATTGAAGTCAATGCCAGCCTGCGGAGTCTGGAACACCGCAACACCGAGCAATCCTATTGGAAGCATGTCAAGGGGGTGGCGGTCGAGGCGGGGGTGGATCCGGAGGACGGGGAGGCGGTGAGGCGGTTCGACAAAAAGAGGCCGGCAAGAAGCACCAGCAACAAAGACTGGAAAAACCCTCATGCCGAGGACGCCAAGGTGGGCCAGACCAAGGACGGAGCCTGTGATATGCTTTATAAGCCCGAAGCGGTGACCGATCTGGACACCGGAACGATCGTGGCGGCGGAGGTGTTGCCGGGAGATCAGGCGGAT